>NZ_JAOWHT010000038.1:0-75179 GCF_030332445.1 Citrobacter sp. Cpo126
GCGGCCATGTATCCCTGCGCAGGGCTCTGTACATGCCAGCGATGGTGGCAATAAGTAAAACGGAATGGGGGCGGGCGTTCCGCGACCGTCTGGCAGGAAACGGTAAAAAAGGGAAAGTGATAATAGGCGCAATGATGCGCAAGCTGGCGCATGTGTCTTACGGTGTACTGAAATCAGGTGAGCCGTTCGATGCGTCGAGACATGGGGTGATAACAGCCTGAAGGGAAGATGAATCAGGAAAAAACAGCGCCTGACGGCGCTGTGACTGGTCGTGCCTGCTATCCGTAACCGCGGAACCTGAAAAGGCTTGCAGGCGATAACAGTATCTACATCACTATTGCCGGTCTTGTAGGCCTGATAAGCGTAGCGCATCAGGCACACCTTTCGCCGGATGCGGCTAGCGCCTTATCCGGCCTACATCGCTATTGCCGATCTTGTTGGCCTGATAAGCGTAGCGCATCAGGCACTACCGTTTACTGATTCTCAATCAACAGCGCTTCCAGCAAATCCAGGTCGTGCAGTAGTTTTTGCAGCGTTTCATTGCTGATTTCACGCGTGGCGCGCAGGTGATAAAGCTCCGCGCGTTCTGAACGCAGCGCTGCCAGGCGGAAACGTCGCTCGAGGTTTTCTTCCTGCATCGAGCTTTCCACATCGTTGCGCCCGTCGGCGCGTCGGCGCAGGTTACCAATCACGCGTGAACTCACCTCGGTGAGCAACTGGTTATCGATGTTCTCTTCGGTGTCCGCGGCCAGTCGCTCCTCCATTTTCTGGATCGCGACAATCGCCACTTCTGCCGTGGCGGCGCGGGCAATACGTTCCTCTTTCTGCTGCTGCGAGTGGTCTGCCACTTCCAGATGTTGTAGCAGAATCGGCAGCATCACCACGCCGACAAACAGCGAAAACAGGATCACGCCTGCGGCAAGGAAGATCAGCTCATATCGCGCCGGGAAGCCGCTACCATCCGGTAACAACAGTGGAATGGAGAGCACACCGGCGAGGGTAATGGCCCCGCGTACACCGGCAAAAGAGGCGATCATGATTTCACGCGTCGTCCAGGATCCAAACTCCATCGGTTTTTTCTTCAGGAAGCGCAGACTGAACTTTTTCATGGTCCACAGCCAGCCAAAACGCACCAGCATTAGCGCCACGTAAATCAGCACGACATCGGTAAACAGCATCCAGATTTCAACATTCGGATCGGCCTCGGCCGCCGCCAAAGAAGACTCCAGAATTCCCGGTAACTGTAGCCCTAACAGCAAGAAGACCATGCCGTTAAACACAAACTCCAGCATCGCCCAGGTACTGTTAGCACGTAAACGCATCGCCAGCGGCGCGCGGCGCATCACCCCGGAACGGGTGATCGTCATCCCGGCAGCGACCGCTGCGAGGATACCGGAAACGCCGATATGTTCCGCAATCAGGTAAGACGCAAACGGCAGCAGGAACAGCAGGACGATTTGCGTTGCCGGCTCGTCACCGCCCCAGCGGCTGAGGAAGCGCAGGGAGCGGCCGTACAGCCAACTGACGACAAAACCAGCCAGGATGCCGCCAATCGCCACTTTGAAGAACTCAAGCGTTGCGCCACCAACAGTGAATACCATTGTGCCCATCGCCACGGCGACGGCAAACTTCAGAGAGACCAGACCGGAGGCGTCGTTCATCAACGCTTCGCCCTGCAGGATACCCATGATTTTCTTCGGTATACGTCCCTCTCCCACAATGCCGGAAAGTGCGACGGCATCGGTTGGCGATAGCACAGCAGCCAGCGCAAAGGCTGGGATGAGAGGGATCCCCGGCACCAGCCAGTAAATCATAAATCCAATGCCGACCACCGTGACCAGCACCAGCGCCAGTGCCAGGCCGAAAATCTCTCGCCCGTGCTCGAGAAACTCACGCGTTGGCGTCTTCCAGCCATCGGCAAAGAGCAGCGGCGGGATGAACAGAACCAGGAACAGCTCAGGATCGAATTCCACATGCAAACCAAACGTCGGCCACGCCAGCAAGGCGCCGATGGCGATCTGCATAAGGGGTAAAGGAAGTTGGAAGGGCAATACGCGAGTAAATACCCCCGACAGCGAGACCACAAGGGTCATGATGAGTATGGTGAAAAAGATTTCCATGCGTTCCCTGTTTGCGATGTTTCTTATGATTGCTAATGAGAGGCGTCGTGCCTCAATTCTATCTAATTGAGAGTAACGCAAAAGACAACGAGTGTGTTCTGAAAATGAAAACGGGCGGCCAAAGCCACCCGTTTTTAGGATCGTCAGGAAATCAGAATCAGATAGCCCAACCGCCGGCGTAGAAGGCCACCAGCGCGATGGCGATCACCACGGTGCCGATGTTCAGTTTGCGCCATTCACCAGAAACGATGCGGCCAATTACCAGGGTCGCAAAGCCAATCATGATGCCGGTAACGATGTTACAGGTCAGCACGATAAATACGGCCGTAACCAGTCCCGCCATCGCGTCGACAAAGTCAGCGAAATCGATTTTCGCGACGTTGCTTAGCATCAACAGACCCACATACATCAGCGCAGGTGCCGTTGCGTACACAGGTACAAGATAAGAGAGCGGAGAGAGGAACAGGATCAGCAGGAACAGTACGCCAACGGTGATCGCTGTCAGGCCAGTTTTACCGCCTGCCGCCGTACCCGCTGCGGATTCAATGTAAACCGCCGCCGGAGCTGCTCCCACCAGACCAGAGAACACGCTGCTCAGGGAGTCAGTGGTCAGCGCCTTACCACCGTCGATAATCTGTCCGTCTTTATCCAGCAGATTCGCCTGTCCGGCTACCGCGCGGATGGTTCCGGTTGCATCGAAGACAGCGGTCATGACCAGCGCCAGCACGCTCGGCAGGACAATCGGGTTCAGTGCCCCCATGATATCCAGGCTGCCGATCAGCGAGTTGCCGTTTTCATCACTCAGAGACGGCATGGCAAAAATGCCGGAGAAATGCACTGCCGGGTCGAAAATCAGACCAACCACGGAAATACCGATAATGGTCAGCAGAATGCCACCCGGTACTTTCAGTTTTTCGAGGCCAATAATCACCGCCAGACCAATTAACGACATAATGACCGGGAAGGTATCGAAGTCACCCAGCGCAACCGGCAGGCCGTCCAGCGGGTTCTTAATTACCAGACCGACACCGTTTGCCGCAATCAGCAGCAGGAACAGGCCGATACCAATCCCCGTACCATGCGCAACGCCCTGCGGCAGATTGCGCAGGATCCAGCTACGGATACCGGTCGCGGAAATGATGGTAAACAGGACACCCATCAGGAACACCGCACCCAGCGCAACGGGCACGCTAATATGTTGGCCCAGCACCAGGCTGAATGCGGTAAATGCGGTCAGAGAAATGGCGCAACCAATTGCCAGCGGCAGGTTTGCCCACAGGCCCATCACAATAGAACCGACGCCCGCGACCAGACAGGTCGCCACAAATACAGCAGCAGGAGGGAACCCGGCTTTACCCAGCATCCCCGGAACCACAATAACGGAGTAGACCATGGCCAGGAAGGTCGTTAATCCGGCAACGACTTCCTGACGAACGGTACTGCCGCGGAGCGAAATTTTAAACCAGGCGTCGAGTGAACCGCCGGTACGCGCTGAAGGCGTAGACATAGAAAACATCCCCTGAGAGTTTATTTTTTCGTCATTATGCGTGCTGGACAATCCACTGCCTGCTAAACGTTTTCTCCATGTGCCAGGTTTGCGTCAATAGGGGTGTCGCAAAAAAGCAAACGTTTAGCTCCGCGCATAAAAAACGGGTGGTAAAAAAAAGCAAACGATTATCTAGCGATCATACGCTGGTTTTCAACTGAACTTTGCCGCTTTTTACTCATTTCTTCTTATAACGCGCAAGAAATAACCAGTCGATGCGCAAACGTTATCGTCAATGCGCAATTTGGCAACAAATTTCGCGGAGTTATTACATCATCGGCGTGTTTATTTCGCGCAACTCGCGCAAGAAAACAGGTGAAGATGCGTAAAATTTTTTGGCTAAAAAATCACCATTTCACTGGCAAATGGAGGGAGGTGGCTTACACTTACATTATCAACACAGGCCGGAACCTCCCCTAATGTGCTCGACTGAGGGGTGTTGATGTCGGGGGAAACCCTCCCGTGAACCAGCGGGATAGAGTGAAAGACAAAGACCGGAACCAAACTAAAGCGCCCTCTGTGGCGCTTTAGTTTTATATCCTTCATACCCGTCACATATTTTAAACCAATTAATCATCTTCCAGCAGGCGCGCTCCGGTCCCCTGCTCGCCAAGCTGATCGCCAGGGTTACGCAACGGGCAATCGCTACGTGACAAGCATCCGCAACCAATACACCCATCCAGCTCATCGCGTAGCGCCACCAAAGTATGGATGCGTCGGTCCAGTTCTTCACGCCATTGCGAAGAGAGCTGCTTCCACTCTTTGGCACTAAGCGAATGCCCCTCAGGTAATACACCTAACGCGTCACCGATCGTGGCCAGTGGGATCCCGATGCGTTGAGCAATCTTGATTATCGCGACGTAACGCAACACATCACGTTTGTATCGCCGCTGATTGCCGCTGTTGCGCATGCTACTGATTAACCCTTTGCTTTCATAGAAATGCAGGGTCGATACCGCCACGCCGCTACGTTTGGCGACTTCACCTGGTGTGAGCAGCGCTTTTATCCGGGGTAATTTCTTTTCCATAAATCGCTTTACCTCAAGTTAACTTGAGGAATTATACTCGCCCACAGACAAAACGACGAATCGAATACTGAGAAAGAGGCAGCCCTATGTCCCATCAGCAGATTATTCAGACCCTTATTGAATGGATTGATGAACATATCGATCAACCGCTGAACATTGAGGCGGTGGCGAAAAAATCAGGTTACTCGAAGTGGTATTTACAAAGAATGTTCCGCACGGTGACGCGCCAGACCTTGGGTGACTACATCCGCCAGCGTCGACTTTTGCTGGCCGCCGTTGAACTACGGACAACTGAGCGACCTATTTTTGATATCGCGATGGATCTTGGTTATGTGTCGCAACAAACCTTCTCGCGTGTGTTTCGCCGCGAATTTGATCGTACTCCCAGCGACTACCGCCATCGTCTGTAAGATTATTGCCCGCTCTGCGTCAGTATGGCGGGCGACCGTTGTATCCAGTGCATGAACTCCTGCGGCGGCAGCGCCTTCGCAAAATACCAGCCCTGACAATACTGTACGCCGCGTTCAAGCAGCCATTCGATTTGCTCCTTCGTTTCCACACCTTCCGCAATCGTCTTCAGGTGTAAGCTTTGTGCCATCTCAATAATATGTTCGGCAATCAAGTGACTGGTGCTGTTAGTGGATAACGTGCTAATAAACGATTTGTCGATCTTCAGGATATCGACATTCAGCGCTGACAAATTATGCAGATTGGAATATCCCGTGCCAAAATCATCAAATGCCACTTCATAACCCGCCTTGCGGAACGCCTGGATTACGGGGGTCATTTTATGTACATCTATGAACCCACGCTCGGTCACTTCGACTTTAATTTGCTGGGCCGCCACGGAGTACTCACGATTTTTGTCGTTAATCAGAGCAATCAATCGGGATGAATGAAAGTCAGAAGCGGAAAGGTTAATCGATATAGAAAGCTGAGGATGCGCCGAAAGAAAATACCCCAAATCGTTGAACACCTCTTCAACGACATAATCCGTGATCCGCTCAATCATTCCCTCTTTTTCAGCCAGCGGAATAAACTCCGTCGGGCTCATCACCTCACCTTTACAGCCCGGCCAGCGCAGCAGAGCTTCAGCACCAACACATTGCCCATTCTTAATATCAATAATCGGCTGGTAATGCAGGCAAAGCTGACGTTTTTTGATCGCGCGTTTTAGCAAACGTCGAGGGGATAAGTATTCCTGGCGCGTGCGCCACCACATTAGCAATATCAGGATGCTGCAGATAATCCCGAAGGGGATGGTTAATACCGCCTCGTGATAGAAAATCTGACTTACGCGGTTGTCTGAGGTCGACACAATAATCGCAATTGGACGTTTTTCTGAATGCACGATGGTGTAGAAGCGATCGTCTTGTTGAAAGGTCGAGGCTTCACCGCGTATGAGCGGCGCGAATTGCGCAATATTTGCCGCTTCGCTGGCAGAGAAAAACGTATCTGTTACTGTGTCATACACGCCCCAGGAGAGATCCGGATCATCTGACATGACTTCGCTGTAGGACAATGGATTGATGACTGCGACGTAGTTCCCGCGTTGCATGTACGTCATTCTGTAGCCAGCGAAAAAAGGGGTATCGCGGTAGTAATAGATGGCGATATCCGGCGTACGTTTATAATCGGCTGTCGGCATAATATAAGTAACAGGCGGCGCCATCGACGTAGAGCACAAAAAGTGATCGCCCTGCGCATAAATTAGCTCACTGATATATAAACGACCGCGAATAATATTTAGCATACTTTTCTGATGTGCCGGGGTACACATCTTACCCTGATACAACTGGGCCATATCACGCGCCAAATCAGCTTGTAGGATCACCAATTCTGTTTTATTTAACACCAGTTGAGCAAAAGAGCGGAGTTGGCTATGGGTTTCGGTCATCGCCCGGATGTGCGCAAACCATATCGCCAGCACCACGGGGAACAATACCACCATGAATGTTCCCAGGAACTTCAGCATCTTGCGTCGCGCACTGTGATTCATGTCAGCCCTATTTCCCTGTTTCGTATATGCCAGAACCCATCAAGGCAGGATGCTATAAACACCGACTGATTAAGTTGCATGAATCTATCAGTATTAGCAACAGACTTCTCTATGTAAAAGTCTGATAATAGTTGATGATGATATTATTTTTCCGTAAGGCAAACTTAAAGTTATGCTTATTTCATAACGTTATTATCCCCACGGAGTAATTTTTTATGAGCATTATCCTGGCTGCATTTAAGAAATTCATTAATTTTTTTTAACGTTTAATTTAGGATAAATATAACAAGTAGACTAAATACATGTTTAAAACATGGTTATTTATTATCAACTCTTCATTAAACAAAACCACACACCTGGAGTGGTTATAAGCCTACAAAAATAACGGCCAATACTGGTGAACAAACGACCAGATGTGATATAGTTCACAAAAATCATGTAACAGAAACAATGTTTCATTCATGTTATTGCCCGTCGATAGCCAGAGTATCACACCCTCGGTGAACACCCCCGCGCTGTCCTGGGCATCCAGACTTTCTGAGGACGTTTTTCATGGCGACAATAACAACTGGCGTGGTTCTTCTGCGGTGGCAACTACTCAGCGCGGTGCTGATGTTTTTAGCCAGTACGCTCAATATCCGTTTTCGTAAATCAGATTATATTGGCCTGGCCGTCATTAGCAGCGGTTTGGGGCTGGTTTTTGCCTGCTGGTTTGCGACTGGATTGCTCGGCATAACCCTGGTGGATATGTCCGCTATCTGGAAGAACATTGAAACCGTAATGGTTGACGTGATGAGCCACACACCGCCAGATTGGCCGATGGTGTTGAACTGATAACAAAATTGCATATGGCTACCCCAGTCTTGAGGTAGCCATTATTTCAGCGTAACGCAGTAGGATTAGAACGGAATATCGTCGTCGAAATCCATCGGCGGCTCGTTAGACGGCGCTGCCGGCGCTGACTGTTGCGGACGAGACTGCGCACCACCGCTGAACTGGTTGCCACCCTGCGGCTGCTGAGGTTGACCCCAACCGCCCTGCTGCTGACCGCCACCTGCCGGAGCACCACCACCCTGACGACCACCCAGCATTTGCATGGTGCCGCCAACATTAACCACAACTTCTGTGGTGTACTTTTCTACGCCGGACTGATCGGTCCATTTGCGGGTACGCAGCTGACCTTCGATATAGACCTGAGAACCTTTACGCAGATATTCGCTGGCCACTTCCGCCAGTTTGCCAAACAGCACAACACGGTGCCATTCAGTCTGCTCTTTCATTTCACCGGTCGCTTTATCACGCCAGGATTCGGAAGTAGCCAGCGTAATGTTGGCAACTGCGCCACCATTCGGCATATAGCGTACTTCCGGGTCCTGGCCCAGATTACCGACGAGAATCACCTTGTTTACGCCTCTGCTGGCCATGATCGTGTCTCCTGAAAAACGTTACTGAATAAGTGTAAGCGCGGGATTGTAGCATTTCCAATAGCGCTTTTACTACGTTGCGAAGTTGATTCCAGTAAACAACTCCAGCCAGACATTGTTGCACAGACGTCTGCGTTTTGCATTCCAATACTGTATATCCATTCAGGTCAGGTTGTGTCATAATTAACCGTTTGTGATCGCCGGTAGCACCATGCAGCCAGGCAAAAAAGCGTTTAATCCGGGAAAGATGAATGGATAAGATCGAAGTTCGGGGCGCCCGCACCCATAATCTCAAAAACATCAACCTCGTCATCCCGCGCGACAAGCTGATTGTCGTCACCGGGCTTTCGGGCTCAGGCAAATCTTCGCTCGCTTTCGACACCTTATATGCCGAAGGGCAGCGTCGTTACGTTGAATCCCTTTCCGCGTACGCGCGTCAATTTCTGTCGCTGATGGAAAAACCGGACGTCGACCACATTGAGGGGCTCTCTCCTGCCATCTCAATTGAACAAAAATCGACGTCCCATAACCCGCGATCCACGGTAGGTACAATTACCGAAATTCACGACTATCTGCGTCTGCTGTTTGCCCGCGTTGGCGAGCCGCGCTGTCCGGATCACGACGTCCCCCTGGCAGCGCAGACCGTAAGCCAGATGGTGGATAACGTCCTGTCGCAGCCGGAAGGTAAGCGTCTGATGCTGCTGGCGCCGGTGATCAAAGAGCGTAAAGGCGAGCACACCAAAACGCTGGAAAACCTGGCAGGCCAGGGCTATATCCGCGCCCGTATCGACGGTGAAGTCTGTGACCTTTCCGATCCGCCCAAGCTTGAGCTGCAAAAGAAACACACCATTGAAGTGGTGATTGACCGCTTTAAAGTCCGTGACGATCTCACCCAACGACTGGCGGAATCCTTTGAAACCGCGCTGGAACTGTCCGGCGGTACGGCGGTCGTTGCCGATATGGACGACCCGAAAGCGGAGGAGCTGCTGTTCTCCGCCAACTTCGCCTGCCCTATCTGCGGCTATAGCATGCGCGAACTGGAACCGCGGCTGTTCTCGTTTAACAACCCGGCGGGCGCGTGTCCAACCTGTGACGGTCTCGGCGTGCAGCAATATTTCGATCCTGATCGGGTGATCCAAAACCCGGAACTGTCGCTGGCCGGTGGTGCTATCCGCGGTTGGGATCGCCGTAACTTCTATTACTTCCAGATGCTTAAGTCTCTGGCGGAACACTATAAATTCGACGTTGAAGCCCCGTGGGCCAGCCTGAACCCTGCTGTGCATAAAGTGGTACTGTACGGTTCCGGTAAAGAGAATATCGAATTTAAATACATGAACGATCGCGGTGATACGTCCGTACGTCGCCATCCGTTCGAAGGCGTATTGCACAATATGGAGCGCCGCTATAAAGAGACGGAATCCAGCGCAGTACGTGAAGAATTAGCCAAGTTCATCAGTAACCGTCCTTGCGCCAGCTGTGAAGGGACGCGTTTACGCCGGGAAGCCCGTCACGTATTTGTTGAAAATACGCCGCTGCCTGCGATTTCTGACATGAGCATCGGTCATGCAATGGATTTCTTCAACAATCTGAAGCTCGCAGGTCAGCGGGCGAAGATTGCCGAGAAAATTCTTAAAGAGATTGGCGATCGTCTGAAGTTCCTGGTCAACGTCGGCCTCAACTACCTGACGCTATCGCGGTCGGCGGAAACACTCTCCGGCGGTGAGGCCCAGCGTATTCGCCTGGCAAGCCAGATCGGCGCGGGTCTGGTCGGTGTAATGTACGTACTGGATGAACCGTCTATCGGTTTGCATCAACGCGATAACGAGCGTCTGCTGGGTACGCTTATCCACCTGCGTAATCTGGGAAATACCGTCATTGTGGTCGAGCACGATGAAGATGCGATTCGCGCCGCTGACCACGTTATCGATATCGGCCCGGGCGCGGGTGTTCACGGCGGTCAGGTCGTCGCCGAAGGGACGCTCGACGACATCATGGCAGTGCCTGAGTCGCTGACCGGCCAGTACATGAGCGGTAAACGCAAGATTGAAGTGCCTAAACAGCGCGTTGCGGCTGACCCAGAGAAAGTGCTGAAGCTCACCGGCGCACGCGGTAACAACCTGAAAGATGTCACCCTGACGCTGCCGGTAGGTTTATTTACCTGCATTACCGGTGTTTCCGGTTCGGGTAAATCGACGCTGATTAACGACACACTGTTCCCGATTGCACAGACGGCGCTAAACGGTGCGACGCTGGCTGAACCTGCGCCGTATCGCGACGTTCAAGGCCTGGAGCATTTCGACAAAGTGATCGACATTGACCAAAGCCCGATTGGCCGTACGCCGCGCTCTAACCCGGCAACCTACACCGGGGTGTTTACGCCAGTGCGCGAACTGTTTGCCGGTGTACCGGAGTCACGAGCACGCGGTTACACGCCGGGGCGTTTCAGCTTTAACGTCCGTGGCGGACGCTGTGAAGCCTGTCAGGGCGACGGCGTGATCAAAGTCGAAATGCACTTCCTGCCGGATATCTACGTGCCGTGCGATCAGTGCAAAGGCAAGCGCTATAACCGCGAAACGTTAGAAATTAAGTACAAAGGCAAGACTATCCACGAAGTGCTGGATATGACGATTGAAGAAGCACGTGAGTTCTTCGATGCCGTTCCGGCGCTGGCACGTAAGCTGCAAACGCTGATGGACGTTGGCCTAACGTACATTCGACTGGGTCAGTCCGCTACCACGCTCTCGGGCGGTGAAGCACAGCGCGTGAAGCTGGCGCGCGAACTGTCCAAACGCGGTACCGGGCAAACGCTGTATATTCTCGATGAGCCGACCACCGGTCTGCATTTTGCGGATATTCAGCAACTGTTGGACGTGCTGCATCAACTCCGGGATCAGGGCAACACCATCGTGGTGATTGAGCACAATCTGGACGTGATTAAGACCGCAGACTGGATTGTCGATCTCGGTCCGGAAGGCGGTAGCGGCGGCGGCGAAATCCTTGTCTCCGGCACACCAGAAACGGTCGCTGAGTGTGAAGCCTCACACACGGCCCGCTTCCTTAAACCGCTGTTGTAATTACGCAACACTTGTCTGGTCTACAGAATATGCATAAAGCCTGTAGGCCGGATAACGCACTTGCGCCGCATCCGGCTACCGTTGTGCCTGATGGCGCTACGCTTATCAGGCCTACGAAACTACAGACCAGGCATAATTGCTTGTAGGCCGGATAAGGCGCTTGCGCCGCATCCGGCAACCGTTGTGCCTGATGGCGCTGCGCTTATCAGCACCTACGAAACTACAGAATACGCATAAAGCCTGTAGGCCGGATAAGGTGCTTGCGCCGCATCCGGCAACCGTTGTGCCTGATGGCGCTGCGCTTATCAGGCCTACGAAACTACAGATCAGGTATAAAGCCTGTAGGCCGGATAAGGCGCTTGCGCCGCATCCGGCGAAACGGATCAGGGCTGCGTCAGTATCCGGCGTTTATCTTCCGGCAACGTGTTCACAGCCTGCTGATAAGAGGCGTCGACCAGATAATAAATCTGTGAATCCGGCAGCGAGCCGTCCAGATACACCGTACTCCAGTGCGCCTTATTGAGATGCCTGCTTGGCCGAACATCGCTATGCTGCTGGCGCAACAGTTCTGCCAGTTCAGGGCTGGTTTTCAGAGACACCGCCGGGCGTTCTTCCACCTCTTTTACCATGGCAAAAAGCACATCTTCGACTTTGATTTGCGTGGCCTTCCAGTCACTGTGAACGCTCTGCTCCGCGCCCGTTTTTGCCATGCAGTATTGCAGCAACTCCGAATTCGTCATCTTTATTCCCCTTACCAGCATATTGCCTCATGAGAACATCTTTTATTCAGTGTGCAGCAAGTCCGCAAAAGGTAAAAGCCAGCAATGTAAATTTGTTTAAAAAAACAGCAATCCGCAGCCAGCGTCCTCAATATTCCGAGTTGACGATCACCTCTTCACCAAACGCACCGGCCTGTGGCAGCGGCTTATAAGTGGAGTTAGAGGCGCGCAAAATGCGAATACCGCGAATACCCACGTCGCGAGCGGCAGTGATGTCATTATCGGAGTCACCGTAGAACATGCGGATATTTTTATCCTGCAGCCACTGCGTTTTGGTGTTCTGACCCGGCTTGTCGCCGGCAAAAATGACCGGATTCATATTTCCAGCTGGGATGTGAAAGTTATCAGACAACGTTTTCGACACCGTTTCAGTCTTCGTCTGGCTACGCCCGGTCACGAAAAAGATGCTGTCACCGCGACGCACGTGCATATCAATCAGTTGGCGCGCGACTTCTTTTGGAATACTGAACTCGTCCCAGCCATTGTTCATTTTTTCCCAGAAGGCCGGATTCTTCAGGTAATCCTCACTGTCCGGAGAATACGTTTTTTTACCGCGCCAGAAGCCTGGGCTGGAAAAGAGGACAGTGTCATCGATATCAAACCCGACGGCCATCGGCGGACGTCCGGTCAGGCTGTTTTCAATTTGTGCCACGGAGACCCAGTGAATGGGAGCCTGCTCAGCGAGCTTTGCAACGTTAGTGCCTGGATTGAGCTGAGAGGGAGAAGAAACGAGTGCCTGGGCTGGCTGATTAAGCGTGAACAATAAACAAACGGCACTCAGTGCCAACGTAAACTTGCGCATATTTTTCCCTAAGTAGTCAGTTAGTTATCATTTTTTTATTAACAACTGGTCAAAAAACTATCTGACCTTACCCCTTAGGGGGAGGGAAAGGAAGGATTTTCTCTGGTTTTGTCCTGGAAAAGGAGCACGATCACATTGGAAAACAGGCCTGATGGCGCGACGCTTATCAGGCCTGCAAAGTCGGTTACATGACGGCGGCAAATGCCTTCGCCACGCGCTGCACGTTACCGTGATTCAACCCGGCCACGCACATGCGACCACTGGCGATCAGGTATACACCGAACTCATCGCGCAGACGATCAACCTGGGCTGCGCTAAGCCCGGTATAGCTGAACATCCCGCGCTGTTGCAGCAGGTAGTCAAAGTTACGGCCTGGGATCTCCGTATTCAATACGTTAACCAACTCCTGGCGCATCGCCAGAATGCGGGTACGCATCTCTTCAACTTCCGCCAGCCAATTGGCTTTCAGCGCGTCATCACCCAGTACCGCGGCAACTACCTGCGCACCAAAGTTTGGCGGGCTGGAGTAGTTTCGACGCACCGTCGCTTTTAGCTGCCCCAGCACGCGGCTAGCGGCTTCAGCGTCTTCACATACCACTGACAGTCCGCCGACACGCTCGCCGTATAAGGAGAAAATCTTCGAGAATGAGTTACTGACCAGAGCGGGCAATCCGGCGCTGGCAATGGCGCGAATCGCATAGGCGTCGTCTTCCATTCCACCACCAAAGCCCTGGTAAGCAATATCCAGGAACGGGATCAGATCGCGTGCTTTCAGGATCTCAATAACGCTATCCCACTGCGTAGGCCTTAAATCCGCCCCTGTCGGGTTATGGCAGCACGGATGTAGCAGCACGATGCTGCGCGCCGGTAGGGTATTCAGCGTTGCCAGCAGGTCGTTGAAACGCACACCGTTGGTCGTGTCGTCATACCATGGGTAAGTGCTTACTTCGAATCCGGCACCTTCAAAAATCGCGATATGGTTTTCCCAGGTCGGATCGCTGACCCACACGCCAGAATCAGGGAAATAACGTTTCAGGAAGTCTGCGCCAACCTTTAACGCACCAGAGCCGCCCAGCGTCTGAATGGTTGCGACGCGCTGCTGCTGGAGAACCGGATGTTCTGCGCCAAATAGCAGCGGCGCAATAGTATGACGATACGTGTTCAGACCTTCCATCGGCAGATACAGCGAAGCGCCATGCGGTTTGGCATTGAGGCGGGCTTCCGCTTCCGCCACAGCTTTAAGCTGAGGAATAATGCCGTCTTCGTTGTAATACAGGCCGATGCTGAGATTCACTTTGTCGCTACGTGAATCTTCTTTGAAGCGCTCCATGAGCGATAAGATCGGGTCGCCGGCGTAGGCGTCAACTTTTTGAAACACGTGTGGTTCTCCGGGTTTACAGGCAGGGGTTACGAACACAATAAACCGGAAGTGGGAGAAGATCGAGAGGATGTTGAGAGGAATATTGCCGGAAGGCGGCGTAACCACCTGTCCGGCACATCATGCTGCTAATCGATATACTTCATCGCTACCCTTGAGGTCAGGCGCGTAATAAGTTCGTAAGCACTTACTTTCGTCATTTCAGCAATGCGTTCAACGGGCAAGCCCTCGCCCCACAGAATCACCGAATCGCCGGCTTTATCCTGCGCTTCGGGGCCTAAATCGACGCAGATCATATCCATCGCAACGCGACCGACGATTGGCACTTCACGGCCATTGACCAGCACCGGTGTTCCAGACGGCGCCGCACGCGGGTAACCATCACCATACCCCATCGCCACCACGCCTAAACGCGTGTCGCGCTCGCTCTGCCAGGTACCGCCATAGCCGACCGGTTCGCCCGCTTTGTGCTCACGCACCGCAATCAGGCTGGAGGTTAGCGACATTACCGGCTGGCAGCCAAAATCAGCGCCGATAGAGTGGTTTTCCAGCGGTGATACACCGTACAGAATCAGCCCCGGACGCGCCCAGTCGAAGTGAGACTGCGGCCACAGCAAAATACCACCCGACGCGGCAATCGAACGCTGCCCCGGTTTGCCTTCACAAAAACTGTTGAAGATATCGAGCTGTTTTTCGGTCGCGCCACACTCAGGCTCATCCGCACGAGCAAAGTGGCTGACGATATTGACCGGCTGGCGCACGTTTTCACACTGTGTTAAGCGCTGATAAAACGCCTCGGCCTGCTCAGGGCGTACGCCCAGGCGATGCATACCGGTATCGAGCTTCATCCAGACGGTAACGGGTTCAGCCAGTTTAGCGGCTTCCAGAGCTTCGAGCTGCTCCTGGTTGTGGACGGCAGTATGCAGGCGCTGCGCGGAAATAGTCGGCAGATCGGAGGCATCAAAAAATCCCTCCAGCAGCAGGATGGGCTGCGTGATCCCTCCCGCTCGCAAGCGCAGGGCTTCTTCAAGACGAGCGACACCAAAAGCGTCCGCATCGGGGAGCGTTCGCGCGGTCTCTAACAGACCATGGCCGTAGGCGTTCGCTTTCACGACCGCAACCAGTTTGCTGGCTGGAGCCAGTTCACGCAGACGTTGCAGGTTGTGTCGCAGAGCGCGGCGGTTAATGACTACAGTTGCCGCTTGCATTTGTATTCCTTAGAAATTACTCATCGTCATATTGAGGACCGGCATAGTTGTCAAAGCGCGACCACTGACCGTTAAACGTCAGGCGCACCGTACCGATCGGGCCGTTACGTTGCTTACCAATAATGATTTCTGCGATCCCTTTCAGGTCGCTGTTTTCGTGATAAACCTCATCACGATAGATAAACATGATTAAGTCGGCATCCTGCTCGATGGAGCCAGACTCACGCAGATCCGAGTTGACCGGACGCTTGTCGGCACGTTGTTCCAGAGAGCGGTTAAGCTGCGACAGCGCCACCACCGGTACATGCAGTTCTTTCGCTAACGCTTTCAGCGAGCGGGAAATTTCAGCAATTTCCAGCGTACGGTTGTCGGAAAGCGACGGCACGCGCATCAGCTGCAGGTAGTCGATCATGATAAGTCCGATACCGCCGTGTTCACGGGCGATACGACGGGCACGCGAACGCACTTCCGTTGGCGTCAGGCCGGAAGAGTCATCAATATAGATGTTTCGTTTCTCCAGCAAAATACCCATTGTTCCGGAAATTCGCGCCCAGTCCTCATCATCCAGTTGACCGGTACGGATTTTAGTTTGGTCTACGCGTGAGAGCGAGGCCAGGGAACGCATCATGATCTGTTCTGAGGGCATTTCAAGACTAAAGATAAGAACCGGCTTATCCTGCAACATCGCCGCATTTTCAACGAGGTTCATTGCAAATGTCGTTTTACCCATCGACGGACGCGCGGCGACAATAATTAAGTCTGACGGCTGCAAACCAGCAGTCTTTTTATTGAGGTCGTCATAACCGGTGTTCACCCCGGTGACGCCGTCGTGCGGTTGCTGGAACAGCTGCTCGATACGCGCGACGGTGGCGTCGAGCACATCCGTAATATTTTTCGGGCCTTCGTCTTTATTAGCGCGGCTTTCCGCGATTTTAAAGACACGGGATTCTGCAAGGTCCAACAGATCTTCACTGGAGCGCCCTTGCGGATCAAAACCGGCTTCCGCGATTTCGTTCGCAACTGAAATCATGTCACGAACAACGGCGCGTTCGCGGACGATATCCGCATAAGCGCTAATGTTCGCCGCACTTGGCGTGTTTTTAGACAACTCAGCCAGGTAAGCAAAACCGCCGACGCTGTCCAGTTGTCCCTGAACTTCCAGCGACTCTGCCAGTGTGATCAGATCGATGGGTTTTCCCATCTCCTGCAGGCGATGCATTTCCGTGAAGATATGCCGGTGCGGACGGGTATAAAAATCTTCCGCCACCACACGCTCGGCGACATCGTCCCAGCGTTCGTTATCCAGCATTAAACCGCCCAACACCGACTGTTCCGCTTCAATCGAGTGCGGCGGTACTTTCAGCCCGGCGACCTGGGGATCGCGCTCACGAGCATCAGTCTGTTGTTTGTTGAAGGGTTTATTTCCTGCCATAGTGAATGGAGTTACCGAGATAATGATTGGGTCGAAAGATTACCACATTTCTTTTGGAGGAAGCATGGCAACACGTATTGAATTTCACAAGCATGGTGGCCCTGATGTACTCAAGGCGGTGGAGTTTACGCCCGTAGACCCGGCGGAAAACGAAATCCAGGTCGAGAACAAAGCGATTGGGATCAACTATATCGACACCTACATCCGCAGTGGTCTTTATCCACCGCCTTCCCTGCCCAGCGGGCTGGGTACCGAAGCCGCCGGCGTAGTCAGCAAAGTTGGCAGCAAAGTGACACACATTAAAGCTGGCGATCGCGTGGTGTACGCCCAGTCTGCTCTTGGCGCCTACAGCTCAGTGCATAACGTTCCGGCCGATAAAGCCGCCATCCTGCCTAACGCTATCTCGTTTGAACAAGCTGCCGCCTCGTTTCTTAAAGGGCTAACCGTTTTTTATCTGTTACGTAAAACCTATGAAATTCAACCTGATGAGCCGTTTTTGTTCCATGCGGCTGCGGGCGGCGTCGGCATGATTGCCTGCCAGTGGGCAAAAGCATTGGGTGCGAAGCTGATTGGTACCGTCGGCAGTGCGCAAAAAGCGCAAATTGCGCTGCAGGCTGGCGCATGGCAGGTCATTAACTATCGTGAAGAGAGCATTGTTGAGCGAGTGAAAGAGGTAACTGGCGGTAAAAAAGTGCGGGTGGTGTATGACTCAGTGGGGAAAGATACCTGGGAAGCCTCGCTGGATTGTTTGCAGCGCCGGGGACTAATGGTCAGCTTTGGTAATGCTTCCGGGCCGGTTACTGGCGTGAACTTAGGCATTCTGAACCAGAAAGGTTCGCTATACGTGACCCGTCCTTCTCTACAGGGTTACATCACCAATCACCGCGAATTAACCGAAGCCAGCAATGAGCTTTTCTCGCTGATTGCCAGCGGAGTGATCAAAGTGGATGTCGCGCCTGGTCAAACGTTCGCACTGCACGATGCACAGCGTGCTCATGAAGTACTGGAAAGCCGCGCCACGCAGGGATCGAGTTTGCTAATTCCTTAAGATGACGGGGAAAGAAAGAATTAGGGCTTCCCGCAGGAAGCCCTTTCTTTTTTTAGTTCGGCTGTATGTAGGGTACAGCTCGATGAATTCGTTAACCTGGCAATAGTGACAGATTTGATAATCAATTCCTATTTGGTTCTAAAGGCAATGTTGCAGGTTGTGACGTACCGCTCAATACCTTAGTAAAACCGGCGGTTATTGCGCTGATACTGTGGGACTTTTGGCGCTTTTATCGCCTTGATCACCCACACCACGGCAACAGCCAGTAGCAGCCAGGGCAACAGTTTAATCATCAAGGCAAATAGTCCGCCCAGAAACATCACGGCGGTGGCTACGACCAATGCAGCCAGAACGCCCAGCAAAGATACGCCGGTGACCATCAGCATGATAAAAAATCCAATCACAAAAAGTAGTTCCAGCATGGCTCTCTCCCGAAATGAAATTCTCTCCATTGCTTTACAAGAAACATGCCAAAAATAATGCGTTGATTTATAAAGAAAACGCCCCGCGACAAAGCGCAGGGCGTGGTGAAATTAACTAACTTTTGGTGAAAACTTAACGCTTGTCTGCCACTAGCTTCAGCGCATGCTCCAGAACGTTAATATCTGCCCCGGCTTTATGTGCATTCTCGCTCAGATAGCGACGCCACTGACGGGCACCAGGGATGCCCTGAAACAGCCCCAACATATGGCGTGTCACATGTCCCAAATAGGTTCCCTTACTCAGTTCACGCTCAATATACGGGTACATGGCACGCACCACGGCGACTGGATCGGTATCTTCGGTGGTAGCTGCAAAAATCTCGCGGTCAACGGACGCCAGAATGCCTGGGTTTTGATACGCCTCACGCCCCACCATCACGCCATCCATATGTTGCAGATGAATTTTCGCTTCTTCCAACGATTTAATGCCGCCGTTGATCGACATCGTCAGATGCGGAAAATCACGCTTTAACTGATAAACACGGTCATAATCCAGCGGTGGAATTTCGCGGTTTTCTTTCGGGCTTAACCCGGACAGCCAGGCCTTGCGGGCGTGAATGATAAACATCTCACATTCGCCTTTGCCAGATACCGTGTTGATGAAATCGCAGAGGAATTCGTAGCTGTCCTGGTCATCAATGCCGATACGAGTTTTCACCGTTACCGGAATCGACACCACGTCGCGCATTGCTTTGACGCAATCGGCGACCAGTTGCGCATTCCCCATCAGGCAGGCGCCAAACATGCCATTCTGTACGCGGTCGGAAGGACAACCCACGTTGAGATTGATTTCGTCATAGCCCCGCTGTTCAGCGAGCTTTGCGCACTGCGCCAGCGCCGCAGGATCGCTCCCACCCAGTTGTAATGCGACCGGATGTTCTTCTTCGCTATACGCCAGATAATCGCCTTTACCATGAATGATTGCCCCAGTGGTTACCATCTCCGTATAGAGCAGCGTCTGGCTGGACAGTAAGCGCAAAAAGTAGCGGCAGTGTCTGTCCGTCCAGTCGAGCATCGGCGCGATAGAAAAACGATGAGCGGGAAAAGCGGTAGACTGAGATTCAGGCAGCATGGCGAATATTCAAGCATCCGGTTAAAAAAGGGGCGCTACTATAGCATAGACCGTTACGATAGTGAGCCACATCCTCGCGGCTCACTCCCCCTGACCCTAAACAAAAGCTATTTACGCCCCGGTTTTCCGTCGTGAGATCCAAAAAACTGCGGCGGATGGTCGACCCAGCGATCCTCACGTGTAGCGGCATAGACCGGGTTAAGCGGATAATAAATGCGGTTGTATTTTTTGTTCGCCTCACCCACGACTAACAGGCGCACCTCTTCACTGGTGTTATTGATAAAGGTATGGCACACGCCTGTACCTGCCGGGAAACCGACGCTGTCGCCCGGTTCCAGCTTCCATAAATACCCGTTAATCCAGGCCTCAGGATAACCTTCCAGCACGTAGATAAATTCTTCCTCATCGCTTTCGGCGTGCGGGTACGAGGTACGCCGACCCGGCGGCAGGCGTTCATGATGAATGCCGAGTCGTCCTAACCCCAACTTGCGGGCAAGCGGCGCGCCAATAGCAAATAGCTCATCGCTGTCAGGATAAGTGGAGTCATCAGCCCCCTCAACCTCACGCCAGTGGCGAATACAATCGGGTCTTTTCATGGTTATTTTCCAGTATTGCGATGCGTCAGGTATAGCACACCACGGTGGATCTCGGCGTTTTAAGCAGAACATGTTAAAGTAAGGGATTAACCTTCCACGCAAATCGAGGCGCCAAATGGACAAAACCACTACGCAAGAGTTATTGGCTCAAGCTGAAAAACTCTGCGCGCAACGCAACGTGCGGCTTACGCCACAACGCCTCGAAGTACTGCGCCTGATGAGCCTGCAGGAAGGTGCGATCAGCGCCTATGACCTGCTCGACCTGTTGCGGGAAACTGAGCCACAGGCTAAACCACCTACCGTCTATCGTGCGCTCGATTTTCTGCTGGAACAAGGTTTCGTGCACAAGGTGGAATCCACCAACAGCTATGTGCTTTGTCATCTGTTCGATCAGCCAACCCACAGTTCTGCAATGTTCATTTGCGACCGCTGTGGCGTGGTAAAAGAAGAGTGTGCGGAAGGCGTGGAAGACATTATGCATACGCTGGCGGCAAAAATGGGCTTTGCACTGCGGCATAACGTTATTGAAGCCCACGGGCTGTGTCCGGCCTGTGTAGAAGTTGAATCTTGCCGCCATCCTGGCGAGTGCCAGCATGACCATACGATTCAGGTGAAGAAGAAAGTTGGGCGCTAGGTAAGCGGGAGAGCGTACATCCTTGTACTCTCAGGAGGGAAGGGTTAATTACCAGCGGTAATCATTACGTTTTTCCCAATCGTTAACTTCTTTCTCCGCCTGATCTTTCGCGTAACCGTAACGCTCCTGGACTTTACCGACCAGTTGGTCACGTTTACCTTCAATGACCGTCATATCATCATCGGTCAGTTTGCCCCATTGCTCTTTCACTTTACCTTTAAACTGCTTCCAGTTGCCGCCGACTTCGTCTTTATTCATCATCAAGTCCTCATCGTTAGGTTGTGAATAGCGAGAGTGCCATGCCCAGACACATGCTGTTTTTGCTGGACGTGAGAATAAGTGTAGTCAGTGATTCCGGATTTTATTTACTATTCGGAATTTTTAACCATCCCGCTCAGGCAAACCAGGTTCCATTACGCCAGTGACGTCGCCAGATAAAGGCCAGTGAAAGCCCGCGCAACGCCAGGAAAACGGTTAACGCCAACCACAAGCCATGGTTTCCCAGCCACGGCAAAGTCAGCAGCGTTAATGCGAATCCTGTGGCAGCAACGGCCATACTGTTGCGCATTTCTGCCGCGCGCGTCGCGCCAATAAACATTCCGTCGAGCAGATAACACCAGACACCCACCAGCGGTAACACCACCTGCCAGAAAAGATAGCGATCGGCCAGCTGTTGGATCTGCGACAGCGAGGTCAGCAGCGCAACAATCTGCTCGCCAAACAGGGCATAAACCAGCGAAAACAAAATAGCCACAATACCGGACTGTCGGCAGGCCGCCCGCCAGACGTCCAGCAACTGGCTACCGTCTCGCGCCCCATAGGCCTGGCCCGAATGCGCTTCCACGGCATAGGCAAATCCATCCAGCGCGTAGGCGGTAAAGGTTAACAGGGTCATCAGAACGGCATTAACCGCAATGATATCGCCTCCCAGACGCGCACCCAGCACCGTGATTGCGCCAAAACAGAGCTGCAGCAGTAGCGAGCGCAACATGATGTCACGGTTAAGCGCCAGCAAACGGCGGAAATTGCCACGCCACGCCTGCTTCAGCATTGCCAGCGAAATTCCGCGCATATGCAGGACTTTGCGCACCATCATCAGGCCGATCAGCAAGGTGGCATATTCAGCAATCACCGTTGCCAGTGCCGCACCTTGCACGTTCATATGCAGGCCCATCACCAGCCATATATCGAGCACAATGTTGAGAATATTACCGACAATCAACAAGATAACCGGCGCACGCGCATACTGAACGCCAAGCAGCCAGCCGAGCAGCACCAGATTCGCCAGCGAGGCGGGTGCGCTTAACCAACGAATTTCGAGGAAACGTCGGGCCTGCTCCAGTACCGCTTCACTTCCGCCAACAATGTGCAGAGCCAGATCGATAATCGGCGTACGAAACAGTGCGATAAGCAACCCCGCTCCCAGCGCCAGCATGAGCGGCTGCACCAGTGCGCGCGCCAGCGCCTGCGGATTTTTCGCACCAAATGCCTGGGCGGTAAGACCGGTGGTGCTCATGCGCAAAAAAAGCAGCAGCATAAAAAGAAAACTGGTTGCCGTAGCACCAACCGCAACACCGCCAAGATAGACCGGACTATCCAGATGACCAATCACCGCGGTATCCACCAGTCCCAGCAGGGGAACAGTGATATTGGAGAAGATCATCGGTAAGGCGAGGTGCCAGAGTGCTTTATCAGAAGAGGTAAAGAAAGGCATACAGGAGGGCCTGAGAAGAAGTTAGACGTACTGGATAATGTGATGCAGGCCCGGCAAGCGCAGCGCTACCGGGCACGTTGCCGGATGGCGACGTCATCGTCTTATCCGGCCTACAGGGATTCAACAGAAAATTACAGCCATTCACCGTTACGGATGACGCCTACTGCCAGCCCTTCAATAGTGAAGTTTTGTTCGCGCAGGTCGACAACGATAGGTTTGAATTCGCTGTTTTCTGGCAGGAGTTCAACCTTGTTTCCCTGCTTTTTCAGACGCTTAACCGTAACTTCATCATCAATACGGGCAACAACAACCTGGCCGTTACGCACGTCCTGGGTTTTATGCACAGCGAGTAAGTCACCGTCCATAATCCCGATATCTTTCATCGACATACCGCTAACGCGCAGCAGAAAATCGGCGTTCGGTTTGAACAGTGAAGGATCGACCTGATAGTGGCCTTCAATGTGCTGCTGCGCCAGAAGTGGCTCACCGGCTGCCACGCGACCAACAAGCGGTAACCCTTCTTCTTCTTCCTGCAACAGTCGAATACCGCGCGATGCACCGGATACAATTTCCAGCACACCTTTACGCGCCAGCGCTTTCAGGTGTTCTTCAGCTGCGTTTGGGGAACGGAACCCCAAACGCTGCGCGATCTCCGCACGCGTCGGTGGCATACCTGTCTGGCTGATGTGATCTCTAATGAGATCAAACACCTCTTGTTGCCTGGCCGTTAACGCTTTCATTCCGCCCCCTGGGTGTATATACAGTTATGCTGTGAGTATATACAGCTAAAGGCGAATTTGGAACCGCAAACTGCACAAAAAACAGGAGATTTATGCAGTTGTGGAAGCCTTATCGCAAATGCGACCACAACAGGATGCCCCAGGTGATTAGAGCGACAAAAATAGACAGCAATACCGCAGCCGACCCCATATCTTTCGCCCGACCGGAAAGTTCGTGGTACTCAGAACCAATACGATCAACTACCGCTTCAATCGCACTGTTGAGGATTTCAACGATCATCACCAGCATCACAGAACCGATCAACAACACGCGGGTAATTGCATCAACATCCAGCCAGCAGGCGATGGCGACGCCCAGCAGGACGGCAACACTTTCCTGACGGAATGCCGCCTCATTAATCCATGCGGCGCGAAAACCTTTCCAGGAATAACCTGCAGCTTTGATAATTCGGGTGAATCCAGTGGTATTATTGGCCATCAAAAAGAACCTTTTTACATTATTAGCGTCAATGTCATTGTAACGTTACCCCGTTTGTTCAGGGTGTGGCAAAGCAGCGCGAAGTATGACCGGATACCACAGAAATTCACTAAACTTTCTGATATCCTTGCAGCGCATTTGCATTATTAACCAGAGGCTTTACATCGTTTATGTCCGGCTGGCCACGAATTTACTACAAATTACTGAATTTACCATTAAGCGTCCTGGTAAAAAGCAAGTCTATTCCAGCAGAACCTGCTCCGGAATTGGGACTCGATACTTCGCGTCCCATTATGTACGTCCTACCGTACAATTCGAAAGCAGACTTGCTGACGCTGCGTGCCCAATGTCTGGTGCACGACCTCCCCGATCCCCTGGAACCACTAGAGATAGACGGAACGCTGTTACCGCGCTACGTGTTTATTCACGGCGGTCCGCGTGTATTCACCTATTACACGCCGAAAGAAGAGTCCATCAAGCTGTTCCACAACTATCTCGACTTGCATCGCAGCAATCCGGATCTGGATGTGCAGATGGTGCCGGTTTCGGTGATGTTTGGCCGTGCGCCAGGGCGTGAGAAAGGCGAGGTCAATCCGCCGTTACGTATGCTAAACGGCGTACAGAAATTCTTTGCGGTGTCCTGGCTGGGTCGCGACAGTTTTGTCCGCTTCTCCCCGTCAGTTTCTCTGCGTCGTATGGCGGATGAACACGGTACGGATAAGATCATCGCCCAGAAGCTGGCTCGCGTGGCGCGTATGCACTTTGCTCGCCAGCGCCTGGCCGCTGTCGGCCCGCGCCTCCCTGCCCGCCAGGATCTGTTTAATAAGCTGTTAGCTTCAAAAGCGATCGCTCGTGCGGTAGAAGATGAAGCGCGCAGTAAAAAAATCTCCCACGAAAAAGCGCAGCAAAATGCCATTGCGCTGATGGAAGAGATTGCCGCCAACTTCTCCTACGAAATGATTCGTCTGACGGACCGTATTCTGGGCTTTACCTGGAACCGTCTGTATCAGGGGATTAACGTTCACAATGCTGAACGTGTACGCCAGTTGGCGCATGATGGGCATGAAATCGTGTACGTTCCGTGCCACCGCAGCCATATGGACTATATGCTGCTGTCGTACGTTCTGTACCATCAGGGTCTGGTGCCGCCGCACATCGCAGCCGGTATCAACCTGAACTTCTGGCCCGCGGGTCCGATTTTCCGCCGTCTGGGCGCGTTCTTTATTCGTCGTACCTTCAAGGGCAACAAGCTCTATTCCACCGTATTCCGTGAATACCTGGGCGAGCTGTTCAGCCGTGGTTACTCGGTTGAGTACTTTGTCGAAGGGGGCCGTTCACGTACCGGTCGTCTGCTCGACCCGAAAACCGGCACGCTGTCGATGACTATTCAGGCGATGCTGCGCGGCGGTACACGTCCGATTACCCTCGTTCCTATTTACATCGGCTATGAGCACGTAATGGAAGTGGGCACCTACGCAAAAGAGCTGCGTGGCGCGACGAAAGAGAAAGAAAGTCTGCCGCAAATGCTGCGTGGCTTAAGCAAGCTGCGTAATCTGGGTCAGGGCTACGTCAACTTTGGTGAACCAATGCCATTGATGACTTACCTCAACCAGCATGTGCCGGAGTGGCGTGAATCTATTGACCCTATCGAGTCTATCCGCCCGGCCTGGCTGACGCCGACGGTGAATAACATTGCCGCCGATTTGATGGTGCGCATTAACAACGCAGGCGCGGCCAATGCCATGAACCTGTGCTGTACTGCTTTACTGGCCTCCCGCCAGCGCTCTCTGACCCGTGAACAGCTGACCGAACAACTCGACTGCTACCTGAGCCTGCTGCGCAATGTGCCGTATGCTGCGGATTCGACTGTGCCGGCACAGAGCGCCAGTGAACTGATCGACCACGCCTTGCAGATGAACAAGTTTGAGGTCGAGAAAGACACCATCGGTGACATCATTATTCTGCCGCGCGAGCAGGCGGTATTGATGACCTACTACCGCAATAACATTGCGCATATGCTGGTTCTGCCTTCGTTGATGGCAGCCATTGTGACTCAGCATCGTCGTATTTCACGCGCCGCGTTGCAGCAGCATATTGATGCGCTGTACCCGATGCTGAAAGCGGAGCTGTTCTTACGCTGGGAGCGTGATGAGCTTGCCGGAGTGATTGACGAACTGGCCAGCGAAATGCAGCGCCAGGGACTCATCACCCTGACCGATGACGAACTGCATATCAATCCAGCCCGCTCCCGCACGCTACAGCTGCTGGCCGCAGGTGCTCGCGAGACGTTGCAGCGCTACGCCATTACCTTCTGGCTGCTGAGCGCGAACCCGTCCATCAACCGTGGCACGCTGGAGAAAGAGAGCCGCACCGTGGCGCAACGCCTCTCAGTGCTGCACGGCATTAACGCGCCGGAATTCTTCGATAAAGCCGTGTTCAGCTCTCTGGTGCTGACGCTGCGTGACGAGGGATTCATCAGCGATACCGGAGATGCCGAACCGGAAGAGACGATGAAGATCTATCAGATGCTGGCCGAACTGGTCACGTCGGATGTGCGTCTGACCATCGAGAGCGCCACTCAGGGCGAGTAAGCATAAAAAAACCGGTCGAAATGACCGGTTTTTTTATTTTGCAGGCTACGCCAAAATCAAAAATGCCAGTAGCTCATTGCCAGACCTAAGAACAGCACCAGACCGACGTAGTTATTGTTCATAAACGCTTTAAAGCAAGCATCACGTTCACGGTTGACGATCAGTTTCTGCTGATAGACAAACAGCGCGCCCGCCACCAACAGAGACCAGTAATAGCCCAGTCCTAACCCGTTTAACCAGCCCACCAGCGCCATCAGCACCAGCACACCTACCTGCAAAATACCAATAATCAGCTTGTCGTTCTGACCGAACAGGATCGCGGTCGATTTAATGCCGATCTTCAGGTCATCATCCCGGTCAACCATGGCGTACTGCGTATCATAGGCCACCGCCCAGAGAATATTCGCAAGGAACATCAGCCAGCAGCTCAGCGGTACGGATTCACTCACGGCAGCGAACGCCATCGGGATCGACCAGCCAAACGCCGCCCCCAGCACCACCTGCGGCAGATGCGTATAGCGCTTCATAAACGGGTAAACCCACGCTAATGCTAATGCCGCAACGGACAACAAAATGGTCATCGTGTTGAGGGTCAAAACCAGCAGGAAGGCCAGCAGCACCAGTACCACAAACAGCGTTCGGGCTTCTTTCTCGGTGACAGCCCCGCTCGGCAGCGGTCGATTCGCGGTGCGTTTGACGTGCCCGTCAAATTTCCTGTCGGCATAATCATTCACCACGCATCCGGCGGCGCGCATTAACCAAACGCCAGCGACAAAAACCGCCAGGATCCACAGTTGCGGCACGCCTGGGGTCGCCACCCACAGAGCCCACAGCGTAGGCCAGAGCAGCAGTAAGGCGCCGATTGGCTTATCCGTACGCATCAAGCGGTGAAACGCCAGCAGCTTATTCTGCGTCAGACTCCACTCCATCTTTATCTTCCTCTCAGTACAACGGCGACGCAGGCAGAAAAAGCTCGGTAAGCATCAGTGGCTTACCGCTCAGCCGCAGGCGGGAACGACGCCCCCACAGCGCTGCATCGCGGCCAATCTCAATAAAATCTCGGGTCAATGTCGATGACGTAAACAGGTAGCGTCCGAGCGGGGTTTTCCCCAGGTTCTGTAAGGCCAGTTCAGGGCCGCACAAGGTTGATTCAGGCACTACAGTCCGTCCGGCAAGCCAGGGTTCACCATCCGCGCATAACAGGATTTCACGTAACCAATAACGAGACTCTTTAGGCAGCAGCGTCAGTTCTTCAGCCACCTCATTTTGCCCAACGAATTCTTCGCGAATCAACGTTACGGTGACCTTTTTCCCCTGCTGCTCAAAACGTTTGGTCATGGAATCTTCCAATAACAACCAGTCGAGCAGTTGGGCGTCCAGCGCCGGGATCGCATCAAAATAACGTAGCGCCCGCAGTTGCGTTAACGCAGGGTGTGGCATGCCTTACTCTCCGATTTATAACCTGAAGGCATTGTATCGCAGAAAAGGCATTACGGGGTGAGCAAACACGATTAAGTGATCGGTAGGGCAACATAAGTGTAACAATTAGCACCGAAGGATAAAAAAAGGTGCGCCAGGAGACGCACCAGTTGTTGCAAAATCAACAATGTGGGGAGATGTTTACCCCTTGCCTTTTACACTGCTGATAAAGGTGGATCGGGCAGATTTGGATCCCAGACGTTCCGCTTCATCAAGCAGCTTCAGCGCTTTATCAACATCGCCTTTCGCCACGGCATCCTTAATCGCCTGATTAAAATAGCTTTCCGTGTCGTTCAGCATTGGCTCGCTTTTCTTCACGGGTTGTGGTGCCGGAGCAGCAACGGCTGCCGCCGGAGCCGCGTAAGCCACTGCAGGCGCGGCGGTATTACCAACCGTAACAGGGCCAGGGCCGGAAGAACCAAACAGCGGCCCGACCAGCACGCTGGAGGAGGAGCTGGTTTTAACTTTCAGTTTCAGCAGACCATCGGTGGTATGACGCGCGATCGGGTCAGGGATATCAGGAACAGCGTTACCTACCCCCTTGGCATAGGCTTTTGCCGGGTCGAGCAGGGTCGTGGTCTGCTGGAGATCTTTATCTGTGGTAAAGACCAGAACATACAGTTTTTGCTGGCCCAGCGCTGGCGTCAGACGCATTACGCCTTCCAGACGATCGGCACTCATCACGCCGGGCTCCTGGTAGGTGAAATAGCTGCTGGGGAAGAACGCAGATGGCGTCATGTTTTGGTCAAGAATTAAGACGTTTGGCGCAAATACGCTGGTTTGTTTGTTGACTTCACTGGACAGCGTCAGGGTCAGTTCGCCAATGTTCGCCGGTACGCTATAGGCCGCTACAGGGCCAGTAATACCAGCAACATCTAAACGCTGACCTGCATTGGCAAGCTGTGTGGACTGAGTTTTAGATTGATCAACCGGCGTCCAGGTTAACTGTTGCAGCGCCGCAGTGGGAATAGTCGGGGCCGCGGTGGTGTTCTGCGGAACAATATTTACATCGGCCAGGCTGATGCCAGGCGCACTGGCAAATAACCCTGCAGATAAACAAAGGGCAACGAGACTTTTCTTCATTTTCATTGTTATCACCTCAGATAGCATGGGTTCAGCGGTGGCCAGGCAATAGCGCGCTAAACCGTAATCAAGAGGGGCTTGCGCCCCTCTTTCGGTCTTTACGTCAGGTTAGTGCTGAATTACCACCAGATTTCCATCTGAGCACCGAAGGACCACTCATCGCTGTCGCCACGGCTGGTGGTGCTGATACCAGAGTTTGTTGCAGCTGCGTATTTAGATACGTTGTTACCATTTTTAACGTAGCCCCACTCTTCATCCCATTTTGCATAGGTTGCAAAGACGCGGATTGCCGGACGAGACCAGATGCTGTCGCCTGCCTGCCACTGTTGCGCCAGGGTGATTTTGTATTGGCTGTTGCGATCGCCAGTCTGTTGAGATTTGACGTTGTCGTAGCCGACTTCCATCAGGGTGCTCATGATCGGCGTCCATTTGTACATCGGACGAATACCGACGGTGTACCATTCGGTCCCCAGGTCGTTATCCATATCGATATTCTGATACATACCGACGTACATCAGGTCCCACTTGTCGCCCAGAGAGATAGCGCCGTGGTCAAGTACGCGCACCAGGCTACCGTTGTTATTCACAACATTGTTGGCATAGTTCACGCCATCAATAGTAATGCTAGATGAGCCGTAGGAACCTTGAGACAGGCCTTTGCCCTGAGTGGTCATAGAATCTGTCGCGTACTGAACCACAAACTTGTTGTAGCCCTTCAGCATGCTCTGGGTATGTTCAGCGGTGAACATCCAACCGTCTTTAGATGCGCCGTCTGCCAGGCTGTAGTCGTCGGTGGTGTTAGCACGACCGTAGTCGACGCCCAGCTCCAACATACCATCCGGGTTAGTAGCCATCTGCGCTAAACGAACGTCAAATACATCGTTCGCGGTGTCCTTGGTACGGTCATAGATATTCTGGCTGCTGAACGCGTATGAACCGCCCGCTTCCTGAGAACGGGTTGCTGCCAGAGATAGTTTACCGAAGCCCAGATCGATGTTTTCAATACCAGCACCAGGACCTGAAATATCCCAGTAGTAGAAGTCGATCATGTGGACGTCATGACGCTGATAGAAGCGCTTACCGGCCCAGATAGTGGAGCCTGGCAGCCATTCAATCAGGTTTTTACCCTGCACGTTGGCTTCACGGAAGGCCGGGTCAGTCCCTTCCCAGTCATTTTGCTGTGCAACGGAGTAGGCAACGTTAGTGTCGAAGTAGAAGCTCTTATCGCCCTCTTTCCACACTTCCTGACCTAATTTAATTTCCGCATAGGTTTCACATTCGTTACCAAGACGGTATTTACTTTGTGCACCTGTTGCCTGGAAACATTGTTGTTCACCGCCGCTACCTGTCCAGCCAATGCCGGAACGAGCATAACCATGGAAATCCACAGCCATTGCCTGAACAGACATAATGCCTGCTGCTACAGCAACCGCCAGAGGGAGTTTGCGCAGAGTAATCATCGTTCTATCTCCTGAGATCATTGCTTTTCTTTGAACGCTTCACCTTGACGGATTTGCGTTTTTTTTAATGGGACACCTTAAACGCCCGGCTCCTGGTGCAACCGACGACATGCAGTGCCATCCTCACGGAACAGATGGCAACGCTCTGGCGGCAGGCCGATAGCGAAAGTGGCACCCTCTTCTACCAACACCACGTCGTTCTGGCGGTAAACCAGGTTTTGACGGATGGCGGGGATCTGGATATGAATTTGTGTTTCGTGACCAAGCTGCTCGACCACCTGCACTTCACCTTCAAGGGTGACATCGGCGATATCGCTGGGCAGCAGATGTTCCGGGCGGATACCTAAAGACATGTTGGCGCCAACCTGTACCGCATGGCTGTCTACCGGGAGCCAGACTTGCTGGCGGTTTGGTAATTCAACCTGCACCTGATCAATCGCCGTTGCCGTGACTTTCACCGGCAGGAAGTTCATCTTCGGTGAACCAATGAAGCCCGCCACAAAGCGGTCAGCCGGGTAGTGATACAGTTCCAGAGGCTTACCAACCTGCGCTACGCGACCGGCATCCAGCACCACAATTTTGTCGGCCAGCGTCATCGCTTCGACCTGATCATGGGTGACGTAAATCATCGTGCGGCCAAGACGTTTATGCAGGCGGGAGATTTCAATACGCATCTGCACGCGCAGAGCGGCGTCGAGGTTCGACAGTGGTTCGTCCAGCAGGAATACGCGCGGTTCGGCGACCAGCGTACGGCCAATCGCCACACGCTGACGTTGTCCACCGGAAAGCGCTTTCGGTTTACGCTCCAGCAGGTGCGCCAGTTGCAGAACTTCCGCAACCTGATTCACCCGCTGGTTCATCACCTCTTTTTTCGCTCCGGCCAGTTTGAGGCCGAACGACATGTTCTCCGCGACGGACAAATGGGGATACAACGCGTAGGACTGAAAGACCATGCCCACACCGCGTTCGGCGGGCGGAATGTCGTTCATTCGGGTCTCTCCGATAAACAGGTCGCCACTGGTGATGGTTTCAAGTCCAGCGATCATACGCAGCAAGGTCGACTTACCGCAGCCTGACGGTCCGACAAACACCACGAATTCCCCTTCGTGAATGTCGAGATTGATATCTTTCGATACCACCACGTCACCCCAGGCTTTCGTTACATTTCGTAGCTGTACGCTCGCCATGCCCTTCTCCCTTCGTTACAACCTGTCATCGACAGCAACATTCATGATGGGCTGACTATGCGCGATCCCTTGACTGCGTGAATCCTCCACCCCCCGGCTTTTTTATGGGGGAGGAGGCGGGAGGATGAGAGAGCAGCGTCTGAGACCCGGGCCACCAGCCTCAGAGGAATTTCGTGATGCAGCCTGCAAAAATCGGTGGGTTTTTATGTGCGCCAGTACGCAATACTCACATTTATGTAACACAGATCACATAAAGAGCGGGTGGGGCGTAGGGGTAAGGAGGATGGAAAGAGGTTGTCGTATAAAGAAACTAGTAACCGTTAAGCCACCTCTGCAAAATCACCAAACAGGATGGGAACTATGAAAATCAAAACTGGCGCACGCATCCTCGCATTGTCTGCATTAACGACGATGATGTTTTCCGCCTCGGCTCTCGCCAAGATTGAAGAAGGTAAGCTGGTTATCTGGATTAACGGCGACAAAGGCTATAACGGCCTCGCTGAAGTGGGCAAAAAATTCGAGAAAGACACCGGGATCAAAGTCACTATTGAGCACCCTGACAAACTGGAAGAGAAATTCCCGCAGGTTGCCGCGACCGGCGACGGCCCGGACATCATCTTCTGGGCACATGACCGTTTTGGCGGCTACGCTCAGTCTGGCCTGCTGGCTGAAATCACGCCTGACAAAGCGTTCCAGGACAAGCTCTATCCGTTCACCTGGGATGCCGTACGCTATAACGGCAAACTGATTGCCTACCCGATCGCGGTTGAAGCGCTGTCGCTGATTTACAACAAAGACCTCGTTCCAAATCCACCGAAAACCTGGGAAGAAATTCCTGCACTGGATAAAGAGCTGAAGGCGAAAGGTAAATCCGCGCTGATGTTCAACCTGCAAGAACCGTACTTCACCTGGCCGCTGATTGCCGCCGACGGCGGTTACGCGTTCAAGTTTGAGAACGGTAAGTACGATGTGAAAGATGTTGGCGTGGATAACGCTGGCGCGAAAGCGGGTCTGACCTTCCTGGTTGATCTGATCAAGAACAAACACATGAACGCGGATACCGATTACTCCATCGCCGAAGCGGCCTTTAACAAAGGCGATACCGCGATGACCATCAACGGTCCGTGGGCGTGGTCCAACATCGATAAGAGCAAAATCAACTACGGCGTCACGCTGCTGCCAACCTTCAAAGGCAAAGCGTCTAAACCGTTTGTTGGCGTTCTGAGCGCCGGTATCAACGCCGCAAGCCCGAACAAAGAACTGGCGAAAGAGTTCCTCGAAAACTACCTGCTGACCGATCAGGGTCTGGATGAAGTGAACAAGGACAAACCGCTGGGCGCCGTTGCGCTGAAATCCTTCCAGGATCAGTTAGCGAAAGACCCACGTATCGCCGCCACCATGGATAACGCCCAGAAAGGCGAAATCATGCCGAACATCCCACAGATGTCCGCATTCTGGTATGCCGTTCGTACCGCAGTGATCAACGCAGCCAGCGGCCGTCAGACCGTCGATGCCGCACTGAAAGACGCGCAGGGTCGTATCACCAAGTAATGCAGTTGTGAACGTGCCGGATGGCGGCATAAATGCCTTATCCGGCCTACATACCCTGTAGGCCTGATAAGCGCAGCGTCATCAGGCACGCTGACCAACAGGTTTTCATTGTTGTTGAGGATTGAACCCCATGGATGTCATTAAAAAGAAACACTGGTGGCAAAGCGGCACGCTGAAATGGTCAGTGATGGGTCTGCTTGGGCTGCTGGTCGGTTACCTTGTTGTTTTGATGTACGCTCAGGGGGAGTACCTGTTTGCCATCATGACGCTGATTTTAAGCTCTGCTGGCCTGTATATTTTCGCTAACCGTAAAGCCTATGCCTGGCGCTATGTTTACCCGGGCGTTGCCGGTATGGGGCTGTTTGTCCTGTTTCCACTGATTTGTACAATCGCCATTGCTTTTACCAACTACAGCAGTACCAATCAGCTGACATTTGAACGTGCTCAGGAAGTCCTGATGGATCGTTCGTACCAGGCTGGGAAAACCTACAACTTTGGCCTGTATCCGGCGGGTGATGAGTGGCAACTGGCCCTCACCGACGGTGAAACCGGCAAGAATTACCTTTCTGACGCCTTTAAATTTGGCGGCGAGCAGAAACTGCAACTGAAAGAAGCCGAGGCGCTGCCGGCAGGCGAACGTGCAACGCTGCGTATCATCACGCAGAATCGCCAGGCGCTTACCCAATTGACCGCCATCCTGCCGGATGAAAGCAAAGTTACCATGAGTTCGCTGCGCCAGTTTTCCGGCACGCAGCCACTCTATACGCTAGCTGAAGACGGTACGCTCACCAACAGCCAGAGCGGCGTAAAATACCGCGCCAACAACGATATTGGTTATTATCAGGCGATTAACGCTGACGGTAGCTGGGGTAGCGAAAAACTCAGCCCGGGCTACACCGTTGCCATCGGCTGGGATAACTTCACCCGCGTATTTACCGACGAGGGCATCCAGAAACCGTTCTTCGCCATCTTCGTCTGGACGGTGGTCTTCTCGGTACTGACCGTTATTTTGACCGTTGCCGTGGGCATGGTGCTGGCCTGTCTCGTACAGTGGGAGTCTCTCAAAGGCAAAGCGATTTACCGCGTCCTGCTGATTCTTCCGTATGCCGTACCGTCGTTTATCTCGATTCTGATTTTCAAGGGCTTATTCAACCAGAGCTTTGGTGAAATCAACATGATGCTGAGCGCGCTGTTTGGCATCAAACCGGCCTGGTTCAGCGACCCAACCACCGCGCGTTCGATGATTATTATCGTCAACACCTGGCTCGGTTATCCATACATGATGATCCTGTGCATGGGTCTGCTGAAAGCGATTCCTGACGACCTGTATGAAGCCTCGGCGATGGATGGCGCAGGTCCGTTCCAGAACTTCTTTAAGATTACGCTACCGCTGCTGATTAAGCCGCTGACGCCGCTGATGATCGCCAGCTTCGCCTTTAACTTTAACAACTTCGTGCTGATTCAGCTGTTGACCAACGGTGGTCCGGACCGTCTTGGTACCACCACACCAGCCGGTTATACCGACCTGCTCGTGAGCTACACCTACCGTATCGCCTTTGAAGGCGGCGGTGGTCAGGACTTCGGTCTGGCGGCGGCGATTGCCACGCTGATCTTCCTGCTGGTTGGTGCGCTGGCGATTGTGAACCTGAAAGCCACACGTATGAAGTTTGATTAAGGGAGATAACGACAATGGCTATGGTCCAACCGAAATCACAAAAGTTACGTTTATTCGCAACGCACTTAGGGCTGCTGATTTTTATCGCGGCGATCATGTTCCCGCTGCTGATGGTTATCGCTATCTCGCTGCGCGAAGGTAACTTTGCCACCGGCAGCCTGATCCCGGAAAACATCTCCTGGGAACACTGGAAACTGGCGCTGGGCTTTAGCGTTGAACACGCGGATGGCCGTGTGACGCCACCGCCGTTCCCGGTACTGTTATGGCTGTGGAACTCGGTGAAAGTGGCCAGCATTACCGCGATCGGTATCGTGACGCTTTCCACCACCTGTGCTTACGCCTTTGCCCGTATGCGTTTCCCGGGCAAAGCAACCCTGCTGAAAGGGATGCTGATTTTCCAGATGTTCCCGGCGGTGCTGTCTCTGGTCGCGTTGTATGCTTTGTTTGATCGCCTGGGCCAGTACATTCCGTTTATCGGCCTGAACACGCACGGCGGGGTGATCTTCGCCTACCTCGGCGGTATTGCGCTGCATGTATGGACGATTAAGGGCTATTTCGAAACTATCGACGGTTCACTGGAAGAAGCGGCCGCGCTGGATGGCGCTACGCCGTGGCAGGCATTCCGCCTGGTGCTGCTGCCGCTTTCCGTTCCGATTCTGGCGGTCGTGTTTATTCTGTCTTTCATTGCCGCTATTACCGAAGTACCGGTCGCGTCACTGCTGCTGCGTGATGTGAACAGCTATACCCTTGCGGTAGGTATGCAGCAGTACCTCAACCCACAGAACTATTTGTGGGGCGACTTTGCCGCCGCGGCTGTACTTTCAGCCATTCCGATCACTCTGGTGTTCTTGCTGGCACAGCGCTGGCTAGTCAACGGTCTGACCGCGGGTGGTGTGAAAGGTTAAGTTTTACCGAAGTACCTGCCCGGCAACGGGCAATGCCACTGCAACCCTCAACTTATGTTATCCCAACCTGTGACTGTTATTCGGCGCTCTACGGAGCGCCCTTTTTTTATGTTATTTTGCATCACTGTTACGATTATTTCCTTTCGTGCTCCCCATCACTGCAATTCTATTTTCCGTCTGAATATAGATAAATTAAACAGAATTAAGATCACAGAAAAGACAAAACGTAATTGCAATGTAAAAAATGATAATTGTCTTCCCTGCCTGTTAAATTCAACATCACGGCACTGATCAAAAGAGCTGTATCCTCTAAGGCAGGTCTGAATGAACTCTCAATATAATTCCAGTTATATTTTTTCGATTACATTAGTGGCAACGTTAGGAGGGCTATTATTCGGCTACGACACTGCGGTCATATCCGGAACGGTAGAATCCCTGAATACCGTGTTTGTCGCGCCACAACATTTAAGTGAATCCGCCGCCAACTCGCTGTTGGGCTTTTGCGTCGCCAGTGCGTTGATAGGCTGCATCATCGGCGGTGCACTGGGCGGCTATTGCAGTAACCGGTTTGGCCGCCGGGACTCGCTGAAAATCGCGGCTCTGCTGTTCTTTATTTCCGGTATTGGTTCCGCCTGGCCGGAATTAGGCTTTACGACGATTAATCCTGATAATTCCGTACCTGTTTATTTGGCCGGATACGTTCCCGAATTTGTTATTTATCGTATCATTGGTGGTATTGGCGTAGGTTTAGCCTCAATGCTCTCACCAATGTATATTGCTGAACTGGCACCCGCACATATTCGTGGAAAACTGGTGTCATTTAACCAATTCGCCATTATTTTTGGTCAATTGTTGGTGTATTGCGTTAACTATTTTATCGCCCGTTCTGGCGACGCTAACTGGTTGAATACCGATGGCTGGCGCTATATGTTTGCGTCCGAAAGTATTCCCGCCCTGCTGTTTTTACTGCTGCTGTACACCGTACCAGAAAGCCCGCGCTGGCTGATGGCGCGTGGCAGACACGAGCAGGCGGAAGGTATTCTGCGCAAAATTATGGGCAGCACCCTCGCCACCCAGGCCATGCAGGAGATCAATCAGTCTCTGGACCATGGTCGTAAAACCGGTGGTCGCCTGCTGATGTTTGGCGCAGGCGTTATCGTCATCGGCGTAATGCTGTCTATCTTCCAGCAATTCGTCGGTATTAACGTCGTACTCTACTACGCCCCAGAGGTGTTTAAAACGCTGGGAGCCAGCACCGATGTGGCACTGTTACAGACCATCATTGTTGGCGTGATCAACCTGAGCTTTACCGTGCTGGCGATCATGACGGTGGATAAATTTGGTCGCAAACCGCTGCAGATTATTGGCGCTCTGGGCATGGCCATTGGTATGTTCAGCCTCGGTACCGCGTTTTATACCCAGGCTTCCGGGCTGGTTGCTCTGCTGTCGATGCTGTTTTACGTCGCCGCATTCGCCATGTCCTGGGGACCGGTTTGCTGGGTGCTGCTGGCAGAAATCTTCCCCAATGCGATTCGCGGCAAAGCGCTCGCCATTGCGGTGGCCGCACAATGGCTGGCGAACTATTTCGTCTCCTGGACCTTCCCGATGATGGACAAAAATTCGTGGCTGGTTTCCCATTTCCACAACGGTTTCTCCTACTGGATTTACGGTTGTATGGGTATTCTGGCGGCGCTGTTTATGTGGAAGTTTGTACCGGAAACCAAAGGCAAAACGCTGGAAGAACTTGAAGAACTGTGGGAACCCGCCGCAGAGAAAACCCAGCCTGCCTCTGCGCAGTAACCCTGACCTGCAACACGCCGCAGCCCGATTGCGGCGTGTTGTCTGTTACTCTCGCTTCAGCCGTTTTGAATTACACAGCCACAGGGTGATCACCAGCAGCAGGATCGCCGCGGAATAGATCAGCACATCCATCGGTGCTTTATGATCGACAATGATCAACCGCACAATCGCGGTGATCCCGATATAGACAAAATAGCGCAACGGAAAGTGAAACCCCGACTGAAAGTACTTCACAATCAGCGCGATAAATTCAAAATAGAGGAAGTAAACCACCAGCCCTTCCACCAGCTCATACTTGCTGGTTTGTTCCGGCGCGAACAGCACATCCGCCAGATGCAGCGTTTCTTTCCCGAGGAATACAACCAGGATCAGGCCCAGACTCAGCAGTCCCAGATTCAACACGGTCTGTAAGATGGTGGAGATAAACTCCACGCGCGGACGAGATAGCGACGTCATAACAGCACCTCTTACTCAGTGGCGAGGTTCCTGTATAACGCAAAAATGTGACAGAGATCTACATTTTTTGTTTATGTTTTGTGCAAGAAAGGTCAGCGGGGAATGATGAATGTCACGACACATTTCACAGGATGAAGTATGCAGCTAAGACAATCCGCTGTCCGCAACGTTACCTGCGGTGAGAACGTGGTGATTTATGAACCCGCAAATCTCTACAACTGCACATTGGGTGACAACGTTTTTGTCGGGCCATTTGTTGAAATCCAGGGTAATACGCAAATTGGCGCAGACAGCAAAATTCAGTCGCACACTTTCATCTGCGAATATGTCACCCTGGGCGCCCGCTGTTTTATCGGTCATGGCGTGATGTTCGCCAACGATATGTTTCGCGAAGGAAAACCCAACGCCGACCGCAACAGTTGGGGAAGAATTTCGATTGGCAACGATGTCTCAATCGGCAGTGGAGCGACCATTCTGGCGGTCACCATCTGCGATGGCGCGGTCATCGGTGCGGGGAGCGTGGTGACCAAATCGATCACCGAGAAAGGCGTGTATGCAGGAAACCCGGCAAAATTATTGCGTCGCCTGTAACTTGCCTGCTGACGGCGCAAATGCCTTATCCGGCCTGCAGTACAGGCAGTTTGTAGGCCGGATAAGCGTAGCGCCATCCGGCTGGCAAACGGCTCGATTACCGGAAGTTCTCACTTCTGTCGCTGGTCATGTCGTACAGACCAAACTTACGTCCAAGCTGCTGGCCGCCATCACGCGTTAACGGCGTCCAGCCAATCGCCGCACGGCTGCGGGTCGGGCCTGACGAGAACAGATCCAGCGGCACGGATACGTACACCCCTTTGGTAAAATCACCCTCTCCGTACTCATCCGGCGAGGCGTCGGTGATGGTCGCATAGCCGCCTACCACAACGCCACTGTCAAAGCGCTTCGCCACTTCCAGCGTTCCGCCCTTATCTCCCGCCAGATACTGACCCACGCTGGCTTTCACCAGTACATCCTGAGCGAATGACGGATTCCAGTACGCCGTCAAATGCCCGGTCTTCACGCTGTAGTCGGTGAATTTCATCATGTCCTGCGCGCTACGCCAGTCACGCTGTTTCACGTAGTTGGCATCAACACCAAACGCCCAGTTGCTGTCCAGCGGACGATACAGCACTTCTGCCCCCGCTCCGCCGTACATGGTTTCCAGATAGCCACCGTAAACCTGTCCGTAGAACCCGTTTCCGAGTGACTGGAAGTAGTTGGCCTGCAGGTTATTCACGTAGACATCGTTTTGCACATACTCGCGCACATGGGTACGCACTCGTGGCAAATGCGAATCCTGCGGCGGGTTGGTGTAGTTAAATTTGTCATAGTTATTGGCGAGGTTGGCGAACAAACTCCCGGTGGTCAGCAGGTGATCGGTAACCCACCAATCCGCCGTTCCCATCACGCCCAACTGATACATATAGAAGTTTTCCGGGCCGCCCACCGACTGGTTAAGCACCGGATCGATGTGGAAATCGAAGCGTGACTTATCGATATACCAGCCCTGCTCGGTCGTTTTCGGCACCACGGGCTCAACGCGTTTTTGCGCCAGCTGGGTTTCATGGCCCAACGGTTCGCCTTCCAGATGACGTTTGAGGCTGGAAACCTCCGTTTCGGTCGTCACCTGCGGCAAGTTAAGACGATTTTCCGTAATACGGATCGTGCGGATCCCGTCGGGAAGATCGTTCATCACGATCCGGTTGGCACGTTCGATCCCTTCGCGCGAATCACGATATTTCACCTGTTCACCGGTCACATACAGCGTATCGCCCTGCACCTGAATTTTAGGCTCGGCCAGTCCGGCGTTATATTTCAGCAGCGTTAGCTGATTCGCCACCACCGAGTGTTGCAGGATGGCATCCTGCGGCTGTGGCTGATATTTCGGGCGGGCATTGTCGTTATAGTTTGGCCGCAGATCGTTGAAGTTTGTCCGCAGCGTGACCCCAAACATAAAGGTGTTCCCGCGCTCATAGCTGAGGTTAACGTCGGCCCAATCGGTGACGCGATAAATAGCGCCGACGTTAAACTTGCTCTTCTGATCCAGCTTGCCCGCAAAATCCTGCTGGTAATTGTTTCCCTCATACTCCAGTTTCAGACGCAACGGCTGCCAGGGCGTCTGATACTCGACGCCGCCAAACAGCGATGCCGGGCCGTGGAACATCTGGCTGCCGTCAATAGAACCGGCCTGCTTGTAGCTGTTATCGCGATAGCAGAATTTATCGCTGTATGAGCAAAACGGATTGCTGACGTTACCGCTGGTCCCGAGATATCCCCAGCCCAAGCCAAGCGAGAAATCAAACGGCCCCCAGGCTTTATTCGCCACAATATACTCCGCATCGAACAGGCCAGTTCCGCCAATATCTCGCGCGCCAACCGCCACCTGCGGCATCCAGTAGCTCTCTTCCCACAGCCGTAGTTTGAGATCAAAAGCTTTATCCTTGTAAGTCTGATCGCCAGAAAACGACTCCACGCTACTGTATTTTTTGGTACGCACATCGGTGTAGCGCAGCGTGGTTTCCAACCACGGGAAGAGCTGCACCGACGCAGAGTAGTAGCGGTACTGATCGTTATCGCGGTAATTGAGGCTCATTTCGCCCTCACGTGCCATGCGTGCGGTTGGGGTTTGCAGCAGCCCCACGCCGCCAAAATCGGACTGCGAAGGTCCAATGGGCGCGGGCCAGGTTTCACCGTGGCAGGCAACGCTTACGCCCAGCGCCAGTAAGCTGAGCAGGTAAGTTTTTCTCATTATTCGGGTATCCGCTGGGTCAGGGTGCGAAGAATGTCGGCATTAATTTCATCCGAGGTGCTGCTCCAGACAGCATCAGAGAGTCCGACATAAATAATGCTGCCGGGCATCGGCTCAACGTGACGTTTGTTCCAGTAAGCGACCGATACTTTTTGCGTGCGCCCGTCAGGATAGATAACCCAGGCGAAGCTACGATCCGCGCCGCTGAGCCGACTTTGCCCATCGAGATAACTGGCAACATCGCGCCCGGGCATAAACGGTTGTTTACCCGGATGGCTTAGCAGGCCAAACAGCGTGATATGCGTTGGCTGTGCTCCGACCCACAGCGTGTAATTGCCCTGCAACGGCGGGTTGCCTCGCTCGCTGACGCGCACAACATCCGGGTCAAGATTAATCATCTGCCTGCCAGTCACCTTCAACGCCTGAATCTGCTGGCGTAATGTGTTGATAGCGGCAGCATCGTCACCGCTTTCTTCAGCACTCAGCGCTGCCAGACGAGCCAGTAATGCCTGCTGCTGACGTCCCGCCTCCATCGTTGCCCGCTCTTCGCTGATAACCGCGCCTGGCCACCAGCTATTGCTCAACCGCGGCTGTCCAACCAGGTCGAGCAGATGTTCGGCCCCGGTCAGCGTTTTTGGCTCTTCGCTGGCGGAGGTAAAGACCTTAACGCTGCCCGCAGCAAAAACAGACGCTGCGCTCAGGCTCAACAGCAGCGCCATAACGACTCGTTTGATCATGATTTTGCCGCCTTAATCAGCGTGGTTTTCACCGGGAAGTAATGCGCGCCAAGATACTGTTCCGACTGGCGAATCTGCCCTTCACTGTCGATCCAGTAGCGGTTATGCCAGCGCGTTTGATCGGTAGTTATCTCTTCATCGAGGATCCGTACCGGGGTGTCATCGCTGCCGACCTTGATGGTGTCTGCGCCATCCCATTTGAAAACCGATCGCGCGGTGGCATAGCGTACCTGCTGATGTTCAGTCCAGCCCATTGTGCGGGTCCACGTTGCGCCATCGACTATCTGATTGGGTTTGATGAGTGGGTCTTCCGCCAGATTATTCACCTCAATTAGGTTGTCCCCGCCGAGATGCGTTTTCACAATGCGCCCATGCTGCGTGACGAGAATAGCCCGATCCTGAGTCACCCATTTCTGCTGTCCGTTTTCCGCAAATGCGAGTACCACAAACAATTGGGGACCGCCGTTTAGCTGCATATACTGGCTGGCGTAGGGCATATTTTGGATTTCATCGTCCGTCATCTGTACGCCGGGAGTACCAAACACGCTATCCCACAGCGAATGCCCCAACCCTTCGGTGGTGGCTGAGCACGCCTGCAGTAACAGGCAAACCATTATGAGCGCTGGTCGCTTCACGACGTTTCTCCGCATTATTGCCGGGTGGCGCAACGCTTATCCGGCCTACAAATCCCACATACTTTTGGCAATTCAAAATAACCACACCGAAGTGTGGTTAGAATTAAACGTACCTTTATTACTGGGTACTGGTGGTTGTGGTGGTTGTGGTTCCGGTATTAGAACCATCGCCGCCACCGGTCGCCGCCAGGGCGACCCCCACTGCAGAACTTACGGTGCTCACGCTGGTTGCGGAGGAACTTCCTGCCGAAACCGACGCGGCAGCCGACCCTGCTGCCTCACCCACCTGAACGGGGGCGGCATAGACAGAAGTCGCCGCAAGCGCAGATATAGCCCACAGGCCATACAGAACTTTTTTCATCACAAATTCCCTTCATTGTATGAATGGAGATTTACCCAAAAGAATTTCGGGCGAGATCGAGTATACACAAGCCAAAGTGTGCAAATTACGCCACGCGGGAATTTAGGATAATTAGATAACGAAAGGAAAAATGATTAAAAAATACAACAAAAACAATTAAATCAATAAATTAAAATATAAAAATTAAAATGCAATATCCGGTAAATCCGAAAACATCAGAAATTGAATAACATTAATAAAATTATTTTAGGATTAAGCTCAATTAAGGTATGAAGTTAAAACGTAGATATCCTGGAGCATTCTTATAAAAAAGCCGATATTAATATCGGCTTTTTATTTCATTAATGCCGGATGCGGCTAAACGCCTTATCCGGCCTACAAGTGTGTGCTATCAGGCACGCCAGGACTTATAACGGTTAATCAAACCGTTGGTAGAACTGTCGTGGCTGCTCACTTCGGAACCATCTTTCAGCTCTGGCAGAATGCGGTTCGCCAGCTGTTTGCCCAGCTCAACGCCCCACTGGTCAAAGGTGAAGATGTTCAGGATAGCGCCCTGAGTGAAGATTTTGTGTTCGTACAGTGCAATCAGCGCACCCAGGCTGAACGGCGTGATTTCGCGCAGCAGAATGGAGTTCGTTGGGCGGTTACCTTCGAACACTTTGAACGGCACAACGTGGTCCAACGTTGCCGGATCTTTACCCTGGTCGCGGTATTCCTGCTCAACCACTTCACGAGATTTACCGAATGCCAGCGCTTCGGTTTGCGCGAAGAAGTTAGACAGCAGTTTCGGATGGTGATCCGACAGCGGGTTGTGGGTGATGGCCGGCGCGATGAAATCGCATGGAACCATTTTGGTGCCCTGGTGGATCAGCTGGTAGAACGCATGCTGGCCGTTAGTACCCGGCTCACCCCAGATGATTGGGCCAGTCTGGTAATCCACCGCATTGCCGTTACGGTCAACGTATTTACCGTTGGATTCCATGTTACCCTGCTGGAAGTAGGCCGCGAAACGGTGCATATACTGGTCATACGGCAGAATCGCTTCGGTTTCGGCACCGAAGAAGTTGTTGTACCAGATACCGATCAGCGCCAGCAGCACCGGCAGGTTTTTCTCAGCCGGAGTGGTGGAGAAGTGTTTGTCCATCGCATGCGCGCCGGAGAGCAGCTCAACAAAGTTTTCGAAGCCTACGGACAGGATGATGGACAGACCGATTGCAGACCACAGGGAGTAACGACCGCCAACCCAGTCCCAGAACTCGAACATATTGGCAGTATCAATACCAAACTCGCCAACCGCTTTACCGTTAGTGGAGAGCGCAGCGAAGTGTTTGGCAACGTGCTTGTTGTCGCCTGCGGTCGCCAGGAACCAATCACGCGCGCTGTGGGCGTTGGTCATGGTTTCCTGGGTGGTGAAGGTTTTGGAAGCGACCAGGAACAGCGTGGTTTCCGGGTTCACTTTCTTCAGCACTTCGGCAATGTGCGTACCATCGACGTTAGACACAAAGTGCATGTTCAGGTGATTTTTGTAAGGACGCAGCGCTTCAGTCACCATGAACGGGCCGAGGTCAGAACCGCCGATACCGATGTTTACTACATCAGTGATGGCTTTACCGGTATAGCCTTTCCAGCTTCCGGAGATGATCGCTTCAGAGAAGGATTTCATCTTCTCCAGCACAGCATTCACTTCCGGCATGACATCTTTGCCGTCAACGATGATAGGCGTATTGCTACGGTTGCGTAGCGCCACGTGCAGCACGGCACGGTCTTCAGTGCGGTTGATTTTCTCACCGGAGAACATGGACTTGATGGCACCCGCCAAATCGGTTTCTTTCGCCAGATCCTGCAGTTTAGCCAGCGTCTCTTCAGTGATGCGGTTTTTGGAGAAATCCACCAGCATCAAATCGTCAAACGTCGCGGAAAACTTAGTGAAACGATCGCTATCTTTCGCGAAAAGATCCGCGATAGTAACGTCTTTCATTTCTTCAAAGTGTTTTTGTAGTGCCTGCCAGGCTGAGGTCTGCGTTGGATTGATGTTTTTCATTAGCAATACTCTTCTGATTTTGAGAATTGTGACTGAGATCGATTGTAACGCCAGTCACAGAAAAGTGTGATTGTTTTAATGCCATTGCCAGGGCATCCGCCAAACGTGGCTAAAAAGTATAGCGGTTATCAGCGTTGTTATTAGTACCGTTACTCAACGCAGTTGCAGCATGAAAAATCCGCATAATCCCAGCGTTGACAGTGCAAGCTACACATTTTATTTATAAATACGGTATTTGCATTTGCGCCTGCACCGGTTTCTGTTCTGCCTTATGTGCCATGGTCGCTCTATTCATTCCCTGACACGAGGTAGTTATGACTGATGTAGTTGTCTCCAAATTTGGCGGTACCAGCGTGGCGGATTTTGATGCCATGAATCGCAGCGCTGATGTAGTACTTTCTGATGCTAACGTCCGTGTAGTGGTACTTTCCGCTTCTGCGGGAATCACCAACCTGCTGGTCGCACTGGCTGAAGGGCTGGAGCCAACCGCGCGCTTCGAAAAACTCGATGCCATTCGTCAAATTCAGTTCAATATTCTGGAACGCCTGCGTTATCCAAACGTGATCCGTGAAGAGATTGAACGTCTGCTGGAAAACATCACCACGCTGGCAGAAGCAGCGTCACTGGCGACTTCAACCGCACTGACCGACGAACTGGTCAGCCACGGTGAACTGATGTCTACCCTGCTGTTCGTCGAGATCCTGCGTGAACGCAACGTGCAGGCGCAGTGGTTTGACGTACGTAAAGTGATGCGCACCAACGATCGTTTTGGCCGCGCAGAACCTGACGTCGCGGCGCTGGCCGAACTGGCAACGCTCCAGTTGGCCCCGCGTCTGAGCGAAGGTCTGGTGATTACTCAGGGCTTTATCGGCAGTGAAGGTAAAGGCCGCACCACCACGTTGGGGCGCGGCGGGAGCGATTATACGGCTGCCCTGCTGGCCGAAGCGCTGCACGCCACGCGCGTCGATATCTGGACCGATGTTCCTGGCATTTACACGACCGATCCGCGCGTTGTTCCGGCGGCGCAGCGTATTGATGAAATCGCCTTTGAAGAGGCCGCAGAAATGGCGACCTTTGGCGCGAAAGTGCTGCACCCGGCAACGTTGTTACCTGCCGTACGTAGCGATATCCCGGTGTTTGTTGGCTCCAGTAAGGATCCAAAAGCAGGCGGTACGCTGGTATGCAATAAAACCGCGAATCCACCGCTGTTCCGGGCGCTGGCACTGCGTCGTAAGCAAACGCTGCTGACGCTGCATAGCCTGAATATGCTGCACTCTCGCGGCTTTTTGGCGGAAGTGTTCGGCATCCTGGCGCGCCACAACATCTCGGTAGATTTAATTACCACATCCGAAGTCAGCGTGGCGCTGACGCTGGATACCACCGGTTCGACCTCCACCGGCGATACACTGTTAACACAGTCTCTGCTGATGGAACTGTCTGCCCTGTGTCGGGTTGAAGTGGAAGAAGGCCTGGCGCTGGTGGCACTGATTGGCAACGACCTGTCCAAAGCCTGTGGCGTGGGTAAAGAGGTGTTCGGCGTACTGGAGCCATTCAACATCCGCATGATTTGCTACGGCGCGTCCAGCCATAACCTGTGCTTCCTGGTGCCCGGTACTGAAGCCGAACAGGTGGTACAGAAGCTGCACCATAATTTGTTTGAGTGAGTAGATGCCAACGCCCGATGGCTCTTGTCCCATCGGGCATTTTCACCGCATCACCGTTTCATATAACAATCTGTCCAACTCCCTGACATCGCCTTCCCGACTATCCGGTAACGTCGGCGGAATCTCTCCTCTTTCCAGCTCGGCGCGGATAAACGCATGCAACAGTGGACGACGCGGGCCGTATTCCGCTTCACCCGCACACTGCTTGCGCTTCAGCAGCTCATCAATTTCCTGACGCAATGGCGCATCCAGTTCACTTCCCGCCAGCAGATCGGCAAAACGCATCGGTGGCACGCCTTTCCCCTCCTCCACCCAACGCACCGCCAGCAGCGGGCGAATGACGTAAAAGTACTTTTTCAATCGCACGTCGGCACCTTGCAGATAGCCACGGAAGTTTTTCCGCGCCATCGAGTAGTAGTGCCAGCGGGCACGTAGCGGGGAAAACCATTTGGGCACCAACGCTTTCAGCGCCGACACGGTCACTTCATCCTGTTGATAGACCACTGGCGAATCCAGCCACTCAATAAGCGTAGGGTTTGCGCCTTTCAGTAACCCCAGCGCCTTGCGCCATTCCCAGCCGCAGACGTCCAGCTCATCATCTATCGGCAACTCGATAACATCTCGTGGCGCTTCAACCCGCAGATACCACTCAGGCGGATGAACATAGAGAAATCGCACGTCGTAGTCGCTGTCCGGCGAGGCAAATCCCCAGCCACGACTGCCGGATTCACAGGCATACAGCACCCTGACGCCATAGCGCTGCTCTACCTCTTTTAGCTGGCGCAATACCCTTTCGCGCATCGCGCCGTCCACTGTGTTGTAGCTCATTATTCTTATCCTTTTATGTTCACAAGGCCGTGCAGCACCTGGTCCAGGCCCCCGAACACCGAGATTTTATCGATACGTTCAGCGACTCTTTCAAGGGTTTCCAGCTCTTTTAAGCGCAGCGCCACTGGGTTGTTTTCCATCACTTTCGCGGTATTCAACAGCGATCGCGTCGCGGCAGTCTCTTCACGACGGCGGATCACGTTGGCCTGGGCGGATTTCTCAGCTTCAACCAGTTGGGACAGGATGGCCTTCATATCACCCGGCAGGACAATATCTTTCACGCCGAGCGAAGCGACCTCGATACCAAACGGTGTCATTCGGGCTTTCACCTGTGCGCTCACCACCTCATCGATCACCTGCTTATCTTCCAGCAGCTCGTCCAGCGTGCGCGTTCCCACCGCTTCCCGCAGGGCAAACTGCAATTCGCGGTAAAGGTGATCCAGCGGTTTGGTTAGTTGGCCAAAAGCCAGCAACACATCGCCATAACGCCAGTTTGCGGCCAGATTTAAACGCAGGTTGACCTTATCCTTGGTCAGGATCTCTTGTCCACCGACCTCCAGTACCTGTAAACGAGTATCAACAACTTCGGCTTCAATCAGATGGTTTACCTTCCAGTATGCGGTCAACCCCGGCGGTAACAGCGTCTGGGTTTCGCCATCAATTTTCAGCACACCAACATGCCACGCAGGAACCTGTACCGTTAAGATAGCTTCACGGCCTTTCACCGTACCGTTACGTCGTGGCTGTAACACTGCATTCATCACCTCAACCGGTACCGAAACCTGACGCGTATCCATACGCACCAGCTTCAGTGCTTCCTCTGCGCGCCAATACAGACGGCGCGTTCCCGGTGGCAAAATTTCCTGCAAGACGCCGTTCACATACAGCGCACCCGCTTCGGTATCGGTTAAATCGGCCACCACACAGTACTGCTCCACCCATGCTGGCTGGAAGCGACGTAAATACTCCGCAAGCGCTTCCGGAATTTCGCTGCCATCGGTATTGATCACCAGAACATCCGGTGTGTTAAACCATGGCAAACGGTGTTCACCTGCATCCAGTACCTGATAGTAATCACCCTGTCGGGATAACAGGCCAAGCTGGCCTTTACGAATAGTGATTTTTTTCTTCATTTTTTATTCCTTATTGTGAGTCAGGTGCGGGTGCAGGGGCGAAGCGGCAGGGGAATTCCCTTTTGCCTGTCGCACGGCATCTTTACCGGCAGCCTGTTCTGGAGCGTGCTAACTGCGCATCGCTCCGTTTTATTTCTATGATTAACAACCAGTTTTCATTCGGAGGATGAAATTGGGAATCGAACCCACTGTGTGTCAGCGGCTGACGGAACACTCCCGGAAAACAGCCTGTGCCGTTCCTGACGTGCCGGCGGGGTTTAACCCCCTGCGTTTTCAGCGTGATTGACGTAAGAGTTATTACCAGAAGCGTGCCAGAAATGAAAATCGTCAGAATTTATTTTTAATAAATTGATTTATATAAATTTAATTGTTGTCGCCAATATTGGCAGTTGTCTCACTCGGTTAATTTTTTTATCTTTTAATCTCTTAACTTATCTTTTTGGATAAACCATGAAAAAGCGGCGGGTTGTAATTGGCGTACTGGGTACGGTGCTGGACAAACGCGGTAAACGCGCCAATCGGTTTAAAAAGTGGCGCCCTACGGTTGGATTGTGCCAACAGCCTGATTTCCCTGTCGACAGACTGGAACTGCTCCACCAGCCACGCGATGAAGGCATGGCGCAAAGGTTGATTGAAGACGTCGCGCAGCTCTCACCTGACACCGAAGTACGTCCGCATGCCGTGACTATTAACGACCCCTGGGATTTTGAAGAGGTCTACGCCGCCTTTCTCGACTTCGCCACCCACTACAGCTTTGATACGGAAAACGAAGAGTATCTGGTGCACATCACCACCGGGACGCACGTCGCACAGATCTGCTGGTTTCTGCTAACGGAAGCCCGCTACCTGCCCGCCAGCCTGCTGCAAACCAGCCCGGCACCAGCCGGTTCATCGGATGAGGCCGTCGCCGCCGGCGTTTGCTCGATAATCGATCTCGATTTAAGCCGCTACGCCACGCTCACCAGTCGTTTTCAGCGCGAACAGCAGCAGTCAGTCTCTTTTCTGAAGGCCGGGATTGATACGCGCAACGCCACCTTCAATAAACTGATCGATCGCATTGAGCGTGTGGCTCTACGTTCGACCGACCCGATCCTGCTCACCGGCCCCACCGGCGCGGGTAAATCCTTTCTGGCGAAACGTATTTTTCAGCTACGCCAGTCGCGGCATCTGGTGGCGGGAAAACTGGTCGCCGTCAACTGCGCAACCCTGCGTGGCGACAACGCGATGTCTACGTTGTTTGGTCACGTGAAAGGGGCGTTTACTGGCGCACTCACGGCGCGCGGCGGACTACTGCGAGAAGCGGATGGCGGCGTGCTGTTTCTCGATGAGATAGCCGAACTGGGGTTAGACGAACAGGCCATGCTGCTAAAAGCGATTGAAGAAAAAACCTTTTTCCCGTTTGGATCGGACAAAGAAGTACAGAGCGATTTTCAGCTGATTGCCGGAACCCATCGCGACATGCAGCAATGGGTCGCCGAGGGCCGTTTTCGCGAAGATCTCTACGCGCGTATCAATATGTGGAACTTCGCCCTGCCCGGTCTGGCGCAGCGGCGGGAAGATATCGCTCCGAACGTCGAGTATGAGCTACACCGTTTTTCCAGCAGTAAACAGATGCAGATCCGTTTCGACAAAGAGGCACGTGCTTGTTATCTGGCATTTGCCTGCTCCCCACAGGCGCAGTGGCGCGGCAATTTTCGCGAGCTAAGTTCATCCATCGCGCGAATGGCGACGCTTGCCGAACAGGGACGCATCACCTTATCCCTTGTCGAAGAAGAAATTGCGCTGTTAAAAGAGAGTTGGCAGATTGCCGCTTCGCAACCGGAACTGAACATGGACATTGACCTTTTCGATCTCCGCCAGTTAGAAACGGTGCTGGAAGTGTGCCGCCGCAGCGCGTCGCTGTCGGAAGCCGGACGCGAACTGTTTGCCGTCTCACGGCAGAAAAAAGCCAATCCTAACGATGCAGACCGCTTGCGAAAATATCTCGCCCGCTTCGGGCTGAGCTGGGAAAGCGTTCGCAGCGATCAGATACAATAAACAATATCTAACATTACCCAATCTGAACTGTTACAGGTTTTCCTAACTTCACCAGCATCATGACCAGCGCATCAAGGGTAAATTTGTTGGTTTTCTGATTAACAACATCTGAAACACGGGGCCGGGAAATATTCAGTTTCACAGCAGCTTCCGCTTGCTTCAGATGGTTTTCATCAATCCATCCGGAAATTTCTTGCATCAACTGCTGCTTCAGGCGAATGAGTTGTTCGACCTCGCATTCAGCATCATGCTTTAAGCTCTTCGCTTCCGCTTCTGCAAACCCCAGTTCGGCAAAAATATTGACATCCGGAGAGGTTACATGGCGAACCTTATTATCAACGGTATTGTTCATTTCTGATTCCTGTCTTCTTGCAAAGCGGTTCGATATCTAACTTTAGCAATGTGTTTATCGTGCTCAGAAGTACGTTTCGTCTTTTTATTGAAGCAATGCAGTACATAGACCGCGTTAGCATAGCGAGCAATGTAGATGATTCGGTACGCGCCAGATTCATACCTGAGCCTTACCTCCTCAACACCTCGACCTATCTCTGGCATCGGCTTCCAGTCAGCAGCTTCTAATCCAGCCTGTAGACGATGTAGCTGAAAACCAGCGGTTTTACGTATATCTTCAGGAAAGCTTCGTAAATCATCAAATGAACTGCCAATCCAGACAATGGGCTTTAAGGCCCGCTTTATTGAAAGCATAACACATCCTTGTATAAAATTTTATACAAACAATAAAATGCGTAACCCACACGTTTTCCTGTCATTACGCTAAATCAGAATAGAAATTCCGTCACTTCAACAAGCTATATTTTGCGAGGCTCTTTCAGGATTAGTTTTATTCTGCACGAATTACCGTACACTGAGGATATCGGCTAACAGAGGGCACCCTTATGGCACTCCCCCGCATTACCCAAAAAGAGATGACCGAGCGCGAACAGCGTGAACTGAAAACGCTGCTCGACCGCGCGCGCATTGCACATGGTCGCCTGCTGACCAACGCAGAGACCAACAGCATCAAGAAAGAGTACATCGATAAACTGATGGCCTTGCGCGAAGCAGAAGCTAAAAAAGCCCGCCAGTTGAAGAAAAAGCAGGCCTATAAACCGGATGCGGAAGCATCGTTTTCCTGGTCAGCAAATACGCCGACGCGCGGCAGACGTTAACGTCCCTTCTTCTTACGTCCCGGCGAAGTAAAACGCTTACCGTTTGCCGCCGGGCGCGATTTCTCTTTCTCCGCTGATTTTTCGATTTTCACCACCGGACGCTTAATGCCTGCGGTTTTTGGCTTCGCTTTCGCCTTCGGTTTGGCTTCTGAGGACGAGTTCTCAATCAGCTTGAACAGATCGATCAGTTCGTCATCTGTCAGGTCGCGCCATTCACCAAGCGGCAGACCAGACAAACCAACGTTCATGATACGCGTACGCTCAAGCTTGGTAACTTCATAGCCAAAGTGTTCGCACATACGACGGATCTGACGGTTAAGCCCCTGAATCAGCGTAATACGAAACACAAACGGCGCTTCTTTCTTCACCTTACATTTTTTGGTGACGGTACCGAGAATGGGCACACCGGCCCCCATACCACGGATAAAGTCATCAGTGACCGGCTTATCGACCGTCACCAGATATTCTTTTTCGTGATCGTTACCGGCACGCAGGATTTTATTCACCAGGTCGCCGTGGTTGGTCAGAAAGATAAGTCCCTGAGAATCTTTGTCCAGACGACCAATTGGAAACACGCGCTTGCTGTGATTCACGAAATCAACAATGTTGTCGCGTTCGCTGTCTTCGGTGGTGCTGACAATCCCTACCGGCTTATTCAGCGCGATAAAAACCAGATCTTCCGCTTCACGCGGCTCAATCAACCGACCATTTACTTTTACGACGTCGCCAGGCATCACCTGATCGCCTATGGTGGCGCGTTTACCATTCAGGAAGACATTCCCTTGTTCGATAAAGCGATCCGCCTCGCGGCGCGAGCAGATTCCGCTTTCACTGATGTATTTATTTAATCGGATAGATGAGTCGGGCAGCATAGTTTCTCCTGTATACACTTCATCCTTCAAGCTGTCTCTGCGTTGGCTGCCCTCACTCACCCAGGTCACATAGCAATCTATGCTCCCGGGGATTCGCTCCCTTGCCGCCTTGATACAACTTGAATGACTTTGTGTATTAAAAGCGAAATATACCCTACCTTGCGGACGATAAAAAATAATCGTGTTCGACTGTCCACGCGCTATTTGTGATCCGTCACACCTTTTGACACAAAAGTGTCAGCGATCCATCCCTGCAATTTTGTTGAGTGAAAACAAGCAGAATCAATACATTAGAGCGGTATGCACATCTGTGCCGACAACGCGCCATCGCCACATCAAATGTGCAACACAATCGGTCATTTCAGGGCGCTGAAATAAGTGAAAATAGCTTTGAGATGGAGAACAGATGGGGTTATATCAGATCAAGAAGGCAATTTCGTGATTTGCACAAATGTGCAGGAGTCCAAAAATGGCGACGGAAAACAGCGATGATATCCGCCTGATCGTAAAAATAGCGCAGTTGTATTACGAACAGGATATGACACAAGCGCAAATCGCCCGCGAGCTGGGTATTTATCGCACCACGATCAGCCGGTTACTAAAACGTGGACGCGAGCAGGGTATCGTCACCATCGCCATTAATTACGACTACAACGAAAATCTGTGGCTGGAACAGCAGCTAAAACAGAAATTTGGCCTGAAAGAGGCGGTCGTAGTTTCCTGCGATAGCGAGCAGGAAGATGAACAACTTAATATGATGGGCGTACATGGCGCACAGTTGCTGGAACGCTTACTGGAACCTGGGGACATTATCGGGTTCTCATGGGGCCGCGCGGTACGGGGACTGGTGGAAGGATTATCTCCTGCCAGCCAGTCGCGCCAGCTGATCTGCGTACCGATTATCGGCGGACCATCCGGCAAGCTTGAAAGCCGCTACCACGTCAATACGCTGACCTACGGCGCTGCGGCAAAGCTCAAAGGGGAATCACACCTGGCAGATTTCCCGGCACTGCTGGAAAACCCGCTGATCCGTAACGGGATCATGCAGTCACGACATTTTAAATCGATTTCTGCGTACTGGGATAATCTGGACATCGCGCTGGTCGGGATTGGATCTCCGGCGATACGTGATGGCGCCAACTGGCACGCCTTTTACGGCTGTGAAGAGAGTGATGACCTGCATGCCCGCCAGGTCGCCGGAGACATTTGCTCGCGCTTTTACGATATCAACGGTGTAACCGTAGAGACCAATATGAGTGAAAAGACGCTCTCCATCGAAACCAATAAATTAAAACAGGCGCGTTACTCCATTGGCATTGCAATGGGTGAAGAAAAATACAGTGGGATATTAGGCGCATTACGTGGGAATTATATTAACTGTTTAGTCACCAACAGTCATACCGCTGAATTATTGTTGAAGTAAACACATTCTAATTGGTCCTGCCATAATTAATTTTATGTGGGATCCCCTTATCTGAATCGGGAGTTTATTATGCAAACGTGGTTAAACTTGCAGGGCAAAGTCATTATTGTTACCGGTGGTGCATCCGGAATTGGTCTGGCGATTGTCGAAGAGTTATTAGCGCAAGGCGCTAATGTACAAATGGCAGATATTCATGGTGGAGAAGGTAAATACGATAGCCATGACGGGTATCATTTCTGGCCAACGGATATTTCCAGTGCCAAAGAGGTTAATCATACTGTCGCTGAAATTATCCAACGCTACGGACGTATTGATGGGCTGGTAAATAATGCTGGCGTTAATTTTCCGCGTCTGCTGGTCGATGAAAAAGCACCCGCCGGGCAATACGAACTCAACGAAGCTGCTTTCGAAAAAATGGTTAATATCAACCAGAAAGGTGTGTTCTTAATGTCGCAGGCAGCGGCACGCCAAATGATAAAACAGCGTAACGGCGTGATTGTGAATGTCTCTTCCGAAAGCGGACTGGAAGGTTCTGAAGGTCAAAGCTGTTACGCCGCGACCAAAGCCGCATTGAATAGTTTTACCCGTTCCTGGTCGAAAGAGTTGGGCAAACACGGCATCCGCGTGGTTGGTATTGCACCTGGTATTCTGGAAAAAACCGGACTGCGGACCCCCGAGTATGAAGAAGCGCTGGCCTGGACCCGCAACATCACCGTCGAACAGCTGCGCGAGGGCTACACCAAGAACGCGATCCCGATTGGTCGATCAGGGCGCTTAAGCGAAGTCGCTGATTTTGTTTGTTATCTTTTATCTGAGCGCGCCAGTTACATCACCGGAGTAACCACTAACATTGCGGGCGGAAAAACGCGCGGCTAAGGAGGTTTTATGGTCAATGCAATCTTCTGTGCTCACGGCAAACTGGCCTGCGCCATGCTGGAATCGGTACAGATGGTCTACGGTGATGCCAACGTTGAAGCCGTGGCATTTGTTCCCGGAGAGAACGCCAGCGACATTGTGGAAAAGCTAAAAAAGTTAGTAAGCATTCACACTGGTGATGAATGGCTGATTGCCGTCGATTTACAGTGTGGCAGTCCCTGGAATGCTGCCGCGACGCTGGCGATGCACAATCCGGCGATACGGGTCATTAGCGGGTTATCACTGCCGTTGGCGCTGGAGCTGGTAGACAACCAAAACAATATGAATGTAGATGAACTGTGCGAACACCTGACGACCATTGCTCAACAAACCTGTGTCGTCTGGAAGCATCTGGAAACGGCCGAAGAGGATTTCTGATGAACATTACCCTTGCTCGTATTGATGACCGCCTGATCCACGGTCAGGTCACCACCGTCTGGTCGAAGGTGGCGAATGCTCAACGGATTATTATCTGTAATGACGACGTTTATAACGATGAAGTACGTCGCACATTATTACGTCAGGCCGCCCCACCGGGAATGAAAGTGAACGTCGTTAATATCGAAAAGGCGGTCGCGGTTTACCATAATCCGCAATACCAGAACGAAACCGTTTTTTATCTATTTACCCGCCCACAGGATGCATTAGCAATGGTCAAGCAAGGCGTGAAAATCGCCACGTTAAATATTGGTGGCATGGCCTGGCGGCCTGGTAAAAAACAATTAACCAAAGCCGTTTCTTTAGATAACGACGATATTCACGCGTTTCGTGAGTTAGATAAACTGGGTGTTACGCTGGATTTACGCGTTGTCGCATCCGATCCATCTATTAATATTCTCGAAAAAATAGAAGAACAATCGTTCGCTGAATAAATAAAAATGCCTGTGTACTTATGCTTTAACAGGCAGGGATGATCACATTCACAAGGTGACATATTATGGAAATAAGTACCCTACAAATTATCGCCATATTCCTATTTTCCTGTATTGCCGGAATAGGCAGCGTGCTGGATGAGTTCCAGACCCACCGTCCGCTAATTGCTTGTACCGTTATCGGCCTGATCCTCGGTGATTTAAAAACCGGGATTATGCTCGGCGGCACGCTGGAGTTAATCGCCCTTGGCTGGATGAACGTCGGCGCAGCGCAGTCTCCCGATTCGGCGCTCGCCAGTATTATCTCCGCCATTCTGGTTATCGTCGGTCAGCAAAGCATTGCTACCGGTATCGCCATCGCCCTGCCGGTGGCGGCGGCAGGTCAGGTGCTGACGGTATTCGCCCGTACCATCACCGTGGTGTTCCAGCACGCGGCGGATAAAGCAGCCGAAGACGCCCGCTTTCGCACCATCGACATGCTGCACGTTTCCGCTCTCGGCGTACAGGCGCTGCGCGTTGCCATCCCTGCATTAATCGTCTCGCTGTTTGTCAGCGCCGATATGGTCAGCAATATGCTCAACGCCATTCCGGAATTCGTCACCCGCGGATTGCAGATTGCCGGTGGCTTTATCGTGGTGGTCGGCTACGCCATGGTGCTGCGCATGATGGGCGTGAAGTACCTGATGCCCTTCTTCTTCCTCGGGTTTATCGCTGGGGGTTATCTCGATTTGAGCCTGCTGGCTTTCGGTGGGGTTGGTGTGATTATCGCGCTGGTCTACATCCAGTTGAACCCACAGTGGCGTAAAGCCGAACCGCAGACGCAACCCGCCTCTTCTCAAGCTCTCGATCAGCTTGATGACTAATGGAGCCAGCCATGGAACAGAAAAAACTGACCAAATCCGACCTGTTTAGCATGTTTGTTCGCTCCAACCTGCAACAGGCGTCATTCAACTTTGAACGCATTCATGGACTGGGCTTTTGCTACGACATGATCCCTGCCATCAAGCGCCTGTATCCGCTGAAAGAGGACCAGGTTGCAGCACTCAAACGCCACCTGGTGTTTTTCAACACTACGCCTGCCGTTTGCGGCCCGGTGATTGGCGTGACCGCCGCGATGGAAGAAGCTCGCGCCAACGGTGCGGAAATTGATGACGGGGCCATCAACGGCATCAAAGTTGGGCTGATGGGCCCGCTGGCCGGTGTTGGCGACCCGTTGGTCTGGGGAACATTGCGCCCGATTACCGCCGCGCTCGGCGCATCGCTGGCACTGTCCGGAAACATTCTCGGCCCACTATTGTTCTTCTTTATTTTCAATGCAGTACGTCTTGCCATGAAGTGGTACGGCTTACAGCTTGGCTTTCGTAAAGGGGTCAATATCGTCAGCGACATGGGCGGCAACCTGCTGCAGAAACTGACCGAAGGCGCATCGATTCTCGGCCTGTTTGTCATGGGGGTGTTGGTCACTAAATGGACCAGCATCAACGTGCCGCTGGTGGTATCGCAAACGCCTGGCGCAGACGGCACCACCGTCACCATGACCGTGCAGAACATTCTCGACCAACTCTGCCCCGGCCTGCTGGCGCTGGGTCTGACGCTGCTGATGGTGCGTCTGCTCAACAAGAAAATTAACCCGGTATGGCTGATCTTCGCCCTGTTTGCGCTGGGAATTATCGGTAACGCGCTGGGCTTCCTGTCCTGATTTTTTCGCCCCGGTGATGCCGGGGCTACTTCAACAAATAGTCCTCGAAAGAGGAAGAGGTGGTAACAATGCAAACAACAACAGCTTTACGCCTTTATGGTAAACGCGATCTTCGCCTGGAAACCTTCGATCTTCCTGAAATGCAGGACGATGAAATTCTGGCCTCAGTCGTAACCGACAGCCTGTGCCTTTCTTCCTGGAAAGAGGCTAACCAGGGCGAGAACCACAAAAAGGTGCCGGACGATGTGGCTACCAACCCGATCATCATCGGTCACGAGTTTTGCGGCGATATCATTGCCGTAGGCAAAAAATGGCAGCATAAGTTTCAGCCCGGCCAGCGCTATGTCATTCAGGCTAACCTGCAACTGCCGGATCGCCCGGACTGCCCCGGCTACTCCTTCCCGTGGGTAGGCGGTGAAGCCACGCACGTCATCATTCCTGATGAAGTCATGGAGCAGGACTGCCTGTTAGCCTACGAAGGTGAAACCTATTTTGAAGGCTCGTTGGTTGAGCCGCTGTCCTGCGTGATTGGCGCATTCAACGCCAACTATCACCTACAGGAAGGCACTTATAACCACAATATGGGCATTCGTCCGCAGGGGCGTACACTGATACTCGGCGGCACCGGGCCAATGGGACTGCTGGCAATCGACTACGCGCTGCATGGTCCGGTTAACCCGGCGCTGCTGGTGGTAACCGACACCAATCACGACAAGTTGAACTACGCCCGCAAGCACTATCCATCAGAACCACAAACGTTGATCCATTATCTCCACGCCCAGGATGCAGGTTATGACACCTTGATGGCGTTGAGCGGCGGGCACGGGTTTGATGACATCTTTGTGTTTGTGCCCAACGAACAGTTGGTTACGCTGGCCTCTTCTTTGCTGGCTGCCGATGGTTGCATGAACTTCTTTGCCGGTCCGCAGGATAAGCAGTTTAGCGCGCCGATTAACTTCTACGACGTGCACTATGCCTTCACCCATTATGTTGGGACATCTGGCGGCAATACCGACGACATGCGCACGGCGGTAAAACTGATCGAAGAGAAGAAAGTTCAGGCGGCAAAAGTGGTGACGCACATTCTGGGATTGAATGCGGCAGGTGAAACAACGCTGGAACTGCCGCAGGTCGGTGGAGGTAAAAAACTGGTTTACACCGGAAAATCATTGCCGTTAACTGCGCTCACCCAGATTGACGATCCGGCCTTGCGCGCTATCCTGGAGCGTCATCAGGGGATCTGGTCGCAGGAAGCCGAACAGTACATATTGTCTCACGCCGAGGAAATTTAACATGATTAACCGCGACACCCAGTTGTGCATGTCGCTTGCCGGTCGTCCCGGCAACTTTGGCACACGCTTTCATAACTATCTGTATGAAAAATTAGGGTTAAATTTTATCTACAAAGCCTTTACTACGCAGGATATTGAGGCCGCAGTCAAAGGCGTTCGCGCACTCGGGATTCGCGGCTGTGCGGTCTCTATGCCGTTTAAAGAGAGCTGCATGCCGTTTCTGGATGCCATCGATCCTTCCGCAAAAGTCATTGATTCCGTCAACACCATCGTCAATGACAACGGTACGCTGACAGGATTTAACACCGACTACATTGCGGTAAAAAGCCTGATTACCAGCCACCAGCTTGATAACCACGCACGCGTCATGATCCGCGGCAGCGGTGGAATGGGTAAAGCGGTCATTGCTGCATTTCGCGATGCCGGTTTTCACGATGTAATCGTCGCCGCCCGTAACCGGGAGAGCGGTCCGGCGCTGGCAAAACAGTACGGTTTCCAGTGGCAACCGCAGCCGGAAGGGATTACCTGCGATATTCTGGTCAACGTGACGCCTGTCGGCATGGCTGGCGGTAAAGAGAGCGATGAGCTGGCCTACAGCGAAGCAATGGTCGCTGCCGCCAGCGTGGTGTTTGACGTCGTCGCCCTGCCGCCGGAAACACCGGTAATCAAACTGGCACAGCAATTAGGTAAAAAGACCATCAGCGGTGCAGAGGTGATTGCCTTACAGGCCGTAGAGCAGTTCGCCATGTACACCGGCGTACGCCCGGATGACGCGCTAATCGCCGAAGCGGCAGAATTTGCGCGGGCGGGGTAAAGAAGCAGGAACAGAGCGCCAGGGATGGGCGCTCTGTCTATTTTAGGTACTATACAACAGCGAACAGTTGCTGGTCAGCTTTCGCTTCCAACTGCGCCAGCGCGGGAATCAATTGGCTGATGTTGACCAGACTGTGTCCTAACTGGCATATGCTCTCATACGCAAAATGTTCCTGACCTTCCCCCCCCATGGTCAGCAGGCTTTCGCCCATAAAATTCAGCGTCTGGTACAACCCTGCCAGCGCCTCTTCACAGCCAAACGATAGCGCCAGATTTTCTTCAGTAGTGAGATGGCTACAATCAAGATGGCGGAACGCCTCGGCGAGTGAGAAATAAAGTAGATCGGCCTGTGAAATGAGAGAATAGCGGACATTAAAATGGGGATAAAACGTAGTTAGTCATGCCATCAGCAGGTAATATGACGATACGCAAAAAGTACGCCATCAATTGCTAAATCATCGCGTCTAAGAAGGTTTGGGAGAGTTCAATGTCTTCAGCGTTTCAGCATCGATTCATTCTGACTGGTGGCCCAGGGTCAGGCAAAAGCACGATAATTGATACGATTATAAAACGAGGGTTTTGGTGTTCTAAAGAAGCTGGAAGAGGTGTGATCCAAGACCAGGTTAACATCGGCGGCGATGCATTACCGTGGGCCAACCAGACTGCATTTGCAGAGCTGATGCTATCCTGGGAAATGCGTTCGTGGCATGAAGCGGAAGGGCATACACAACCCTGCTTCTTTGATCGTGGTGTTCCTGATGTTGTAGGTTATTTATGTCTTTCTGAACTTACCATACCGAGGCATCTGGAAAACGCCATCGAGAAATTTCGCTATAACCGAATCGTATTTATTGCACCACCCTGGCGTGAAATATATGTACAGGACACAGAGCGCAAACAATCTTTCGATGTTGCCATCGCGACATATCACGCAATGGTAAAAACATACCGTATGTATGACTATCAGTTGATTGAATTACCATGTGTTTCTGTAGAAGAGCGAGTGGATTTTATTCTTTCCAGGATAAAACCCTGCTAAGACGGCAACTACGTGTAGTGGTGAATCACCATGCATGAATCTGTCATATTCTAGTGGACATATAGCTTCCGCCCCTGGCACAAAGCCCTCCCAATCCCCTATCATCGATTCTCGTATCAACCGCAGCATCCTGATAAACTACGTATTATTGCGAGACACTTTCCTGTTTCCTCCAGCAAGCATTTCCCCTTACTCCCCATTTTTTTACTCTCTAGTCTCAACTTGTCAATTCATAATGTAGTTTATAAAATACATGGAACGTCATCATGGAAATTCTTCAGACAATGGTTTTCCAGCGTTGGGAGCACAACCTACGGGACAGGAGAGCTAAAACGCTCATTGCTACACGCCTTTTTCGTCTGGCTAATGGTTTAGCTGGTGATGTTAAACCTGTTGGGGAATGCTCGCCCGTTCACTGGATTATCAGGAGGTCTTCCGCCATGAATAAACTTGCTCACTACGATCCCGCGACTGCGCTGGTTGATGATGAAGAAATTGCCGTGTTTATGGCCGATGCCCTCGAAACAGGCGATGCAGCATACATTGCAAAAGCACTGGGCGTGGTAGCTCGCGCTAAGGGAATGGCGAACATTGCGGCAGAAACGGGATTATCCCGCGAGCAGCTTTATCGCTCTTTTAGTGAGAAAGGTAACCCGACGCTGAAAACCACCCTTGCAGTGATGAAGGTACTCGGCATTGAATTGACACTTAAAAAATAGCCTCAGCTTCTATCTTCCCCTTCCAACATCGTGAGCCATATCAGTAAGGCGTTTGGCTGATAGTGGTAGCATTAGCGCGGTTTGTAATTTTCTGATTACATGGAGAAATGATGGAACTGCTTTTATTGAGTAACTCGACGCTGCCGGGCAAAGGCTGGATGGAACATGCGCTGCCGCTGATTGCTGAACAACTGAATGGTCGCCGTACGGCGGTGTTTATTCCGTTCGCTGGCGTGACGCAAACCTGGGATGAGTACACGGCGAAAACGGCAGCCATCTTTGCGCCAATGGGCGTCAACGTTACGGGTATTCATACCGTTGCCGACCCGATTGCCGCTATTGAAAACGCAGAGCTGGTGATTGTCGGCGGGGGTAATACCTTCCAGTTACTGAAAGAAAGCCGCGAACGCGGACTGCTGGCGCCGATTGTGGATGTCGTCAAACGCGGTGCGCTGTACATCGGCTGGAGCGCAGGTTCCAACCTTGCCTGCCAGACCATCCGCACTACCAACGACATGCCGATTGTCGATCCAAAAGGTTTTGATGCGCTGGGTCTGTTCCCGCTGCAGATTAACCCACACTTCACCAACGCGCTGCCGGAAGGCCACAAAGGCGAAACGCGTGAACAGCGTATCCGCGAGTTGCTGGTTGTGGCACCGGAGCTGACGGTGATTGGCCTGCCGGAAGGGAACTGGATTAAGGTAAGTAACGGTCAATCCGTGCTCGGCGGCCCGAACACCACGTATATCTTTAAAGCGGGTGAAGAAGCGGTTGCCGTTGAAGCGGGCCACTGCTTTTAGTTGATTTGTTGTCTGATGCCGGATGGCGGCTTCGCTTTATCCGGCCTATAACTGTATGCCTGATAAGCGCAGCGCCATCAGGCAGTTCAGCGCACATTGCCGGATGCGGCGTAAACGCCTTATCCGGCCTACCGGACTGCGCCACCGGGCAACATTTCACCTGTCCTCGTTAGTACTCACGCTCATCGTCTTCATCCGGCTGTTCCAGCACGCTATAGGCTACAGAGCAAAACAGCGAGTTCAGACGCTGCATATCGCCCAACAGCGCCAGGTGCAAGGAGCTGGTTTCGATGCTCTGCACGTTCTGCTGATGCAGACGGTCAACGTGCGCATGCGAATAACGACGATTGAGAATACGGAAGCGGTGCTTGCTGCGGCGCAGACGGCGGGCGCTGGTCACATCTCCTGAGAAGAACACCGACATCGCCAGCTGCAGATTGCTGAGCAACTGATCGTAGAGCGCATCCAGTTCTTTCAGCCCTTCGACAGAGAATGCCCGGCGAGCAGCCAGCGACTTATCGGCTATCTCGCTGCCCATACGTTCGACAATATCGGAAGCCTGCTCAAGGTTGAGCGACATTTCGATAATCTCCGCCCAACGGCGCGATTCCTCTTCCGCCAGCTCATCCTTTGGCATCCGCGCCAGATAGAGCTTAATTGCCGTGTACAGCACGTTAATATCATCCGCCATCCTGCGCAGCTCTTTCTCTTCACGCGGTTCGCCGTGCATTACTTTCTTCAGCCCGTCCATCATCTGCTCCATCGCGTCACCGATACGCAGGGCTTCACGGGCGGCATTGGCCAGCGCGAGCGTCGGCGTATCCAGCGCGCTGACGTCCAGATGTTTGGGTTTCAGATGTGCATCCAGCTCCGGCTCATCGCGGATGATACGCTTACAAAAACGCGCCATCGGTTCGGCGAACGGTACCATCGCCACACAGCGCACCAGGTTGTAGAAGACGTGGAAGTAGATAACCAGTTCAGATTTCGGTAGCGGCAGTTCATCCATCAGATTGGCCAGCGGATGAACAAACGGCAGGATAATCAGGCTCCCCACCAGCTTAAATAGCAGGCTACCGAGCGCCACACGGCGTGCTGCGGCGTTAGCGGCGCTGTTATTCAACATCGCCAGCAGGCCGGACCCGAGGTTGGCACCAATCACCAGACACAACGCCACCGGGAACGAGATAATGCCTGCCGCGGTCAGCGTGGCCGTCAGCAGTACCGCCGCCAGGCTGGAGTAACTGATAATCGCAAACATGGCGCCAATCAGCGCATCGAGCATAATATCGCCGGTGAGCGAGGCAAAAATAACCTGTACACCATTAGCCTGGGTGATCGGCGTTACCGCCTGCACAATCAGCTCCAGCGCCAGCAAAATCAACCCCAGCCCAATACCGACCCGCCCCAGTTGCCCCACGCGGGACTGCTTACGCCCGAGAAAGAAGATCACGCCGATAAAAATCAGCAGTGGTGACAGCCAGGAGAGATCGAAGGTCAGGATACGCGCCATCAGCGCGGTCCCCACGTCGGCGCCGAGCACTATGACCAGCGCAGGGGTAAGCGCCACGAGATCTTGTGCAACAAACGAGGTCACCAGCATGGTGGTGGCGTTGCTGCTTTGCACCAGCGCCGTTACGCCGATACCCGCACAAAAGGCGAGCGGCTTCTTTTCAACACTACGGCTGAGCACGGTACGCAAACGGGCGCCGAAGACGCGCATCACGCCGGTACGCACAATATGCGTACCCCAAACCAGCATCGCGACGGCAGAAAGCAGGTGTAACAGAGTTAACACGGAATCAGGTTCTCCTTATTTTTATGTTTTTTTGAGGCTCATTTGCCTGATGGCGCTGCGCTTATCAGGCCTACAAATCATCCCTATGTAGGCAGGATAAGGCGTTTACGCCGCCATCCGGCAACGGCCCCCTTTCAGTATAAGGGTTTAAACGTAATAAAGAGACAGGGCACTCATTGAGCGCCCTGTTTGTTGTAAAGAAAGATGACAGTTTTGTGAATCAGTCGGCGTCATAGCCGAGGTTCGGCGCTAACCAGCGCTCCACTTCCGCCACGCTCATCCCTTTACGGAAGGCATAATCTTCAACCTGATCGCGCTGGATTTGCGCCACGGCGTAGTACTTGCTGTCCGGATGACTGAAATACCAGCCGGAAACCGACGCGCCTGGCCACATGGCGAAGGATTCGGTGAGCTTCATCCCGGTGTGCGCTTCCACATCCAGCAGTTCCCAGATGGTGGCCTTTTCAGTGTGTTCCGGGCACGCCGGATAGCCCGGCGCCGGGCGAATCCCCTGGTAGTTTTCGCGGATAAGCTCCTCGTTACTGAGGTTCTCATTCGCCGCATAGCCCCAGTAAACTTTACGCACGCGCTCATGCAGATACTCCGCGAATGCTTCCGCCAGACGGTCAGCGATCGCTTTCACCATGATCTTGTTGTAGTCGTCGTGCTGGGCTTCGAAGGCATCCGCCAGCGCATCTTCCTCAAGACCACCGGTCACCGCGAAAGCACCGATGTAATCCGCTTTGCCGCTCAGTTTCGGCGCAACAAAGTCAGACAGGCAGTAGTTGGCGAAACCGACTTTTTCCGTCTGCTGGCGCAGATGATGGCTCACGTTGATGACGTGCGTACGCGTCTCGTCACGGTAAATCTCGATGTCGTCACCCACGCGGTTGGCCGGGAATAACCCCACCACGCCGCGCGGATTCAAGGTCTTCTCGGTGCTGAGTTTATCCAGCATGTCGTTAGCGTCTTTGAACAGGCGCTTCGCCTCTTCTCCTACTACCTCATCTTCGAGAATGCGCGGGTACTTCCCGGCCAGCGACCAGGTCATAAAGAACGGCGTCCAGTCGATGTAATTGCGCAGAGTTTCGATGCTGGCTTCCACTTCCTGCACGCCCAGACGGTGCGCCACCGGCGGGGTGTAGTTTTCCCAGTCGAAGGCCAGATCGTTGTCGCGGGCAGCCTGTAACGTTACTGGCGGGGTACGCGGTTTCTTACGCGCATGCTGGATACGCACGGTTTCGTACTCTTTACGCGTACGGGCGACAAAGTCATCGCGCTGGGTGTCAGAGAGCAGCGCAGCCACCACGCCAACGGTACGCGAGGCGTTCTGCACGTACACCGTCGGGCCGCTGTAGTTCTGCTCGATTTTCACCGCCGTGTGCGCTTTTGAGGTGGTCGCGCCGCCAATCAGCAGCGGAATAGTGAATCCCTGACGCTCCATCTCTTTCGCCACGTTGACCATTTCGTCCAGCGATGGGGTAATCAGCCCGGAAAGGCCAATCAGATCGGCATTCACTTCACGCGCCGTTCTGAGGATTTTCTCCGCGGGCACCATCACGCCAAGATCGACGATTTCGTAGTTGTTACATTGCAGCACCACGCCGACAATGTTTTTGCCGATATCGTGCACATCGCCCTTCACGGTCGCGATGACCATTTTGCCGTTGCTGGAGCCTTTCTCTTTGCTGGCCTCAATGTACGGTTCGAGGTACGCCACCGCCTGCTTCATCACGCGGGCGGATTTCACCACCTGCGGCAGGAACATTTTGCCCTCGCCGAACAGATCGCCAACGACGTTCATGCCGTCCATCAGCGGTCCTTCAATAACTTCGATCGGACGCGCAGCCTGCTGGCGCGCTTCCTCGGTATCCAGCTCAATAAACTCGGTAATGCCTTTCACCAGCGAGTATTCGAGGCGCTTTTTCACGTCCCAGGTGCGCCATTCCGCCATCTGGGCATTCGCCGTGTCGTCGGTTTTACTGCCGCGATATTTCTCTGCCAGCTCCAGCAGTCGTTCGGTGCCATCGTCACGACGGTTGAGGATCACATCTTCAACAGCATCGCGCAGCTCGGCGGGCAAGTCGTCGTAAATAGCCAGCTGTCCGGCGTTGACGATCCCCATGTCCATGCCGTTGCGAATGGCGTAGTAGAGGAATACCGCGTGAATGGCTTCACGTACCGGGTCGTTGCCACGGAACGAGAATGAAACGTTAGAAACGCCGCCGGAGATCAGTGCGTGCGGCAGCTCGCGTTTGATGTCTTCACACGCGCCGATAAAGTCCTGCGCGTAATTGTTGTGCTCATCAATACCGGTCGCGACGGCAAAGATGTTCGGGTCGAAGATGATGTCTTCCGGCGGGAAGCCCACCTCTTCGGTAAGAATTTTGTACGCCCGGCGGCAGATCTCGATTTTACGTGCGCGGGTGTCGGCCTGCCCTTGCTCGTCAAAGGCCATCACCACCACCGCGGCACCGTAGCGACGCAGCAGCTTCGCGTGATGGATAAAGGTCTCAACCCCCTCTTTCATCGAGATGGAGTTAACGATGCCTTTACCCTGAATGCACTTCAGCCCTTTCTCGATAACGTCCCATTTCGAGGAGTCGATCATAATCGGCACGCGGGCGATATCCGGCTCACCGGCGATCAGGTTGAGAAAACGCACCATTGCCGCTTCGGCGTCGAGCATCCCCTCATCCATGTTGATATCGATGATCTGCGCTCCGCTTTCCACCTGCTGACGGGCGACGTCCAGCGCTTCGCTGTATTTCTCTTCTTTGATCAGGCGTTTAAACTTCGCCGAACCGGTGACGTTGGTACGCTCGCCAACGTTCACAAACAGGCTGTCGTCGCCGATGTTCAGCGGCTCAAGGCCGGAAAGGCGGCAGGCAACCGGGATTTCCGGCAAGCGGCGCGGCGGTAAGCCATCCACTGCGCGGCTCATGGCGGCGATATGTTCCGGCGTGGTGCCGCAGCAGCCGCCGACGATATTCAGGAAACCGGCCTCAGCCCACTCGCGAATCTGCGCCGCCATTGTGTCGGCGTCGAGATCGTATTCACCAAAGGCGTTCGGCAGACCGGCGTTCGGGTGCGCGGTCACGTAGCATTCAGCAATGCGCGACAGTTCCTGCACGTACTGGCGCAGCTCGTCCGGGCCTAACGCGCAGTTCAGACCGAAGGTCAGCGCATCGGCGTGGCGCAGGGAGTTGTAGAATGCTTCGGTAGTCTGGCCGGAGAGCGTACGCCCGGAAGCATCGGTGATGGTGCCGGAGAGCATAATCGGCAGCTCAACGCCCAGCGCTTCGAATTCGGTTTTAACCGCGAAAATAGCGGCTTTGGCGTTCAGAGTATCGAAGACGGTTTCAATCAGGATCAGGTCACTGCCGCCTTCCACCAGCGCTTTGGTGGATTCACGGTAGGCGGCCACCAGCTGATCAAAGGTAATGTTGCGGTAAGCCGGGTCGTTAACATCAGGCGAGATAGACGCCGTACGGTTCGTTGGGCCGAGCACGCCCGCGACGTAGCGCGGTTTTTCCGGCGTGCGCGCCGTCCATTCGTCAGCCGCCGCACGCGCCAGTTTGGCTGCCGCAAAGTTGATTTCCGCCGACAGGGATTCCATCTGGTAATCCGCCATGGCGATAGTCGTCGAGTTAAAGGTGTTGGTTTCGATGATATCCGCGCCCGCCTCAAAGTAGGCGTTATGGATGGCGGCGATGACCTCCGGTTTGCTGAGCACCAACAGGTCGTTGTTACCTTTCAGATCGCACGGCCAGTCGGCAAAGCGTTCGCCGCGGAAATCCTCTTCGCTCAGACGATATCCCTGGATCATGGTGCCCATACCGCCGTCCAGCACCAGAATACGTTCATTTAACTGCTGACGTAATTGTTCTACTTTGCTGCTCACACTCGCTCCCGACAACGCTCAACCAGACCGAAAAAAACTCAACAGGTCATACTGGCACAAACCTGAGAGGCGGAAAAGAGAACAACGGCCAACATGAGACATGTTCAGCTTCACTCATCCGATCAGTACAGGAATTCTTGCATTATAATTGAATAAAACGAAAATGATTTCCACGATACAGAAAAGGAGTCTGCCATGGTAGCCACTGTCCCCGCGAAACGCGGTAGAAAACCCGCCGCCGCTACTGCGCCTGCAACCGGGCAGGTTCAGTCTCTGACCCGCGGTCTGAAGCTGCTGGAGTGGATTGCGGAATCCAACGGCAGCGTGGCGTTGACCGAGCTGGCGCAGCAGGCTGGCCTGCCAAACTCCACGACTCACCGTTTGCTGACCACCATGCAGCAGCAGGGTTTTGTCCGTCAGGTGGGTGAATTAGGCCACTGGGCCGTAGGTGCGCATGCGTTCATCGTCGGCAGCAGCTTTTTGCAAAGCCGTAATCTGCTGGCGATTGTCCATCCGATCCTGCGCAAGCTGATGGAAGATTCCGGTGAGACGGTAAACCTGGCCGTGCTGGATCAAAGCGATCATCAGGCCATTATTATCGACCAGGTGCAGTGCACCCAACTGATGCGCATGTCCGCGCCTATCGGCGGCAAACTGCCGATGCACGCCTCCGGTGCGGGTAAGGCGTTTTTATCCCAACTGAGCGAAGAACAAGTGACTGGCCTGCTGCACCGTAAAGGCCTGCATGCTTATACACACGCCACGCTGGTGTCGCCAGTGCATCTGAAAGAGGATTTGGCCCAGACGCGCAAGCGCGGCTATTCCTTTGATGATGAGGAACATGCGCTGGGTCTGCGCTGCGTGGCGTCGTGCATTTATGACGAGCACCGCGAGCCGTTCGCTGCGATTTCCATTTCCGGACCCATTTCGCGTATTACCGACGATCGCGTGACCGAGTTTGGCGCCATGGCGATCAAAGCGGCGAAAGAAGTAACGCTGGCGTACGGCGGATTTCGCTAAGATGGGGTTGCCGGGTGGCAGCTACGCCTTACCCGGCCTGCTATCTAAGGTTAGGGCAGATTTGTAGGCCTGATAAGCGTAGCGCATCAGGCACGGCGCACATTGCCGGATGGCGGCGCAAGTGCCTTATCCGGCCTACGGTCGGTTTCATAACGCACGCTGAACCGCTGCCGACGTCGGTAGGCGTAAACATCTTCCACGTGACCGTTTTTGATGCGCGTCTGTAGGCCGCGCCAGTAGTCAGCGCTGAACAGGTCAGCGTGCATCTCTTCAAATAGCGGCCCTATACGCGGGTCGGCACATAGCCAGTGACGAAATTCTTCCGGGAAGACATCTCCCGGCGATACGCTGTACCACGGCTCAGCGCTCATCTCATCTTCCGGGTAGCGTGGCGGCGGGATATGGCGGAAATTCACCTCAGTCATGTAGCAGATTTCATCGTAATCGTAGAACACCACACGCCCGTGACGGGTCACGCCAAAGTTCTTAAACAGCATATCGCCGGGGAAAATATTGGCGGCGGCCAGCTGACGAATGGCGTTGCCGTACTCTTCAATGGCATCGCGCAGTTGCTGACCTTCGACCTGCTCCAGCCAGATATTCAGCGGCACCATCCGTCGTTCAATATACAGATGGCGAATGACGATCTGATCGCCGAGATCGGTAATTTTTTCCGGAGCTTCCTGCAATAACAGCGCCATCAGCGCCGGATCGATTTGCCGTTTCTCCAGCACAAAATTCTCGAATTCCTGGGTGTCAGCCATCCGCCCAACACGATCGTGTTCTTTGACCAGTTGATAGCAGGCGCGGACGTGGGCGGCAGACATCTCTTTTTGCGGGGCAAATTTGTCTTTGATGATTTTAAACACCCGGTCAAAACCCGGCAGCGTAAACACCAACATCACCATGCCGCGGATCCCTGGCGCTTCAATAAATTGCTCATCGCAATGGGCAAGATAGAGCAGATATTCGCGGTAACTTTCGGTCTTCGCGTGTTTCTGACAGCCAATCGCCATGTACAGTTCGGCGGTGGTTTTACCGGGCAGGATCTCGCGCAGCCACTCCACCAGCGCCGCGGGCAAAGGGGCGTAAACCATAAAATAGGAGCGGGCGAAGCCAAACACAATGCTCGCCTCCGCCGTCGTGGTCAGACAGGTATCGACAAACAATTCGCCTTCATCAGTCCGGTGAATTGGCAGTAAAAACGGTAGCGTCCCCGAAGGAGTAATCAACTTACCGACCAGCCAGGCGGCCTTGTTGCGATAAAACAGTTCGTTCGCCACCTGTAAATGGCAACCCGACAACACATCCGCTCCCAGGGTTTCGGTCAGGTGTTCGATGATGTAGTGGATATCACGATGTTTGTTCTGCCACGGCAGACGCAGGGGCAGATCGCTAAGGACACGCGTCAGCAGCCACTCCCAGCCGGTATCCGGAAAAAAGTCTTTCGCCAGCGGACGTGGGATCGTGCGAAAACGACGCTCTGGCTGAGAACTGAAAATAAACAGCCGCTCGGGAGTCAGCGAGCGGTGGTCAAATAACCGACAGTAAACGGAGTTAAAGAAACTCTCCGCAATCTCGAAGCGCGGGTAATCCGGCAGTAGCCGGGTGTAATGCTCTTTCACGCGAAGTAAAAAATCCGCGTCGGTACTTTTGCCGTCAGTAATGCAGCGCAACTGCTCCACCACCAGACCCACGTGATGATCGTAAAGGTGAATACGGCTTTTCATCGCCTGCTGAACCGCATGCCAGTCGGCATGTTCAAAACGCTGCTGCGCGCCGGAGGTAACTTCCAGAAAACGCCCGTACTGGGCGTCGAAACCTTGCAAGATAGTCTGAGCAATCAGTAATTCCAGGCCACGCGTCATCAATGTCTCCCATCCGGCACAACGTCATGCCGGATGGCGCGTTCGCTTATCCGGCCTACATCCCTTCGTAGGCCCGGTAAGCGCAGCGCCACCGGGCATTAATCAAAACTGCGATTCTTCGGTCGAGCCGGTCAGCGCGGTCACCGAGGAAGCTCCGCCCTGAATGATGGTGGTGACTTTGTCGAAGTAACCTGTGCCCACTTCCTGCTGATGGGAGACGAAGGTGTAACCGTCTTTAGCTGCCGCAAATTCTGGCTGCTGAACCTTCTCAACATAATGGCGCATGCCTTCACCCTGCGCATAGGAGTGCGCGAGGTCGAACATGTTGAACCACATGCTGTGGATACCCGCCAGGGTAATGAACTGGTATTTGTAACCCATATCCGACAATTGCTGCTGGAAGCTGGCGATGGTTTTGTCATCCAGGTTTTTCTGCCAGTTAAACGACGGCGAACAGTTGTAAGCCAGCAGTTTGCCTGGGTATTTCGCGTGGATCGCATCGGCAAAGCGCTTCGCCAGTTCAAGGTCCGGCGTGGAGGTTTCACACCACACCAGATCCGCATACGGTGCGTAGGCCAGACCACGGCTGATCGCCTGCTCAATACCCGCATGCGTACGGTAGAACCCTTCGCTGGTACGTTCGCCAGTGATGAACTCGCTGTCGTATGGGTCGCAATCAGACGTAATCAGATCGGCTGCATCGGCATCGGTACGTGCAATCACCAGCGTCGGCACCCCCATGACGTCGGCTGCCAGACGGGCGGCCACCAGTTTCTGGATAGCTTCCTGCGTCGGTACCAGCACTTTGCCGCCCATGTGACCACATTTTTTCACCGATGCGAGCTGATCTTCGAAGTGAACGGCCGCTGCACCAGCCTCAATCATTGATTTCATCAGTTCAAACGCGTTCAGTACGCCGCCAAACCCTGCTTCCGCATCGGCAACGATCGGCAGGAAGTAATCGACATAGCGAGGATCGTTCGGCTCAATACCGGTTGACCATTGGATCTGATCGGCACGACGGAATGTGTTGTTGATCCGATCCACCACCGCCGGGACGGAGTTCGCCGGATACAGCGATTGGTCCGGGTACATGCTGGATGCCAGGTTGGCATCTGCCGCCACCTGCCAGCCTGAAAGGTAGACCGCTTCAATACCGGCTTTCGCCTGCTGCAGCGCCTGACCGCCGGTCAGCGCGCCGAGGCTGTTGATATAACCTTTCTTCGATTCGCCGTGCAGCAGACGCCACATTTTCGCCGCGCCAAGCTGCGCCAGCGTGCATTCCGGGTTGACCGAGCCACGTAATTTCACCACTTCCTCCGCGCTATATGGACGGGTGATGCCTTCCCAGCGCGGTTGAGTCCATTCTTTCTGTAATTCTTCGATTTGTTGAGTACGGGTTTTCATGTGCAGATGCTCCATATTGTTATGTGGTGAATTACGCCAGCAGGCGGTAGCCTGGCAGGGTCAAGAAATCGATCAGTTCATCAGAGGTAGTGATTTGCTCCATCAGGCGCGCGGCATCGTCAAAACGCCCGCTGCTGTAGCGGTGTTCGCCCAGCTCGTCCTGAATCACCAGCATCTCTTCGGCCAGCATCTGACGGAACAGCGGTTTGGTAACCGGCTTGCCGTTGCTGAGCGTCTTCTCGTGGTGGATCCACTGCCAGATGGAGGTACGGGAGATTTCGGCGGTGGCCGCGTCTTCCATCAGACCGTAAATCGGTACGCAGCCGTTACCGGAGATCCACGCTTCGATGTACTGCACCGCGACACGGATATTGGCGCGCATGCCTTCTTCAGTACGCTCACCTTCACAAGGTGCTAGCAGTTGCTCTGCGGTAATCGGGGCATCTTCTTCATGGGTCACGAACAGCTGATTTTTGTTTTCACCGAGTACGTCGTTGAACACCGCCATGGCGGTATCTGCCAGTCCCGGATGGGCAATCCATGTGCCGTCATGACCGTTATTTGCTTCCAGTGCTTTGTCCGCTTTTACCTTGGTCAAAACCTGGTTGTTACGTTCCGCATCTTTGCTGGGAATGAACGCTGCCATGCCGCCCATCGCGAATGCGCCACGTTTATGACAGGTTTTAATCAGCAGACGCGAATAGGCGCTGAGGAATGGTTTATCCATCGTCACCACCTGACGGTCCGGCAGCACGCGATCCGGATGGTTCTTCAGCGTTTTGATATAGCTAAAAATGTAGTCCCAACGACCGCAGTTCAGACCCACAATGTGGTCACGCAGGGCGTGCAGAATTTCGTCCATCTGGAAGACGGCAGGCAGCGTTTCAATCAGCAGGGTCGCTTTAATGGTGCCGCGCGGCAGGTTAAAGCGGTCCTCAGCATAGCTGAACACTTCGCTCCACCATGCCGCTTCTTGCCAGGCCTGCGTTTTTGGCAGATAGAAATAAGGGCCGCTGCCTTTCGCCAGCAACGTTTTGTAGTTGTGGAAGAAATAGAGGGCAAAGTCGAACAGGCTGCCCGGGGTAGATTCGCCACGCCAGGTGACGTGTTTTTCCGGCAGATGCAGACCACGAACGCGACATACCAACAGAGCCGGATTAGGCTTGAGCTGATAAATTTTACCCGCTTCGTTGGTGTAGCTAATGGTGCCATTGACCGCATCGCGCAGGTTGATCTGCCCGTCGATAACTTTGCTCCACTCAGGAGCCAGTGAATCTTCGAAGTCAGCCATAAAGACTTTGACGTTCGCGTTCAGCGCGTTGATGACCATCTTGCGCTCAACGGGTCCGGTGATCTCTACGCGGCGATCCAGTAAATCATCAGGAATTCCGCGAATTTTCCAGTTACCTTCACGAATGGAAGCTGTTTCCGAAATAAAATCAGGCAACTTACCGTCATCAATATCCTGCTGCTGCTGGATACGTGCAGCCAGAAGTTTATTCCGCTTTGGCGTAAATCTGGTCACCAGTTCAGTCAGAAACTCCACTGCTTCAGCGGTCAGAATTTGCTGTTCCTGTTCGCCACGCGGCCTAGTGAAGACCAGTTCATCGGTTGTCGTTGCCTGTTGATTCATTGCGTAGTTCCTCGTCATTGATCCAAACACATCCCCAATGCGAACGAAGGATCGTTGTGCGCTTTTCGTTCAGCACAACTAAGACTACTCATTTAAATTTCAAAATCAAAAACAATTTCCATTTTTAATTTAATTATCAATTAACCTATTGATAACAATATAAATAAAATTTAATTACACGATGAGGTGCGTTTCGGAAATAAAAAAGGCACCCGAAGGTGCCTGATTCAATATGCTGAAACGCTTAAGGATCGTCTGCTACAGAAGATTAATCCAGCGTTGGATTCATGTGACGCAGATCATATGGCGTGATCTGGTAGACGTAATAGTTGAGCCAGTTGGTAAACAACAAATTACCGTGGCTACGCCAGGTTGCCCGCGGTTTGTTTTGCGGGTCATCTTTCGGGAAATAGTTATAGGGTACTTCCGGCGATAAGCCCGCTTCAACATCACGAAAATATTCGCTGCCGAGTGTATGGTCGTCATACTCAGGATGACCCGTCACGAAGGCGATACGTTTGTCTTTGCTGGCAAACAGGTAGGCATCTCCCTCTTCGGTTTCAGCAAAGATCTCGAGATCGGTGTAGTCGCGGATAAGCGCTGCAGGGAAATCAGCATAGCGGGAATGCGGGGCCAGGAACGCATCATCGAATCCACGCGTCAGTAGCGCATGAGGGTGCAGAATATGGTGCTCATAGACGCCTGAGAGTTTGTCCGTGCGGGTTTGCTTGGGAATTCCGTACAGGATATTCAACGCGGCCTGCACCGCCCAACAGACAAATAGCGTCGAGGTAACGTGATCTTTGGCCCATTCAAGCACTTGTTTAATCTGCGGCCAGTAAGCCACATCATTAAATTCAACCAGGCCCAACGGCGCGCCGGTCACGATCAATCCGTCAAAGTTCTGATCGCAGATATCCTCGAAATTACAGTAGAAGTTATTCAGATGCTCCGTTGGGGTGTTGCGTGACTCGCGGGCATCGATGCGCAATAGCTGAACATCTACCTGCAGCGGTGAGTTAGACAGTAAGCGCAGGAACTGGTTTTCCGTTTCAATCTTCTTGGGCATCAGGTTAAGGATGAGCACCTTCAGTGGACGAATTTCCTGACCGGAAGCGCGGGATGTCGTCATCACGAAGACGTTTTCCTCACGCAAAAAATTGACGGCGGGTAGCTCGTCCTGCACGCGAATTGGCATAACCTGATAACCTCACAACATACGTTTAAACGTTTAGACATCCAGATAGCTGAAGATACCCAGGAATCATGCGAATGTCGAGCCTGCATCCTCAAGTTGAGAAAGTTTCACGGCTCCTTGCTGTAGAATAGTGCAGTAAAGAAAAAAAGGAGAATGCTATGAACCTTACCATTCGTCGTTCGCGCCCGGACGAAGGAGATAAGTTAGTTTCTATTTGGTGTCGCTCAGTAGATGCCACGCACCATTTCCTCTCTGCGGATTATCGGATTGAGCTGGAGGAGCTGGTACGTTCATTTTTACCAGAAGCCCCTCTGTGGGTTGCAGTGACAGAACAGGATGAGCCCGTCGCCTTTATGCTCCTGACCGACCAGCATATAGATGCTTTGTTTGTCGATCCGGATGTGCGTGGTAGTGGCGTTGGTAAACTGCTGATTGAACATGCTTTATCAATGAGTTCAACGCTAACAACCAACGTTAACGAGCAGAATGAGCAAGCGGTTGGATTCTATAAGAAGATGGGATTTAGCGTGACGGGACGTACAGAGGTGGACGATCTCGGACGACCGTACCCGTTACTCAACCTCGTACGCGGGTAGCAGGACTAGCTTTTGTAGGCCGGATAAGGCGATACGCCGCATCCGGCAGTGTGCAGACGTGTTGCCTGATGCGCTGCGCTTATCAGGCCTACAAAATACGTTCAGCCCGGCCCCTGCAGGACGGATAAGGCGGCACGCCGCATCCGGCGGTTTTCATCCCGCACAGACGCAAAGAAGCCC
>NZ_JAOWHT010000039.1:0-87608 GCF_030332445.1 Citrobacter sp. Cpo126
GCGGCCATGTATCCCTGCGCAGGGCTCTGTACATGCCAGCGATGGTGGCAATAAGTAAAACGGAATGGGGGCGGGCGTTCCGCGACCGTCTGGCAGGAAACGGTAAAAAAGGGAAAGTGATAATAGGCGCAATGATGCGCAAGCTGGCGCATGTGTCTTACGGTGTACTGAAATCAGGTGAGCCGTTCGATGCGTCGAGACATGGGGTGATAACAGCCTGAAGGGAAGATGAATCAGGAAAAAACAGCGCCTGACGGCGCTGTGACTGGTCGTGCCTGCTATCCGTAACCGCGGAACCTGAAAAGGCTTGCAGGCGATAACAGTATCTACGATTTGCACGCTGCCGTAGGCCGGATAAGGCGCCAGCGCGCAGATTTGTCTGCAAAACGGTTTTACACAATAGCCGCAATCACTATGCCTGATGCGCTGCGCTTATCAGGCCTACGATTTACACGCTGCCGTAGACCGGATAAGGCGCCAGCACGCAGATTTGTCTGCAGAACGGTTTTACACAATAACCTCAATCCACTATGCCTGATGCGCTGCGCTTATCAGGCCTACGATTTGCACGCTGCCGTAGGCCGGATAAGGCGCCAGCGCGCAGATTTGTCTGCAGAACGGTTTTACAAAATAGCCGCAATCACAAAGCCTGATGCGCTGCGCTTATCAGGCCTACGATTTGCACGCTGCCGTAGGCCGGATAAGGCGCCAGCGCCGCATCCGGCTAAAACATCAGAATTTCCAGGACACACTGCCGACAATGCTGCGCTCGGCGCCGAAGTAGCAGTATGAGAGCGAGTTACAGGCTGCAACGTAGCGCTTGTCGGTCAGGTTGTTAACGTTCAACTGCGCGCTCAACCCTTTAATGCCGATATTCGTTAAGTCGTAACCAATCACCATATCCACCAGTGTGTAGGACGGCAGGGTGTGAGTATTCAGGCGATCGCTGGTAATACCGTTAACGTAGCGCACGCCTGAACCCAACGTCAGGCCGTCCAGCGGACCGCTTTTCACATCGTAGCTAAGCCAGGTACTGGCCTGGTTACGCGGGGCGTACACTGCGCGCTTGCCCTGTTCTTCCGGGCTGCTTTTCTTATAGCGAATGTCGGTATAGGTATACGCCGCCTGCAAACGGAAGCTATCCGTCAGTTGGCTAATTGCCTCCAGCTCCACCCCTTCAGATTCAATTTCCCCAATCGAGCGGTACGGATCGGTCGGCTCTTCTTTGGTGGCTATATTCGTCTGATTGATACGGAATACCGATGCGCTGAACTGGCTGTTGAGTCCTTCCGGCTCATATTTCAGCCCGGCTTCCCACTGCTTGCCTTTCATCGGATCCAGCAGATTGCCGTTCTCATCGGCAAAGCTGGTTGGCGTAAAGGCAGTGGAATAACTCACGTACGGCGCAAAGCCGTTATCGAATAAATAGAGCAGCGCGGCACGGGTACTGAAGTTGTTTTTATCCAGATCGCTGCGAGTATCCTTGATCTTATCAATGTTAGAAACGCTGACCTGATCGTAGCGACCACCGAGCGTAATACGCCAGCGATCCCATGACATCTGATCCTGCAAATAGTAACCCGTCTGGCGCAGCTTGTGTTTCTCACGCGCATACATGTCGATGTAATCAGGCTTCGCGCCGTACACTGGGTTAAAAGCGTCAATCGGCGGGAAAGCGCCGTAGTAACCGGTAGTATTGTTGCTGCGATCCTGATAGTCGATCCCCACCAGCAGACGGTGGTTTACCTGCCAGGTATCAAAGCTGCCGTCGAGCTGGTTATCCAGCGTAATCGCCGACATTTTTTCATCGGAGCCGGAGTAACCGCGATTAAGCTCGGTTTCATTCAGCCAGCCCGCCGCATACACCTGATTCAGCTCAACGTCGGTATGCAGATAGCGCAGCTTTTGCCGCACCGACCAACCGCTATCAAACATATGCTCAATGTTGTAGCCCACCATGTTTTCACGGCGATCGTATTTGTCGTAATCATCCTCGCCTTCGTAAAAGGTGTTGGAGATCTTTTGCCCGTAATGCGGAACCACGGTGCCGTCATACGGCAGACCGGAGTGGCTACCGCCTTCCGGGTCGCGGTGCAGATAGGCCATCAGATCCAGACGCGTCTGGTCGGTGATACGCCAGGTCAGGCTGGGCATCAGCGCGTAACGCTCTTCCTTCAATGGACCAAACTGCGAGTCCGCGTAACGCGTCATCCCGCTCAGTCGCGCCGCCACGCGATCGTTATCATCCAGTGCCCCGGTGACGTCAAACGCCGCGCCGCGCTGGTTATTGTTGCCGGCAAACAGCTTCACCTCACCGCCCGCATCAAACGACGGCTTACGTGAGGTCAGAGCCACAATGCCACCCGGGGAGGAACGGCCATACAGTACGGAAGCCGGGCCACGTACGACTTCGATATCTTCGAGGAACCACGGATCGACCACCAGCGAGCTGTGTGAGTTGGTGTCGCCCATCATCTTCAGACCATCAAGATAGACGTTATCCAGGCTACCGTCAGAAAAGCCACGCAGCACGATGTAGTCAAAGCGGTTGGAGGCGCCAATCTGATTGCTGTACACACCCGGCGTATAGCTGACGGCCTGCCGCACGCTGGTTGCGCCCTGCTCTTCAAACTGTTCACGGGTAACGATCGATACCGACTGAGGCGTTTCAATATCCGGCGTGGCAAGCTTCGTGGCCCCGCTCTGCATCTGCGAGGTGACAACCACCGTATCGTTTTTTGTTGTTTCCTGCGCCAGCAGAGGAAAAGCCACGCTGCCGGTAACCCATCCCACCAGCAGCGCCAAGCGAGTCTTCGCGAACATGAATATCTCCAAAGGCATGTCTAATTGTAAGTGAGAATTATTACCTTTTTGCTGACGGAGATAGCTATGCCGGATGCCAGGTTGCCTATGCGCAGTGCCAAATTGTCAGGAAATCACGTGCGTAAAACGCAAATATGGATTAGCAAAGTTTGAGCAAATCACCGGGTGAAAAGCCGTAACGGCGGCGAAAAGCGGTAGAAAAGTTGGTGGCGTGCTGATAACCCGACATCCAGGCCGCCTGCTGTACGCTATATCCTTCCAGTAGATAGCCGCGTGCACGTTCCAGACGGCAATCGCGCAGGTAGTCGAATACCGAACAGCCATAGGCTGCGCGAAACTTACTGCGCAGGCTGCTGGGACTCATCGCTGCGCGTTGGGCCAGTTCATTAAGGGTGTAGTCATTTTCGGGACTCTGCTCCAGCAGTCGGCGAACGACCTCCAGCCGCTGCTGCTCACCGCTCGCCGCAAGACGTTTACCGCTCTCGACCTGACACACGCTGAGGCCATGACCAAACAGTTGTAATATCAGCCCTTCCAGCATCAGCTGACGAGAAACATGGCTAATCGTACTCTGCTGCGCGTACTGCAGTCCGCTGAGTAAAAAACCCGGCACCTGCCAGATAAGCGTCGGCGTCTGGCATCTTTCCCACTCACGCATCAACGATTCGAGCAACCCCGTGCGACACGCGCCGTCGGGATACAAACCGAGCGATAATGTCCGCAGTTTACAATCAGCATGATGACGGGCACGCATCGTCTGGTGCTCACTCAGGCGTGAGCTAAACGCCATGCCGGAGCGCACCACGTGCTCCTGTCCGTTAAGCGTCAGGATCACGCAGCCTTCCAGTACCACCAGCATATACAAAGGGCTGTCGTGACGAGAGGTTGTTTCGTAGGGTTGCAATACCTGTACGTCGGAGTGCGTCACGCACATCCCACATGGGAGAGTCATCTCCTCAATTTCACCTTGCAGAACAGGGCTGCCAGACGGTAAATCCGGCCTTTGTGCCAGCTGGGGAAAGCGGTAATCGATCCCGTAGCGCTCACCAAAATCCATAAACTCGCTGACGGAGAAAGTGCGAGCGACGCGTCCGGAGGCATTCAGGGCGGTGGTATTGTTCATGCTGTCTTCTGCGCAGAAAATGGGATTAACGGTTTATAACTGAAGCAACATTACCATTACCTGCGCAATACGACAATAATAATGAGAACCATTATCAATATGGGTGATTAGCAGAATAAACAGCTTAATCCAGCCAGTTTAGATCTGCCGAGGAGACACACGGCGCAGCCTCTTTTAACCAGCGATACAGCAGCTCAATATTTCTAAGCCGTGTTGAAGTCTTTGGCCAGACAAGGTAATAGCCCTCGCCAGTCGCTACCGCATCTTTAAACGGTAACGCCAACATCCCTGCCTGAATGGCCGCCAGGCTTAACAGCAGGTCGGCAACGGACACGCCATGACCGCTCATCGCGGCAAGACTGCCCTGCTCCAGGGTGTCGAACACTTTGCCTCGCGCAAGATTCAACGCCGGAAACTTCCCGGTGCGTTGCAGCCACCGACGCCAGTCACGGCGATCCGCTGAGGGATGAATCAGTTCACAGGCAGAAAGATCGCGCTGCGCCTGCACCAGCAGTGCGGGTGAGCACACCGGGATAAGCCACTCCTGAAACAGCAACCGGCTGTCGGTATCGTCACCAAAATGGCCATTCCCTAACAGGATCGCACAGTCATACGGTTCACGACCGAAGGATACCGAATCGGTATCCATCCAGACGCTGGAAATTTCGACAACCGGGGTCGGATGCGCTTCACGGAAATGACGCAGCACGTCCAGAAGCCAGCGCATCGTCAACGTAGACGGCGCTTTCAGCCGTAGCTCATGACTGCTGCTGCGAAAGGCATGACACGCGTGTTCCAGACTCTGAAACCCAGCCGTCAACTGCTGCGCCAGCCCTTGGCCAGAAGGCGTTATCTCGATACGCGGGCCGCTGCGGACAAATAGCTCACAACCAAACCATGCCTCCAGCGTGCGAATATGACGGCTTACCGCGCCCGGCGTCACGTTAAGTTGAATAGCGGCTTTACTGAACGATCCCAGACGGGCTGCGGCTTCAAAAGCCCTCAGGGCATACAACGGAGGTAGCGTCATTCTCAGCTTCTATATTGAGTTTTACTCACAGTAGAGCGCAGTTTTATTCGTTTTTCAATGCGCCACGCAGGCGGAATACTGATGGAAAATATCATCAGGATAATCAGGTATGAATTTCACTTTACTGGCTGCCTATAGCCTCAGCGTAGTAACCCTGCTGTTAACTCCGGGTCCTGTCGTGGCGCTGATTACCACCACCGCGTCGCAGCACGGCTATCGCCGGGCCTTTCTCACGCTGATTGGCACTAACGGCGCTTCTTTAGTATTGATTGCTCTGGCTGCACTGATGCTAGCTGGCGTGGTTTCAATCTCTGCGATATGGCTTGGCGTACTGGGTCTTGTGGGATCGTTGTATATCGGTGTGATGGCGATTAACGGCCTGCGGGCCAGGGACTCAAACTCCGGACTGTGTGCGCCAAAACGCAATAACAGCGGGCTTATCCATGGATTTCTGACAGGTGTCGCTAACCCAAAGGACATTTTGTTTTTCGTAGCATTTTTTCCCCAGTTCATTGCTATTACGCAAGATTTCACCACCAGCATTCTGACGCTAACGCTGGTGTGGGTTATTTTTGATGTTACGGTGTTGTCTTTTTACATCATGGTTTTCAAACGCTGGATGCCAGAGCGGTTTGCCAGACGCAGCGTTTTTATCTCCTCCCTGTTTCTGCTCGCGGTGGCGGTGTTTGGCATTATTTATAATGTACACGCGCTACAAATGCTCTCACCCGCGATGTGATCCCCAACGAATTGTTCAGCCAGACATCTCATCTTGCACCGGGAGGAATAAAATAAGAACAAATCGACATTAATATTATTAATGGATTTATAAACCAGGATTCAGAAAATATAGACGATAACATTTTCCTGGCGTTCAACTGGCACCCTCACCCATGACAATGCATCAACGGCGACAGGTGCCATTTCATTTTCTAAGCGAAGTAGAGGCGTGTTGCCATCTGGCACAACCGTGCTTTCACCGATCTCAAGAACGCCCCGAAAAGAAATGGACACATTGTCTGGCGTATCCGACAACCTTATCCATTCGGTTGTAATCACTAACTTTCGAGTAAACATTCGCTGTCCTTTGCGCGTGGTATATGTCCGATAATTTCACAGGTAGATCAATACACTCTTTGAACAAACAGAAATTTGTCCCCCATATCTGTTAAGCATTACTTAACAGAAAGAAAATTGAAGTAATAAAACTCATTCGAAATATGTTTCACAAATTCAACCGGCAGGTTATGTTTGATGAACGTTAACTTTGCAAACTCAATATCGCCGTACACTCGAATACAGAAAGGTTTGACTATCTCGCCCTGCACGCCAAAGCACTCCTGAAGCCGGGTGTCATCCATAAAAATAAAGTCACCTTTTCTGACCTTCATACTTTCATGAAGGCCTTGCCACTTCTCCGGAGTGAGCAGAAAGCTCTCCCATCCATTATTTCTCAACACTTCAATCGTGTGAGTAAATTTAAAATAGTCGTTTTGCATTGTCACATCACCGCTCGATGTGGCGTACAAATATTCTATTTTAAATTTAAGTTGTGCATTGAGGCTTTTTTTCTTCCCCTCATCAATTAACCACTGAAGCTCACTGACAATGCTCTTCGAAAAGATTTTTCTTTTTTTTGCAATAGCCAGCCAATGCATAATGAATAGATGCTCTGACATTTTAGAGTAGATTTTATGATCCTTTATTGCAATACCAATTGCGACTAACGCACTCCAGGTAAAGGCTTCCAGATCATCCTGATAATGATGTCGTAGCGTACTAACTCTTCCAGAATCCCTTACCACTTAAACCTGCCCAAATAAATCATCATTGTTATTCCACGTCATTCTTGTATTACTCTATTAAAAAATTACTACAACTAAAATCGCCAAAATATGATCCAGATTAACTTATCCCTATGTAATAAACGTGCAAATATAATACATCATACTTATTAATCATTAATCAGGGGTGGCTCAACAATGACTAATAAGAATAATGCGATAAAGATAAAGGTTAATAATAATCACCAGTAATCAATATCACCTTCTGTGATGAGGCCGGTAAACAGAAAAAGCAAACTACCGGGCATTCAGCAAGCCGGAAGTTTGCTTATTACAGACGAAGTTAATAGAAAATACCGATGATCAGGGTATGCGTTACAAAGCCCACAATCAACGGTACGGCGGTACGTTTAACCACATCAAATGGCGTTATTTTCGCCCCACTGGAAACGGCAATCACCACGCCGGAAACCGGTGAAATTGCCCGCCCCATATGTGATGCCTGCTGCATCGGCAGGATCATGGCAACAGCGTTAGCGCCCATACTTGCCGCGATTTGCGGGATCAGCTCAACGAAAGCAAGGAATGGCGCATTACCCGATCCCATAATAATTGCTGCCGCCAGCGTCACCAGCGCAAACACCACCGCCATAGCAAATGGAGGTAATCCCACGTGCTCCGCCATCAGGATTAATTGATCAATGGCACCAATAACTTTAATCCCGTGAGCAAAAACACCTGCCGCAACCAGTAACCCAACCACCCCGGTAAAGGCAGTGCCCATGCCTTTAAGGAAATGGCTGAATCCTTCGCATACTGACTTTAAATCACGCACCCGCAGCCACTCAATCAACATGCAGACAGCCATCGAAATGAGCACAATGGTGATAATATTCAGGTTAATACCACTGACGAACATTTCCGATGATCCCACCGCCATCAATATCGGAAGCATCGGGAGAAGCGCATAAAAAGCCGGGGCTTTTCCTGAATCAGTCACCTCAGCGCTACCGATTTCCCGTGGAAGCGTCCCCGCTTTACGGTCGCAATGCCGCTGCCAGAAGAAATGGCAGATGCCGACGACCAGCACGGTTGCCAGCGCTGCGGGTCCCTGGTGGTAAACAACGTATTCCACCACATCCATATTGACCGCTTTAGATCCCCTGATAGCATCGATGGCCGTCGGGGTATACGCCACACCAAGCGAGGTGGCAATAACCCCAGCAGCCGAGGCCGCAGAAAGCCCTAACCCCAGCATAATGGGGAACATCGTCCCCATCAGCAACACGGCAAGCCCGGTAGCGGATGGGATGGCCAACTGCAGGAGGCTGGCGAGCAGATAGGAGAAAAATAGAAGCACATAGGGCGAACGCAGCGCGCGCAAAGGTTTCGTCACGACCCGCACAACCGCTTCATTTGCCCCGATATGATCCATGTAATGCGCAAATCCCATGAGCGCCATAATCATCAGGCCGAGATCGGCAGCACGCGTACTAAAGAGATCGCGCATCACCTCGAAAGGATCGAGAAATGAAATCCCCGTACTGGCAACGCCCTTCGGTAATACAGAACCCCATCCGGTTAACGCCGTACAAATCATCAACACCAGGCCCGCAATGAACAGCACGGGTTCAGCGCGATAACCTTTCAGTATCAGACGCGCGACCACCACGATAACCAGTAGGGCAATTAACACCTGAATCATGACTGAGCTCTCCTCTGCGCGAACTCAGCAAAGGTTTCCTCAATGACCGCTACCACCACATCGCTGGCGGCTCGCAGTGAACGCACCGGTAGATATTCATAAATTGAATGAAAGTTATGGGCACCGGTAAAAATATTCGGGCAAGGCAGTCCTTTCTGCGATAGCACTGCGCCATCATACCCACCACGCATGGCGACAGGTTGCGGGGTAATGCCACACTTCTGATACGCGCGTAACGCAATATCAATCGGGTAGTGTGCATCGCCCTGCAAACTATTGAACACATTGGCATAGCGATCGGTTAAATGGCAGACCACGCTGTTTTCTCCCCACAGCGCGCAGGTGCTGACGGCAAGCTGACGGATATATGCCATACGCGCCTTATACCCTTCTTCGGTAAAATCCCGGATATCCAGCTTAAGTACCGTACGGGCGCTGTTACCCTGAAGCTGTTTTACCCAGTAATACCCTTCGCGTCCTTCCGTATACTCAGGCGCCTCTCCTCCGGGCAGCATCGCAATAAACTTATGCGCCATCAGCAGAGAGTTCTTCAGCTTACCTTTGGCCGACATAGGGTGCGCGGACTGGCCGGTAAAGATGATTTCCGCATCACCCGCGTTCCAGTTCTCATAGACAAACTCTCCAATGCCGCAGCAGTCCAGGGTATAGCCAAAATCAGCGCCAAACGCCGCAACATCAAACGCTTTTGCTCCCCGTAATCCCTGCTCTTCATCAGGAACAAAACCGACCTTCACCGGCCCATGCTTAATCTCCGGATGCGCTACAAGGTACTCCAGGGCATTCATAATCGCGGCGATGGCGGCTTTATCATCAGCCCCTAGCAGACTGGTACCATCCGTCACCAGCAGGTCATCACCGATATAATTTTTCAGTTCCGGGAATTCGCTTTCACGCAGATAAATATTCAGCTCCTGGTTCAGACACAAATCCCCACCGCTGTAGTGAAGACGTTGCGCATTTGTGTCCGCGGTCTGTTCTGCGCTGGTATCCAGATGACCAAAAAAGGAAACGACAGGGATGGTGTCATCGGTATTTCCAGGTAAGGTCGCGGTCACAATAGCAGTATCCCTGACCTCAATGTTTTCCATTCCTAATGCTTCAAGTTCTACTGCAAGTAGTTTTGCCAGTTCCATTTGACCAGGTGAAGAAGGCATTATCCCATTAGCACCATTTTCCCTTGAGGTCGTGGTATTGATTTTCGTGTAGTTAATAAAGCGTTCAACAATATCCATTCCAGGAGATCCTTTAATGTATCATTTACGAGGTACTGCAAGAGAAGACCTGCATACAGCGTGGGTTGAATAATCTGAGAACAAAATAAAATCAGCGCTCATCCCAGAACGCTGATTTTATGGGTGTTACGACAACGATTTATATAAAGGAAGATAAAAAAGGCCAGTAATTATACCAGTGATTAAAAACTCCTTTTGATTGATAAAATCATATTCCCTGTCTGTTTTTACTACATTTTCCATGGTGTTAAGCTAACAGAAGTCATAAACGGCATTTGTATGTCTAAGGGATAATAAAAATCATTTAGATTCTTGCCCCCGATACCGACACAAGACATACCATCGCTATATTTTTTTAATGAACAAATGCTGTAACAGCAACATGCAACCGTTTGCACCTCTCTACAAATAGCCACTTAACGCACTAAAATCCGTGAACAAAATCACAATTACTTCAAAAGCGAGAATTAACATAACGCTTAAAAACAGACAGTTATAAGAAAAACTATATAATACCCCTATAAATAAAGATGAAATTACACTATTCATCATGAAATAGATTCATAGCGATACTATTTCAACATTACCGTATGGTTCACAGCACAAAACCTGTCGTCATCACTAATGCAAGACAACAAGAACAATAATATTAAATTATCTATTTATGACGATTGTCAAAATTATACACAGGCAAAAAAAACCTCTCCCCTGAGAAGAGATTCAGGGCAGAGGTAATACGGGTGTTAAGGACATTTTTATAGTTTTGATGATAACAGAAGAGCTTCTTGCTGGATTGAGTATACACACTTCACAACGTTAAGAAAATTCCTAAAAATAATTAAAAGAAAACACCATTAAAAATCCTTTTTATAATAAAGACATGTTTATCAAATAAAACAAAATTAGGATAGGGAAAAATTAAATATCACTAATCTATAGTATGACGCAAGTGGGACTCACAACACATCATTACGGCCAATACCGCTACTGACGATGTCTGAATATTCAATAAATTTAATATATCCATACACCGCTCAGCTAACGAGAGTTAAAAAATTATAAAATAAGCTAAACGCAATTTTTCGTCATAGATCACATTTTCCCGACAGAACCATTCCCCTACTCGCCCAGGCTGGTATGATTCAGCAGGTAAATACCTATCAACCCAACCCGAGGCTTTGATGCTGGAGAATGTAATCATCAGATAATCAGCTTACCGACCTTTTCAGGCCGGACTGGTTATCAATGCGCCGAAATCGAATGCGGACACCGCTGTGTGTTTGCACGTTTTGCACATGATGATTAAACAGGTTTTCCAGTATGAATTTATCCCGTCAGGAACAACGTACCTTACACGTTCTCGCCAAAGGTGGCCGTATTGCTCACGTCCGCGATGCATCTGGTCGTGTCACTTCCGTCGAATGCTATAGCCGCGAAGGGTTACTGCTCTGCGACTGCACGCTCGACGTATTCAAAAAACTCAGAACGAAAAAGCTGATCAAATCCGTTAATGGTCAGCCCTACCGCATCAATACCACCGGGCTGAACAACGTTCGCGCCCAACTGGATAATCGCTAAGGAGAGAGAGATGGATATCCCGAAGATTTTTACGATCAGCGAAAGCGCACATCGCATTCATAATCCATTCACCGCGCAAAAATATGCGACGTTAGGTCAGGTTTTACGGATGGCACCAGGAACCCGCATCCTGGATCTCGGCAGCGGCTCGGGCGAGATGTTGTGCACCTGGGCACGCGATCATGGAATTTCCGGCGTTGGTATCGATATGAGCCAGTTATTCAGTGAACAAGCCACCCTGCGGGCAAGTGAATTGGGCGTCACTGAGCACGTGCGTTTTATTCATGCCGATGCAACAGGTTATATCGCCGAAGAAAAATTCGATATTGCCGCCTGCGTTGGTGCAACCTGGATTGCTGGCGGCGTTGCCGGAACGGTCAAACAGCTGGAACAAAGTCTCAAACCAGGCGGGATCCTGCTCATCGGCGAACCGTACTGGCGTCAGATGCCCGCAACGGAGGAGATCGCTATGGCTTGCGGCGCGACTTCAGTAGCCGATTTTCTTTCTCTGCCAGAACTTGTTTCGTCTTTCGACCTGCTCGGTTATGACGTGGTTGAAATGGTACTGGCTGACCAGGAAGGTTGGGACAGATACGAGGCGGCAAAATGGTTGACGATGCGCCGGTGGTTGGAGGCAAATCCGGACGATGAGTTTGCCGCCGAAGTCAGAGAGCAACTGAGAAGTTCACCAGTCCGCCACGTTGCATTCACCCGGGAATATATCGGGTGGGGCGTATTCGCACTCATGAAGAGATAATATATGCAGTCGGTATAGCCAGGCAGGTTATACCGACTTTTTCATCGCATCATCGCTTACTTCATTAATACTTCAACAAATTTAGCTAACCATTGCGGATGCGCGGGCCATGCTGGTGCCGTCACCAGATTGCCATCAACGTGGGCCTGATCAATGCCAATATCGGCATAATGTCCACCGCTCAGACGAACCTCGGGCGCACAGGCCGGGTAAGCGCTACAGGTCCGGTTTTCTAACACCCCCGCCGCCGCTAACAGTTGGGGCCCATGACAAACTGCGGCGATAGGCTTACCGGCAGTGTTGAAATCTTGCACCAGCTTAATGACATCCGGATTCAGTCGAAGATATTCTGGAGCACGCCCGCCGGGGATCAACAGTGCGTCGTAATCGGCGGCCCGCGCCTCGGCAAAATTCGCATTTAACGTAAAACGATGCCCCGGCTTTTCACTGTATGTCTGCGCCCCATCAAAATCGTGAATGGCGGTTTGAACGTAGTCACCCTGACTTTTATCCGGACAGACGGCATCCACACGATGCCCAAGCATTTGCAAAGCCTGAAAAGGCACCATCGTTTCATAATCTTCGACATAATCTCCGACCAGCATCAGTATCTTCTTCATTCACATCCCCCACTCACGGTTATTAATGATGAGAAATAACGGCCATCTTTACTATAGTCCACACGGTTCATGGCATTAATAAATACAACAGAACAATCGGCCAGATCACAATCCACGGCAAGGCCCGTCAGACGGGGGCTCATAGCCAACGGCGTGACATATGTTCATGCTGATAAATATAAATTATATATAAATATATAGTTGAGAAATTTTAATAGTAGCCAATTTCACTCATTATATAAAACTAAGAGATTGCAACGCATATCTCCTGTGCTATATTTCGCGTGAAATTTACCCGCGATCACTTTATTTATTATTCAATATTTAAAATACGCAGAATATTTATTATCTATTATTATTTCATTCACCTGATATCAGGTAAAAATACGCAAAGGTTAATCCTATGATGACAAGACGTTCATTCGTCAGACAAGGCCTGGTGACTTCAACGAGTATGCTACTCGCTGGTATGACGGGCTTCAGCTTTAGCCAATTTGCCCGCGCGACAGAGAACCGCCGCTGGCAAATGCCTGATGAAGGCGCACCGCATGCGGCAACCTGGATGGCGTTTGGTGCCAGTGCGGAGATCTGGGAGCCTCATCTGCTACCGGTGGTGCAGGAAAACCTGGCGTTAGTTGCCAAAACCATCGCCGCATTTGAACCCGTGAATATGTTAGTACGCGAAGAAGACAGCGAGCTCGCCGCGCGTCTGTGCGGGCCGTCAGTCAATCTTCTGGTTCACCCAATAGACGATCTGTGGATCCGCGACACCGGGCCGGTGTTTGTGAAAAGCGCCAGCGGTACGCTCGGCGGTGTGGGATTTAATTTCAATGGCTGGGGGAATAAGCAAGAGCACGAACGAGATGCCGATGTGGCTGAATTTGTTACTGATTACGTTCATGCTGAGTTTATCCGCTCGGTGCTGACTCTGGAAGGTGGCGGTATTGAGGTAGATGGTGAAGGTACAGCAATCATCACCGAGAGCTGCGTGCTTAACTCCAACCGTAATCCTGGCGTCAGCAAAGCCGAATGCGGAGAAGAACTTAAGCGACTGCTAGGTCTGGAGAAAATCATCTGGTTGCCGGGTATTGCCGGCAAGGATATTACCGACGGCCATACAGATTTTTACGCCCGATTCACGCATCCGGGTACGGTGGTGGCGGGTCTTGAGCAGGATCCGTCATCCTTTGATTACGCGATCACCCGACGTCATCTGGACATATTACGGGCCGCCACGGATGCCAAAGGCCGACGGTTGGAGGTAGTCACGCTGGAAGGACCTTCTACCATCCGACAGACTTATGCGAGCGATGATTTCGCCGCGGGATATATCAATTTTTATCTGTGTAATGATGCCGTCATTGCACCGCAATTTGGCGATAAGCGCACCGATCGTAATACCCATACTATTTTGCAGGAGCTGTTTGCCGATCGTGAAATTATTCAGTTGAATATCGACGGTATCGCTGCCGGTGGCGGCGGTATTCACTGCGCGACACAGCAGCAGCCTCGTTAATGATTAACAATTGAGTGTGTTGTGGGAAGGTGGGGAAACTCACTTTCCTGGCAATAAAAAAATGATTCCCTTAGAAAGATGCCTCCGTAGGTTAAATTTTAATAAACAAAGCACCTAATTAACATTTATGAAATAAACACCATTAAAAGATAACACTTTAATAGCTTTCATCGATCTTTCATGGTATTTATGATCTGCTAAACCTATCGATAAAATCTATCAAAAGATTTATATTGATCGTTATTATCGATCGTATATTCTGTCTTAAATAATGACTTCTGACGCAACTTTTATTATCAGTACAGCCACAAAGATTGTTCTCCCTGCGTTGTGAAACACAATGAAATTATCGAGGGTTACATTTAAAAAACTCACATAACAGATTTTAAAATAGTTTTCAATTAGCGAAAACATCCAATAATACACATTTTAAGCCCTAAATCTAACCTGTTTTAAGTAGATAACTTAAATCGAGAACGGTGATAACTCACTGAGAATTGCGAATGATGATATTGCTAAGAAAAACGGAAAATATAAATTTCATTAATACATTTAGAGACTATTTTTGTGTTGGCATCGCGTTTTTTGCAATACAGCTGGTCGCTGGTCATCTCAGTAAGCAAGAGGATGTTGCGGGTATAACACTGCATTTTTACGATCTCACTTTACCTCTCATTTCTGCACTGCTGGTTTTATACCGGCAAAAGGCGCTGCCAATTTTGGCTGCCTTTTTCTTGTATGCGCTTTACTCTTACTCTTTATCTTCGGTATTCACACTAACGGCTCAGCTACTGGCTGCTCTCATTAGCCAGACACTCTACTTTTTCTCGACAGGCAAACGAGGCGCGGTTAGCTTTGGTCGTAGCCAGCTTACAACCCTGCGTATTGTCTGGCTCGTGTGTTGCAACGCCTTACTATTCATCTCGATTGATCACTGGTTCCAGTCGAACACAGCCTCTGCACCGATCGCAAACCTTTTTACACTACAAACATTAATTAACTTACAGTGGCTGATGAACTCTTGCCTGACTGGCATCCCTTTTTGTTATCTGTTGCTTAGAAGCGTTCAAAATCCTGCATGGTGCATTCTATACATTAGACAAGTAAAGGCGCTGATAAAATCCGGCCCTCCTATTCTGTATCAAGTATTATGGCTGGTGCTGTTACTCTGCATTATGTCCGCTTTGATCGTCATCAGAGAAGATATTCTTATATTTACAGACTATTCATTACTGTGGTTACTTCCAGTAATGCTATGGGGAGTGATCTGTATTGGCCATGCTTTGATATCCCCTGTATGGGTAACAATGCTTATCCTGTTGGGATATTATATAAACAGTTATATTCCACCTGCTAACTATAATAATTATTTACATAGCCTCGTGATTTCCTCCACGATAGTGTTTGTCTTTTCTATTACGATTGTTGTTACCGGTGTACTTGTGGTTCATAACCGAAAATATCTCCGCCGCCTCAAACAACTTTTTAGATCAGAGCCTAACACCGGACTGCCTAACTTTCAGGCCCTGCAAATGGACATCCGTAAACACGCAACAGAGTGCTTGTGTTACATCCGTTGTACAGAGTTGAATACGCTGGAGCAAACTCACGGAATAGAATTCCGTTTTGAATTTGTAAAAGCGCTAAGTGCATATGTACGTAAATTGATTAAGGGTACAGGTGACATTTATTACGCACCAGGTCATGGAATAATTCTTCGCCTTAATGCTGTCCCTGACATTCCTGATCTCTACAAAGACCTAAACTCTTTTCGTTTTATCTGGAAGGACTACCAATTAGGGCTATCTTGTGGTATGGCATATACCACCGAGAAAAACCTGATTAAAAATTTATCTCAAGCAATTAAGCACCTTAATACCCAAAGCTATATCTCGTTAATGCAGGGGCAACCGTTGTTACTCAGCCCGCAAGTGCCAGGTGATAAAATTGTCAGCCAGGCTGTCATTCGTCATATGTTGCAAAAGGCAATTGACAGAAAGTCGTTTGAGCTTATGGCTCAACCCATCGTATCAACGATGCTGGTTGTTCAGCCGATCGTTTCAACCACGGGACTGACACGTTATCACGAGATACTTATTCGGATAAAAATGGTTGATGGTAAGTTAATCTTTCCAGACACCATCCTACCGGTTGCTCGCGAGGCAGGATTACTTCCTGCGCTGGATATCACTGTTATAGAGCAATCATTTCGTTTTATACAGTCACGGCAGAAATCTGACCCTAATAGTCACTTCTCCATTAATCTGACGCCTGACTCGCTTAATAAAATTGATTTTCTTGATAATGTTTTTACATTGTTTAGAAAATACTCAATAGCACCTGAACGTATAATATTTGAAGTCATTGAATCAGATATTATTGACAACGCTAATGTCACTGATGTTCTGAGATCGCTACGTAAAGCCGGTTCTAAAATTGCTATTGATGATTTTGGCACAGGAGCATCAAGCTATTCACGACTACGAACGTTAGACGCAGATATTCTGAAAATTGATGGTTCCTTCATCCGTAATATATTGACCGATGAATTTAGTCGATGCGCCGTCAGATCCTTCTGCGAAGTAGCAAAACTCAAAAACATGGAAGTAGTCGCTGAGTTTGTTGAAAATGAGGAAATTGAAAAGATGCTAATTACGATGGGTATTGGTTGGTTACAGGGATACCATATAGGGAAACCCGTTCCTATTGAGTTGGCTGAATTATAATTCAGTAATTATAATAATAATTATATTCCTACATTGTTTTACTTACCGGCTCCCGTGCCGGTTTTTTATTCCCTAAAACAAGCGGTATATTAATTAAAGCAGGTATGCCGCGGCCGTTTGCCGCGACATACCGTGTTTCATTTTTAACTCAACTCAGCCGAATGCTACGGCCAATTCAGCTTCCATCACTCCCAGGCGCGCTCAGATTTCGCGGCGTCAAACTGCGGCGGCGGTTTGCGAAAACGTCCGGTCAGCCAGGCAAGATACACCAGCCCAACGCCGGCCCATACCAGACCCAGCGTCAGCGATGTCACCTCAAGATTCACCCACAGTACGGCAACCGTGGCGGCACCGACCATTGGCAATACCAGATAGTGCAGCTTCTCCTGCCAGGTATGCTTGCGTCCTTCACGACGCCAGAAGTGGTTAAACACCGACAAATTGACGAACGTAAAGGCCACCAGCGCACCAAAGTTAATCAACGCCGTGGCAGTCACCAGGTCAAAAAACAGGGCCGACAGCGCCACAATCCCGACCATGATGACGTTCAGCGCGGGAGTACGCCATTTGGGATGGACATAACCAAAGTACTTCTCCGGGAAGACGTTATCGCGGCCCATCACGTACAGCAGACGCGAAACGCTGGCATGCGACGCCAGACCTGAAGCCAGCGTATTCACAAAGGTGGTACACAGGAAAATAGACTGGAACAGCTTGCCGCCGACGTACAGCGCAATCTCCGGTAGCGCCGCATCCGGGTCTTTGAATCGGCTAATGTCCGGGAAGAACAGTTGCATAAAGAACGAGGCGGCAATGAAGATCAGCCCACCGTACAGCGCGGTAAGAAAAATAGCTTTCGGGATGGTGCGCGCAGCATCCGGCGTCTCTTCAGATAGAGTCGTCACCGCGTCAAAGCCGAGAAACGAGAAGCAGACAATGGTCGCCCCGGTGATAATCGGGATCAAATGCGCATTCTGGCTGATAAACGGTTGCAGCGACCAGACGGTCCCAACCCCTTCCCCTTTGTGCAGCCCCTGCACCACGAGGAAAATGAACACCACGATTATCGCCACCTGCACCAGTACAAACAGCGCATTGAAGTTGGCTACCAGATTAACGCTTTTCAGATTGGCCGCGGTGAGGATCGCGACGAACATCACCACCCAAATCCATGGCGCAACCCCCGGGAACAGCGCGGAAAGGTAAATTTTCGCCAATAGTACGTTAATCATCGGCAGGAAAAGGTAGTCAAGCAGTGACGACCAGCCGACCATAAACCCGACATGCGGGTTGATCGCTTTTTGCGCATAGGTATAGGCCGAACCGGCCTGTGGAAACTGGCGCACCAGCTTTCCATAACTGATGGCGGTAAACAGTACTCCCGCCAGGGCCAGCAGGTAGGAGGCCGGAACATGGCCATTGCTGATACCCGAAACAATGCCAAAGGTGTCAAACACCGTCATCGGGGTGAGATAGGCAAGCCCCATCACCACCACCTGCCACAGCTTGAGGGATTTACGCAGCTGTGCTTTGCTCGGCTGGGCAGAATGATCAACAGAAGAGTTAGTCGACATAGTTTTCCTCCCCGCTACGAGTCCAGATCTGCGTTCGAAACGTGGGTACAGCAGACCTGGGTCGTGTCGGGGAGGAATGGCATAAAAAAGGCGTCAATGTGGTACGGCGCAGATGCGGTCCGTATTTACTGCGGGAGCCATGAATACTCACGCGGGGCGGGTTTTTAAACATTGGCATCATCACATTTCCTCGTCACAAACTCTGTCGGTTATCTGAAGACCCGTTGTCGCCCGCGCTCCATTACGCGACATCCGGGAAATGGCAGGTATTCCTGCAATTTTTACGGGCTGGCTCCGCTCAGCCCGCATGATGCGACTTCTTTTTCAATGACCTGTACAACGGTCAGGCGTTTTTCAGCATCCACTCAATTTCAGTGTCGGTAATCAGACGTTCAAACTGGATAAGCTCATCGTTTTTACAGGCGTGATACACATGGCTAAACCGCTCACCCAATAGTTCACGCAGACTGTCATTTTGCATAAACTCCCACAGCGCATCGCTCTGGCGAATCGGGAACGGCAGCCCTTCCTGCTCCAGACCGTTACCCTCAACTTCTTCTTGTAACGGCAGTTCGTTATCCAGACCGTGAAGGATCCCCGCCAGAATGGTCGACATCACCAGATACGGGTTGGCATCAGCCCCCGCTACGCGATATTCAACCCGATGGTTATCACGGTCGCCGCAGGGAATCCGCAGCGCTACCGTACGATTGTTGTGCCCCCAGGACGCCTGGGTCGGAACATACATCCCCGGCTGGAAGCGGCGATAGGAGTTCACATTCGGCGCCAGAAGCGCCATTGATGCGGGCATCAGATCAATCATCCCAGCGAGCGCACGCTTTAATAACGCGGAATCATCGCCATTCGCATCAGCCAGCACGTTCTCACCTTTGTTATTCATGACGCTGATGTGGATATGCATCCCGCTACCGGCATGCTCCTCATAAGGTTTTGCCATAAACGTGGCATGCATCTTATGTTTCTCCGCCACCAGCCGTACCAGACGTTTCAGCGCCAGCGCGTCATCGCAGGCGTCGAGCACGTTGTCGGTATGGTAGAGGTTGATTTCAAACTGCCCTGGGGAGGCTTCAGCCACCGCGCCGTCGGCCGGGATCAGCTGCAAACGGGCCAGTTCATCGATATCGTTCAGCACATCAGCAAAGTGGTTCAGGTTATCAACCGAATAAACCTGACTTTGGGTATTTCGATCGTCCGTTCCCGGCGCGCATGGCGGCTGCAGATAACCTTCGGGGTCACGCTTACGATCGAGTAAATAGAACTCCAGCTCTACCGCTACGACGGGGAACAGACCGCGCTGGCGAAGTTTCTGCCAGAGTCGGTTTAGTACGTTCCGCGGCTCAACGTCAAAGGGAGCGCCATCTTCATCCAGCATCGTCAGCATCATCTGCGCAATAAATTCCGGATCGGCAGCCGAAGGGGTTAACGTACCTGCCACGGGTACACAGGTCCGATCCGGTTCGCCAAGCTCCTGGCCTAATCCCGCCTCTTCGACCACATTGCCCAGAATATCCATCGCGAAAACGGATGCCGGGAAATAGCAGCCTTTCTCTAACTTATGCAATCCCGCAACGGGAAGGCGTTTACCGCGAAAACAGCCATTAAGGTCGGTTAACAACACATCCACATACTGCGTATTAGGATAGCGTTCCAGATACTGCTTAACTTCGCGCGCAAACGCGCTACTTCGTCTCTCTTCAGAATGCTGAACAAAATTCTCAACTTCTACGATATTGGTTTCCATGATTCACCGCCGTTGGCCTGGTAAGCTGTTCTGTGATTTGACTGTTAAATATAATGTCCACCCTTCGACTCTGGATGCAAACAAATTGTTTGTCAAATGTTAAATTAAGTTTGCTAGAAGGTTATTACGCTGCTAGATTGAGAAAATAATGAACGGAATGGCACAACAAGGAACCGTTTGGCAATAATTTATTCCAAAACGTGAGGTCGATCATGGGCAATATATTTGACAAGCCAGTTATTGGTGTAGTGATGTGTAGGAACAGGCTTAAGGGTCACCAGACCCAGACTCTGCAAGAAAAGTACCTGAATGCGGTATTAAATGCCGGTGGATTACCGATAGCGCTTCCCCATGCGCTTGCGGAACCCGAATTGTTGAACGCGCTGTTACCGAAACTGGACGGTATCTTCCTGCCAGGAAGCCCAAGCAATGTGCAGCCGCACCTCTATGGTGAAAATGGCGATGAGTCTGACGCCGATCCCGGGCGTGATCTTCTGAGCATGGCGCTAATTACCGCCGGGCTCGAAAGGCGCATTCCCATTTTCGCCATCTGCCGGGGCTTACAGGAATTAGTTGTCGCCACTGGCGGGACTCTGTATCGTCGCCTGTGCGATCATCCACAGTTCCTGGAACATCGTGAAGATGCGGAACTCCCGGTGGAGCAGCAATATGCACCATCTCATGAAGTCCAGGTTCAACAGGGAGGATTGCTATCTCAGTTAATACCAGGTTGCAGCACGTTTTGGGTCAACTCCTTGCATGGTCAGGGCGCAAAAACCCTTGGCCCGCAGCTGCGCGTGGAAGCACGCTCGCAGGATGGATTAGTGGAAGCTGCCAGCGTCCATGACCATCCTTTCGCGCTCGGCGTGCAGTGGCACCCGGAATGGAACAGTAGCGAATACGCCCTGTCGCGTTTGTTACTTGAAGGTTTTATCACCGCTTGTCAGAACCACCTCGCTGAAAAACAGCGACTCTGACCACTACAGTTAAGGAAATGCAATTATGAGCGATGACGGCCTGGCGCCGGGTAAACGTTTGTCAGAGATCCGCCAGCAATTGGGTCTTTCGCAGCGTCGTGCCGCCGAACTGTCTGGGTTAACGCATAGCGCCATCAGCACCATAGAGCAGGATAAAGTCAGTCCTGCCATCAGTACGCTGCAAAAGCTATTGAAAGTATATGGGCTGTCGCTCTCCGAGTTCTTCGCGGAACCGGAAAAGCCTGACGAACCGCAGGTGGTTATCAATCAGGATGATTTGATTGAGATCGGGAGTCAGGGAGTATCCATGAAGCTGGTACACAACGGAAATCCGAATCGTACGCTGGCAATGATGTTTGAAACCTATCAGCCAGGCACGACAACCGGGGAGAGAATTAAACATCAGGGTGAAGAGATTGGCACAATACTGGAAGGTGAAGTGATACTGACCATCAACGGTCAAACGTATCCTCTTGTTGCAGGGCAAAGCTATGCCATTAACACCGGCATACCACACAGCTTCAGCAACACCTCGGCAGGGATCTGCCGCATCATCAGTGCCCACACTCCCACCACTTTCTAATAAGTAGCGGCCTGAGTTTCTCAGGCCTTCTTAAATAACGCGCATTAACAGGGTACATCCCTGGGGCATCGTGCAGCCTGATTTTGCCTGAAAAAGATCAGCAACGAACTTTATCTTATTGATATAAAAGGAGTAGCTATGAACTTTCAGAATCTTAAATATTGGCGTGAGAAAGCCAGCCATTATTCACCAGAGACCCGTTTATTTATTAACGGCGAATATTGTGCCGCCGCTGATAACGAAACCTTTATTACGCTGGATCCGGCAGGACAACGTCCTCTGGCTAAAGTCGCCCGCGGTAAAAAAGCGGATGTGGACCGCGCGGTCACCGCAGCCCGTACCGTCTTTGAACGCGGAGACTGGTCGCAAGCATCACCCGCAGAGCGCAAAGCGGTACTGCACAAACTCGCCGATTTAATGGAGCAGCATCACGAGGAGCTGGCGCTACTGGAAACGCTCGATACCGGTAAACCGATTCGCCATAGCCTGCGTGATGATATTCCCGGCGCGGCACGCGCCATCCGCTGGTATGCCGAAGCTATAGATAAAGTCTATGGCGAAGTTGCCACCACCTCGGTGAACGATCTGGCACTGATTGTGCGCGAACCGGTAGGCGTGATTGCCGCCATTGTACCGTGGAATTTTCCTCTGCTGCTGGCCTGCTGGAAACTCGGCCCGGCACTGGCTGCGGGTAACAGCGTGATCCTCAAGCCTTCCGAAAAATCACCGCTGACCGCCATTCGCCTGGCTGCGCTGGCTAAAAAAGCAGGTTTGCCCGATGGCGTTCTCAGCGTTGTTAGCGGGTATGGTCACGAAGCGGGTCAGGCGTTGTCACAACATCCGGATGTTGATGTGATCACCTTTACCGGCTCGACCCGTACCGGCAAGCAACTGCTCAAAGACGCTGGCGACAGCAACATGAAACGCGTCTGGCTGGAGGCCGGAGGTAAAAGCGCCAATATCGTGTTTGCCGACTGCCCGGATCTGCCGAAAGCCGCCGCTAATGCAGCGGCAGGTATCTTCTATAACCAGGGCCAGGTTTGTATCGCCGGTACGCGTCTGCTGCTGGAAGAGAGCATTGCCGACGAGTTCATCGCCCTGCTGAAAGAACAGGCGAAAAACTGGCAGCCCGGCAACCCGTTGGATCCGGAAACCACGATGGGCACGCTTATCGACAATGCGCATGCCGACACCGTGCACGGTTTTATTCGCGACGGTGAAGCGCAAGGCACGCTGGCGCTGGATGGCCGCAGCCACGTACATCCGGCCGCTATCGGCCCGACTATTTTTGTCGATACCGCACCGCAGGCCCACGTCAGCCGCGATGAAATCTTCGGCCCGGTACTGGTCATCACCCGTTTTAGCAGCGAAGCCGAAGCTCTGGCGCTGGCTAACGACAGTGACTACGGCCTCGGCGCCGCGGTCTGGACCCGCGATTTGTCGCGCGCCCACCGTATGAGCCGTCGCCTGAAAGCCGGCTCAGTCTTCGTGAATAACTACAACGACGGTGATATGACCGTGCCGTTCGGCGGTTATAAGCAAAGCGGTAACGGACGCGATAAATCCCTGCATGCGCTGGAAAAATTTAGCGAACTGAAAACCATCTGGATCTCCCTGGAGTCTTAATCATGACTGAACATACCAGCAGTTATTACGCCGCAAGCGCCAATCAGTACGAACCGTTTCCGACCCTTAGCGAATCGGTTAGCTGTGATGTTTGCGTCGTGGGCGGTGGTTATACCGGACTCTCCTCCGCCCTGCATTTAGCGGAAATGGGTTACGACGTGGTGCTACTGGAATCCGCGCGTATTGGTTTCGGGGCCAGCGGACGTAACGGCGGTCAGTTGGTGAACTCCTACAGTCGCGATATCGACGTCATCGAACGTACCTATGGCCCGGATGCCGCTAAAATGCTCGGTGGAATGATGTTTGAAGGCGGCAATATCATCCGCGAACGCATCAAGCGTTATCAGATCGAATGCGACTATCGTCCCGGCGGGCTGTTTGTAGCGCTGAACCACAAACAGATGGAAACGCTGGAAGAGCAGAAGTCGAACTGGGAACGCTACGGCAACACGCAGCTTGAACTGTTAGACAGCAGTGAAATTCGTCGCGAAGTCAGCAGCGATCGTTATGTCGGCGCGCTGCTCGACCACAGCGGTGGTCATATTCACCCGCTGAACCTGGCGATTGGCGAAGCTAACGCCATTCGTCTGAACGGCGGACGCGTCTTTGAACAGTCGCCAGTCACCCGTATTCAGCACACCAGCCCGGCGGTGGTCAGCACTGAAAAAGGCCAGGTGACGGCCCGCTTTGTGATCGTCGCGGGCAACGCCTATCTCGGTGACAAACTGGAACCTGCGCTGGCAAAAAGCAGCATGCCGTGTGGCACGCAGGTGTTAACCACCGAACCGCTGTCGGCGGAGATGGCGCGCTCGCTGATCCCGAAAAACTACTGCGTGGAAGATTGTAACTACCTGCTCGATTACTACCGTCTGACCGGCGATAACCGCCTGCTGTACGGCGGTGGCGTAGTCTACGGCGCTCGCGATCCTGACGATATTGAGCGTCTGGTGATGCCGAAACTGCTGAAGACCTTCCCGCAATTGCAGGGGGTAAAAATTGATTACCGCTGGACCGGTAATTTCCTGTTAACGCTGTCTCGCATGCCGCAGTTCGGCCGTCTTGATACCAACATTTACTATATGCAGGGCTACAGCGGCCACGGCGTGACCTGTACTCACCTGGCAGGACGCCTGATTTCCGAACTGCTGCGTGGGGATGCCGAGCGCTTTGACGCGTTTGCCAAACTGCCGCACTACCCGTTCCCGGGAGGCCGCAGCCTGCGCATTCCGTTTACCGCCATGGGGGCGGCATATTACAGCTTACGCGATCGCCTTGGGGTTTAAGTTCTTCCGCGATAAACCCGACGCACAGGGCGATCCCCCCTGTGCGTTTTTTTATTCCTGAAAAGCGAAAAACAGATAACAGGTACGAAAATATCGCAATAGGACATAACCACACTCTTTGCATTGTTTCTCCCTTCCGATCGGATACGCTTTTTTAGATATCGCTGGCGGCATGCGCCAGAACTCAACGGGGGAAGAAACGCGTGTTATGAATACGAATAACGAGGAGACCTTTTATCAGGCGATGCGTCGCAAAGGCGTAAGTAGACGCAGTTTTCTCAAATATTGTAGCCTCGCGGCTACATCGCTGGGGTTGGGAGCCGGAATGACGCCCAGAATTGCCTGGGCGCTGGAGAACAAACCCCGGATCCCGGTAGTCTGGATCCACGGGCTGGAATGCACCTGCTGCACCGAATCATTTATCCGCTCCTCTCACCCACTTGCCAAAGACGTCATCCTCTCCCTGATTTCCCTCGATTACGACGACACGCTGATGGCCGCCGCCGGAACGCAGGCCGAAGAGGTATTTGAAGACATTCTGAGCCGCTACCACGGCCGATACATTCTGGCAGTCGAAGGCAACCCTCCGCTGGGCGAGCAAGGAATGTTTTGCATCAGCAGCGGGCGCCCTTTTATTGAAAAGCTAAAAAGAGCCGCAGCAGGTGCCAGCGCGATTATCGCCTGGGGAACCTGCGCCTCTTGGGGCTGCGTACAGGCTGCCCGGCCTAACCCTACCCAGGCTACGCCGATCGATAAGGTGATCACCGATAAGCCGATCGTGAAAGTGCCCGGCTGCCCGCCGATTCCGGATGTCATGAGCGCCATCATTACCTACATGGTGACATTTGATCGTTTGCCTGAACTCGATCGTCTGGGTCGTCCGCTGATGTTCTATGGTCAGCGTATTCACGATAAATGCTACCGCCGCGCCCACTTTGACGCCGGGGAGTTCGTTGAGAGTTGGGACGATGACGCCGCCCGCAAAGGCTATTGCCTGTACAAAATGGGCTGCAAAGGGCCAACCACCTATAACGCCTGTTCCACCACCCGCTGGAATGGTGGCGTTTCCTTCCCCATCCAGTCCGGCCACGGTTGTCTGGGATGTTCGGAAAACGGCTTCTGGGATCGCGGTTCGTTCTACAGTCGCGTGGTTGATATTCCGCAAATGGGGACGCATTCAACCGCCGATACCGTGGGCCTCACCGCGCTAGGCGTCGTGGCGGCCGGTGTCGGTGTTCACGCAGTCGCCAGCGCCGTCAATCAACACAACCGCCACAAACAGCAACTAGCCGACGCCGGACAACAGTCTCCAGACAATAAGGATAAACAGGCATGAGCAATTCGTATCAAACCCAGGGATATACCTTAAACAATGCCGGTCGCCGTCTGGTTGTCGACCCCATCACGCGCATTGAAGGCCATATGCGTTGTGAAGTGAACATTAATGAGCAGAACATCATCACCAACGCGGTTTCCTGCGGCACTATGTTCCGCGGGCTGGAGATCATTCTACAGGGGCGCGACCCGCGCGATGCCTGGGCATTTGTCGAACGAATCTGCGGAGTGTGCACCGGCGTACATGCGCTCGCCTCGGTCTATGCCATTGAGGACGCTATTGGCATAAAGGTGCCCGACAACGCCAACATCATTCGCAATATTATGCTGGCGACGCTGTGGTGCCACGACCATCTGGTGCACTTTTACCAGTTAGCCGGAATGGACTGGATTGACGTGCTGAATGCCCTAAAAGCAGATCCGCGCGCCACATCGCAGCTGGCACAAAGCCTTTCAGCCTGGCCGATGTCTTCTCCAGGCTACTTCTTTGACGTCCAAAATCGCCTGAAGAAATTTGTCGAAGGCGGTCAGTTGGGGATTTTTCGCAACGGTTACTGGGGACATCCGCAGTACAAGCTGTCGCCAGAGGCCAACCTGATGGGCTTTGCCCACTATCTGGAAGCGCTCGATTTTCAGCGCGAGATCATCAAAATCCATACGGTGTTTGGCGGTAAGAATCCGCATCCGAACTGGATTGTCGGTGGGATGCCGTGCGCTATCAATATCGATCAGAGCGGCGCGGTAGGCGCAGTCGATATGGAACGCCTGAACCTGGTGCAGTCGATCATCACCCGCACCGCTGATTTCATCAACAACGTCATGGTGCCTGACGCGCTGGCTATCGGCCAGTTCAATAAACCCTGGAGCCAGATTGGCACCGGGCTTTCTGATAAGTGCGTCTTAAGCTACGGCGCGTTCCCGGATATCGCCAATGACTTCAGCGCGAAGAGCCTATTGATGCCTGGCGGCGCGGTGATTAACGGTGATTTTAACAACGTCATGCCGGTGGACCTGAACGATCAGCAGCAAATTCAGGAGTTTGTCGATCATGCCTGGTATCGTTATCCGGACGATCAATTAGGTCGTCATCCGTTCGAAGGGATTACTGAACCTTGGTATAACCCGGGCGATGTCAAAGGCAGTGATACCGATATCAAGCAGCTCAACGAACAGGAACGCTACTCGTGGATTAAAGCCCCGCGCTGGCGGGGACACGCTATGGAAGTTGGGCCGTTGGCGCGTACGCTGATTGCCTATCACAAAGGGGATGCCGCCACGATTGAATCCGTGGATCGCATGATGTCCGCCCTCAAGCTGCCGCTGTCGGGTATGCAATCAACGCTGGGACGTATTCTGTGTCGCGCGCACGAAGCGCAGTGGGCCGTGAGCAAGCTGCAATATTTCTTCGACAAGCTGATGACCAACCTGAAAAACGGCAATCTGGCTACCGCAAATACCGAAAAGTGGGAGCCTGAAAGTTGGCCGCAGCACTGTCGCGGGATCGGTTTTACCGAAGCGCCGCGCGGAGCATTAGGCCACTGGGCATCGATTCGCGACCAGAAGATCGACCTGTATCAATGCGTGGTGCCGACCACCTGGAATGCCAGCCCGCGCGATCCAAAGGGACAAATTGGCGCTTACGAGGCGGCGCTGATGGGCACCCAAATGGCGATACCGGATCAACCGTTGGAGATCCTGCGCACCTTGCACAGCTTCGACCCCTGCCTGGCATGTTCAACCCACGTACTCGGCGACGACGGCAGCGAACTTATCGCCGTCCAGGTTCGCTAAGCGTTAAGGAACGGAACGATGACTGGAAAAACATCCCCACGCGTCGGGGAGGCGCGTGATACCACCACCAGCCACTATGTGTTTGAAGCGCCAGTACGCTTGTGGCACTGGCTGACGGTGGGCTGCATGTTGGTGTTGATGGTGACCGGATACTTCATTGGCCGACCGCTGCCGTCGGTCAGCGGTGAGGCCACTTATCTGTTCTATATGGGCGACATTCGGCTGGTGCATTTCGCCGCCGCCATGGTGTTCACGGTGATACTGCTGATGCGCATTTACTGGGCCTTCGTCGGTAACCGTTATTCACGCGAACTGTTTATCGTGCCGGTCTGGCGGCGCAGCTGGTGGCAGGGTGCGTATTCTGTGGTGCGTTGGTATCTGTTTCTGGAAAAAAAACCGGGAGATGATATCGGTCATAACCCCATCGCACAGGCGGCGATGTGCGGTTATTTCCTGCTTTCCGTTTTTATGATCCTCACCGGTTTTGCCTTATACAGCGAACATAGCCAGTACGCCATTTTTACCCCTTTCCGCTATGTGACAGAGTTTTTCTACTGGACCGGCGGGAACTCTCTCGATATCCACAGCTGGCATCGGTTAGGGATGTGGTTCATCGCCGCCTTCATCGTAGGCCATGTGTATATGGCGATTCGTGAGGACATCATGTCTGACGAAACCGTCATCTCAACCATGATTAACGGCTTTCGTAGCCATAAGTTTCCCAAGGGTCAGCACGATAAGGAGGCGTCATGAGCGAACCTAACGTCATCGTGATGGGCTTAGGCAACCTGCTGTGGGCAGATGAAGGGTTTGGTATTCGCCTCGCTGAGCGCCTGTACGCCCATTATCACTGGCCAGAATCGGTAGAGATTGTTGACGGCGGCACGCAGGGACTGAATCTGCTTGGCTACGTTGAGCAGGCCAGCCATTTGCTGCTGCTTGACGCCATCGACTACGGGCTTGAGCCGGGAACCCTGCAAACTTACGCCGGAGACAAAGTCCCGAGTTACCTCAGCGCTAAAAAAATGAGTCTGCATCAGAACAGCTTCTCTGAAGTGCTGGCTCTGGCGGATATTCGCGGCCATCTCCCCGCGCACATCGCTCTGGTGGGACTACAGCCGGTACAGCTGGACGACTATGGCGGCAGCCTGACCGACATCGCGCGCGCTCAGCTCCCGTCGGCGGAACAGGCCGCGCTTACGCAACTGGCCGCGTGGGGCATTGCGCCACAGACAAGCGATGAAACGCGTTGCCTGAACTATGACTGCCTGTCGATGGAAAACTATGAAGGCGTGCGTATTCGCCAGTATCGCGTAACGCTGGAGAGATAATTAACATGTTGAATGACCAACCGTTTTCTGCGCTATGGCAGCGAATGCTGGCTAAGGGCTGGCAACCGCTGAGCGCATCTGAACTGGATGACTGGATAACCCGCGTGCGTAATGGCGTGGTCCTGCTCAGTAGCGATCCTCGCCGTACACCGGAAGTCAGCGATAACCCGGTCATGATTGCCGAGTTGCTCCGCGAGTTTCCCCAGTTTGACTGGCACATCGCCATGGCGGATCTTGAACACAGCGAGGCGATCGGCGATCGCTTTGGCGTGTTCCGTTTTCCGGCTACCCTGGTGTTTACCCAGGGTGAGCTGCGCGGCATTCTCAGCGGTATCCACCCGTGGGCCGACTTGCTCAACCTGATGCGTCCCCTCGTTGAACAACGTATACCGCCGGAGTCTGCATGATGAGCGATTCCTTTTTTCATCTGCTGGGGCCAGGAACGCAGCCAGGTGATGACAGCTTCAGCATGAATCCCTTGCCCCTCACCTGCCAGATCAACAGCGACCCCAGCATGGCAACACTGGAAAACTGTCCGCACAGCCCGGCGGTGATGGCATTGTTAGCCGATGTGCGCCACCAGCTCACCCAGAGAATTCCCGCCAAACAGGATGTGCTGGGATGGGATTTATCCTCGCTCAATGCAGACGATCTCACCTTTCTGAATACGCTACTCGGCGAAGGCGAAGTTTCCGTGCGCATTCAGCATGCTGACGGCAGGGCGAGCGAGATTCAGGAGTCGATTTTCTGCGGTATCTGGCGGGTGCGTTGTCAGAATGACAAGGGGCAATGGCAGGAACATCTGGAAGTAGGCAGCGCACCACGGGCACTGTGGCAGGCGGCAACAATCAATACGCTGCCGGACGATAGCCTGCTGCCTCCGCCTATAGATGGGTTGATGAATGGCCTGACGCTGGCCCAGGAACTGCTGGCGCACGTGCGAGATCCGGCAGCGCAACCCCATAGCATTAACCTCACCCAACTGCCGATTAGCGACGCGGATCGCCTGTTCCTCGCCCGCCTGTGCGGCGAAGGGCACATTCAAATCCGCACCATCGGCTACGGCGAGAGCCAAATCGACGCCACGGCGCTGCGCCATGTCTGGCATGTTCGCTGTCTGGATACCCTGAAAGGGCTTCTGCTTGAGAGTTATGAGATCTGTCCGTTGCCGGAACTGGTGTTGGCCGCACCGGAAGATCTGCTCGACTCGCTCGAGCGGCTGGATGAAGTCTGCGGCTGGCTGGCATCCGGCCCGCCTGCCTGATCCCCTCTTTAGACCCGCGTACTTTTCTACTGCGGATCTGACGTTTTCTTCCTTACCTATTCACTCTCTAATGCCTGATGGAGTTCGCATGTGGGACGTCATTGACCTATCGCGCTGGCAGTTTGCGCTGACCGCGCTGTACCATTTTCTGTTTGTTCCCCTGACGCTGGGGCTGATTTTTTTGCTAGCCATCATGGAAACCCTGTTCGTGGTGACCGGCAAAACAGTCTACCGCGACATGACGCGTTTCTGGGGAAAGCTATTCGGTATTAACTTTGCGCTCGGCGTGGCAACCGGCCTGACCATGGAGTTTCAGTTCGGTACTAACTGGTCGCTCTATTCCAACTATGTGGGTGATATTTTCGGTGCCCCGCTGGCGATGGAAGCCTTGATGGCCTTCTTTCTTGAATCCACCTTCGTGGGGCTGTTCTTCTTTGGCTGGCAGCGCTTAAACAAGTATCAGCATTTACTGGTGACCTGGCTGGTTGCGTTTGGCTCTAACATTTCGGCCCTGTGGATCCTCAACGCCAACGGCTGGATGCAATATCCAACTGGCGCTCACTTTAATTTTGATACCCTGCGCATGGAGATGACCAGCTTTAGCGAGCTGGTCTTTAACCCCGTCAGCCAGGTGAAATTTGTGCATACCGTGATGTCTGGTTATGTCACCGGCGCCATGTTTGTGATGTCCATCAGCGCCTGGTATTTGCTGCGTGGTCGCAATCGTGAGTTCGCCCGGCGCTCCTTCGCGGTGGGTTCCGTCTTTGGCACGCTGGCTATCCTCGGCACGCTACAACTGGGTGATAGCTCAGCCTTTGAGGTCGCCCAGCTCCAGCCAGTAAAACTGGCGGCAATGGAGGGCGAATGGCAAACCGAACCGGCCCCCGCGCCCTTTCATGTCATCGCCTGGCCGCAGCAGGAGCAAGAGCGTAACGCCTTTGCCGTGAAAATACCGGCCCTGCTGGGTATTCTGGCGACCCACTCTTTGGATACGCCGGTTCCGGGGCTGAAAAACCTGATGGCGGACGCGCTCCCACGCCTGCAGCGAGGCCGGGAGGCATGGTTACTGATGCAGGAAATTGCCAAAGGTAACCGCACGCCTCAGGTACTGAACACTTTTCACGCTGTGGAGAAAGATCTGGGTTACGGCATCCTGCTGGCGAACTACGCGCCTGACATGAACCACGTTACGCCAGCGCAATATCAGGCCGCGCAACGCGGCGCCATTCCGCAAGTGGCCCCCGTGTTCTGGAGCTTTCGCATCATGATTGCTTGCGGTTCGCTGCTGCTACTGGTGATGGCGATTGCGTTGATACAGACCTTACGCTGGCGTATCGACCAGCATCGCTGGGTACTGCGCATGACGCTGTGGAGCCTGCCGCTTCCGTGGATTGCCATCGAAGCGGGCTGGTTTATGACGGAGTTTGGCCGCCAGCCGTGGGCGATTCAGGATATTTTGCCGACATGGTACGCCCACTCCGCGCTGAGCGCAGGCCAACAGGCCTTCTCGATGGGGCTAATTCTCACGCTTTACACCCTGTTTTTAATTGCTGAGGTCTACCTGATGCAGAAATACGCGCGCCTTGGTCCAGATGCAATGCATAACCAGCAACCAACGCAACAACAGGGATAAAGGAGACAATCATGTTGGATTATGAAACGTTGCGGCTCATTTGGTGGCTGCTGATTGGCATCATTCTGGTGGCCTTTATGGTCACTGACGGGTTTGATATGGGGGTCGGCTGCCTGTTACCGCTGATCGCGCGAAACGATGATGAGCGACGGGTGTTAATCAATAGCGTCGGGGCGCACTGGGAAGGTAACCAGGTGTGGCTCATTCTGGCGGGTGGTGCATTATTCGCGGCCTGGCCGCGGGTCTATGCCGCCGCATTTTCGGGGTTTTATGTGGCAATGATCCTGGTGCTGTGTGCCCTTTTCTTTCGCCCGTTGGCCTTTGATTATCGCGGCAAAATAGCCAATGCACGCTGGCGTGCTATGTGGGACACCGGGTTGGTTATCGGGAGCCTGGTCCCTCCTGTTATCTTCGGCGTCGCGTTCGGCAACCTGTTCTTGGGCGTACCTTTTATCTTCACACCACAGCTTCATGTGCAATACCTGGGCACTTTCTGGCAATTACTCTCACCCTTTGCGCTGCTGTGCGGCGCATTAAGCCTGATGCTGGTTATTCTGCAAGGGGGCGTGTGGCTCCAGTTGAAGACCGACGGCATTCTTCACCAACGCGCGCTCTCTGCTACCCGTCGTAGCGCAATGCTGGTCGTGCTCTGCTTTCTGTTAGCCGGTTACTGGCTATGGACGGGGATCGACGGCTATGTGTTGCTTAGCCAGGATCCGAATGGTCCTTCCAACCCGCTGTTAAAAATGGTAACGACCTCACCGGGCGCGTGGATGGCGCACTTTTATCAGTCACCACTGCTGTTAATTATTCCGCTGCTTGGCATGATGTTCCCGATGCTCGCGATCTATGCCTGCGGGCAACGTCGGGCCGTATGGGGATTTCTGTGCGCTTCACTGACCCAGGCCTGCGTGATCTTCACCGCCGGAATCACCCTGTTTCCGTTTGTGATGCCTTCAAGCGCGTATCCGCTCTCTAGCCTGACGGTGTGGGACAGTACCTCCAGCCAGATGACGCTCAGTATCATGCTGGTTATTGTGCTGATTTTTCTACCGATCGTTCTGCTTTATACCGTGTGGAGTTATTACAAAATGCTGGGACGAATCAATGTAGAAACGATCCGCCGCCACAATCACGAACTTTACTAGGGAGGACCGTACGATGTGGTATCTGTTTTGGTTTGTCGGCATTCTGCTGATGTGCGCACTCTCCACGCTGGCACTGGTCTGGCTGGAGTCGCGGCAGAAATAATACTGCGCGTGCGCTACGCTTTCTGGCTCTCCGGTTTATTCGGGGAGCTTTTTTATCCCCTTTCCATCAGCTCGCCAAGGCGCCGAATCTGCCGTCCCTGGCTATCGAAATTACGCTCATCGAGCCACAGATCGTAGGCAGGTCGAAGTATCGGGTACTCACCGTCAATGATTGAGTACCATGCGGTATCACGATTTCGTCCACGGGTAACGATAGCCTGACGGAATATACCTTCAAAACTGAAGCCAAAGCGCTCCGCCGCCCTACGGGAAGGCTCATTGAAGGCATCACATTTCCATTCAAAACGGCGATAACCCAGATCCTCAAAAACGTACTTTAAAAGCAATGATATGACTTCCGTTGAAATTCGCGTGCGTTTCATGCGTACGGAGTAAGAAACATGCCCTACCTCAATCACACCATTTGCGGGATCAATCCGCATAAGAGCAAACGTCCCAACAGGTTTCATACTGGTTAAATCGATCACGGCAAAATGCATCGGATCTGTCTGTTCTTCCATGTGTTTTAAATAAACCAGGAAGGCATCAAAAGTTTCAAAAGGTCCGACCGCCAGATATGTCCAGTCACGACAATCGCTTGCTTCGCAGTACGCTTCATACAACTCTTTTGCATGGCGTTCGGTGTTAATGCGCTCAAGCTTACAATAGCGACCTGTAATTTGCTGAGCCTGTGGAAAGGGTGCGCCTTTCCAGTCAGACAAAGTCATACCTACGGGTTGTTGGAATTGATTAAAGACGCCCGGCATATCTGTACCTCTTACAAAACAGAACTAAACCAGCGCAGGGTATGATCAAACTGAGCGGCCCAAAAGAACCACAATGCGTGTTTTTAACGGATCCACACTATTTAATTGTACAAAAAACAGACGCTATATTTTTGCCTGTAGAGAAAGAAACGTATTTACTGCATTAATGCTAAGAGCTAAATAAATTATAATTTAAATAACCTGAGCCAAACGGCAAATCCCATCAACAATTGCCTCTACCGGATGATTTGCAAAACCAATCAAAATCCCCTGTCGTGAGATATCGCTCTGGTAATAACGACTTAGTGATAGTATTCCCATCCCTAGTAATCTGGCTTGCTCCTCAACTTCATTTCCGGTTAATCCGTTTTGTAGCCAGCACACAATATGGACGCCAGAGTCAGAAGGTTGCACAATCATTTTATCAGCCAGGTATTCTTGAATAGCATTGACCAGCGCAGTTCTTCTTTCATAGCATGCCTTACGAATTCGGCGCACATGACTGGCATAGTGACCATCCTCAATAAAATTCGCCATCACAGCCTGTTCAAGATAACTGGTGCCAAGATCGGAAAAATATTTCGTCACCATAATTTGTTCTTGTAAACCCGGCGGGACAACTAAAAAACCTAAACGGAATTCCGGGTACATCATTTTAGAAAATGTTCCGGCGTAGATTACGCGTTGATTCTGATCTAATCCTTGCAGAGCTTGTAAAGAACGGTCGGCATAACGGAACTCGCTATTATAGTCATCTTCAAATATCCATGCCTGATTCGACTTCGCCCATTCCAGCAGCTCAAAACGGCGGGATAAACTCAACGTTCCACTTAATGGATATTGATCCGACGGGACGACATAGGCCAGCTTAGCGTCAGGAAAATGATCAATACCATAGCGGACGTTCATTCCCTCGCTATCTACCGGTACTGGCCTCACCATCGCGCCAACTGACATGAAGGCGCCGCGAGCGCCTTTGTAACCCGGGTCGTCCAGCCAAACATCACTTCCTGCCGACAGCAATGCTCGTGCAGTAATGTTCAATGCCTGTTGAATACCATTTACGATGATTATCTGTTCTTCGTTACAGTTCACTCCACGCGTTGTTTTAATGTAGCGGCAAACCGCTTTTCTCAATGGAAAGTACCCGCAAGGATGAGTGTGAGCGCCCAGTTGATGCCGGGATTGTCTCCAGACACGTTGCAGTAGCTTTCCCCATAACGCATGCGGGAAGAGATCCGTACACCCGACACCAACCGCAAATAGGCGGTTCATGCAGCGCCCTTCATACTCATTTGACCACAAATCGCGAACAGGATTATTTCGGCTGTGAACCTGTTCATCAGGCGAGACGACGTCCCCCGACGCCATCTTTGGATAGCTATTGCTGATACTCCGATCCGGAATATTATGTGAGACATATGTTCCAGACCCTTTACGGGTCAGGATATACCCTTCATCTAAAAGCCTGTCATAACCGGCGATCGCTGAGTTTCGTGAAATTGACATCATCTCGGACAATGCCCTGGTTGATGGCATTTTTGTTCCTGGCGGCAATCGCCCTTCGAGGATGTGATCGCGGAGGATGTGGTAAACCTGCTCCTTAACCGCGCCTTTTCCTAAAACAAATCCTTGAAATAAAGGCGCATTGTTTTTCTTCATTGTATTAACCTTTATACTAAAAGTGGATCCTATCAATATATCGAAAGTGTCTCTTTACGAGAAATTATAAAGTTCTTAGTATCATCATACTAACACATTACTCGTATAAAATATCAGGATATATATGACTAACATGAATACCGTTACTATTGAAAGTGCAGAACAAAAAGACTACGCCAGCTGGCTTCCTTTATGGATAAACTATCAAACATTTTATCGCACTAAAATTTCAGATGAAGTAACAAAATTAACGTGGGAGCGTTTCCTTACCCCGAACGAACCTGTTTATTGTGCTGTTGCAAAATATGATGGAAAAATAGTGGGGCTGGTGCATTATCTCTTTCACCGTTCAACATGGGCAGAATCCAACTATTGCTATCTCGAAGATTTATTTGTTAGCGAAGAGGTACGTGGTCAACATATCGGTAAACAGCTTATCGAGTATGTCCAACAACAAGCCAAAAAACACCACGCGTCAAGATTATACTGGCATACGCATGAAACCAATCTCCGTGGACAACGTCTGTATGACTGGGTGGCCCAAAAGAGCGGGATGATCGAATATCGTATGTAAGGATAATAATACTCAGGATAGTATTTAATTATTCAGTACTAAAAATAAGCCTCTGAGTAGATATACTCAGAGGATGTCTCGGTGACAAATCCCCCCAACCTGAATAAGATAAGGAAAAAAACCAGCGATAAGCAAATTCTTAAGAATCAAAAAGGTAAAGAGCCAGCATGGCAACGATAAAGGATGTTGCAGAGTTAGCGGGAGTGTCCACCGCAACAGTTTCACGTGTTATTAATCAAACCGCATGGGTTGAACCCGTGACGCGTGAGCGTGTTGAAAAAGCCATGCGCGAACTGAACTATCATCGCAATGCCGCCGCTATTGCATTAGCGAAACGCAGCGGTGACATGCTCGGGTTATTGACCGGCAACCTTGCCGATCCCTTTTTTGCCAGGCTTGCCCGAGGCGTGGAAGAAGTATCACGCCAGCAGCAATTTCGGCTGATGGTATGCAGCGGTGGCCACGATGAAGGAATGGAAAAATCAGGACTCGATTTCCTGATAAACCAGGGCTGTGAAGCTATTGTGGTCCATGCCAGTAGACTGTCTGAAAAGGAACTGTTGCGATATGCCGCTCATTTTCCTGCCATGGTGGTCGTGAACCGCTATATTGCCGGGATGGCCAATCGCTGCGTGTGGCTGGAAAATAGTCAAGCTGCTAAAACAGCCACGCTACATCTCCTGGAACAGGGGCACCGTTGTATTGCCTGCGTGACAAGTGATTTACCGATTATCGATCGCCGTGAGCGGCTGGAAGGTTATCGCCAGGCGCTGGCCGAATATGGCATTACGCCAGATAAAAACTGGGTGATTAGCGTGCCCTTTAATGAAGAAGGTGGCGAACGCGCTGCACATCAGCTGCTTAATTGCGGCATTCCTTTCACCGCAGCGGTGACATTTAATGATGTGATGGCCGCCGGGATTATGCGCATCCTCCATCAGCAGGGAATTACACTTCCGCAGCAGCTTTCGATCGTTGGATTTGATGATGTGGTGATGGCCCGCTATCTCTATCCCGCACTCACAACAATGCATTATCCCGTTGAGCGCATGGCTCGCTGCGCTTCGCAGCTGGCGATACAGCTTTTTAAGGGCGCAACTCAGCGTCCCAGCGTGAATAGTTTCACTGCGGATTTAGTGATCCGCGATTCTGTTCTTCCCCCCTCTCTCTGAAATCAATGCGTAAATCGTCAAGCCCCTGAATTGTGATCGACTTCAAGTTTAACGTCTTCATGTAATCGCTTACATGAGGGCCAATGAGCGATCACAGTCAGGCAAAAGGGTGTTCTCTACTCTTGAGCGACCTTACAGACTGGAGATTCATGAATGAATGCCTCTCAAAATCAGAAAAAAACACTCTCATTTGGACTGGCAGTGATCCCTATTTTAGCCATGCTACTGCTGCTAATTATTGGCTACGGCATCATGGGGCTTCGTATTGAGCCTTTGTTGCTATGTTCTGCTGCAGTCGCCGCGGGTATGGCCTGGTGGCAAGGGTATTGCTGGGAAGACATCATTAATTCGGTGGTTGATAAACTCGCCAAAGCAATGCCGGTTATCATGATTCTTATCTGTGTCGGCGGCCTGATTGGTACATGGATGTTCAGCGGCACCATCCCTTACATGGTGTACTGGGGACTTAAACTCATCAGCCCCGAATACATTCTCATCGCCGCGTTCTTTTTGACCAGCGTCGTATCGGTGTGTACCGGAACCTCCTGGGGTTCCGCCGGAACGGTTGGCGTAGCATTGATGGGCGTTGCCGCCGGACTGGATGTTTCGATGGCAGCAGCGGCAGGTGCCGTTGTTTCTGGCGCTTACTTCGGTGACAAGATATCGCCGCTGTCAGACTCCACCAACTTTGCGGCCATTGTTGCAGATACCACCCTTTTCGAGCATATCCAGCACTTATTATGGACCACCATTCCCAGCTTTCTGCTTGCCGCCGTGGTTTATCTTATTGCCGGCCACAGCAATATGCTGGGCGAGGTCGCCACGCCGCAACGGGTTACCGATATTGTCAACGCTCTGGAGTCGCTATACCACTTCAATATCATTCTGATTTTGCCACCGGTTATTGTGTTGTGGGGCGCGATTCGTAAAAAGCCGGTCATTCCTTTAATGCTGAGTGCATGCGTATTAGCCCTGATTCTGGGCGTTGTCATGCAAGGACTCAGCATCAAGCAGGGACTGGATGCCTTTATAGATGGATTCAACATTACTATGTTCCCGCAAGGGAGTGAGGGCATTATTGCTGATGTTCCGCGCCTGCTGAACCGCGGCGGAATGTTCTCAATGATGAGCACTATCCTTCTGGTATTTTGCGCATTCTCTTTTGCCGGTGCCTTAACGTTAACCGGCGCGCTCAACATTATTATTAACCGCTTACTGACGGTCATTCACAGTGTCGGTCAGTTAATTGCGGCAACCATTGGTACCACCCTTCTGGTGACCGGAGCGACAAGCGACGGCAAGCTGGCTCTTCTGGTTCCAGCTGAACTGTTTAAAGACGCATATCGTCGTATGGGACTGGATACCAAAAATCTGTCCCGCACCATTGAAGACGCTGGCACCGTCATTGAGCCGTTGTTGCCGTGGACCGCTGCCGGAGTTTATATGGCCACGACATTAGGAGTGAGCACGCTGGATTTATTGCCATGGGCGATTCAGTGCTATGCCGCAATCTTCTTCGCCTTGATTTACGGTTTCACGGGAATCGGTATTGCGAAGGCGCCATCAGTGGCAGAAACAGAAAAAAATATTACGGCAGCAGAATAGGGAGAGCATGTAATGGATTTTAATAAGATTATCGATCGTCACGATACCGCCTCGTTGAAATGGGACTTTATGGCGCGATATTTCGGCGAGGATACACATCAACTGTTGCCAATGTGGGTGTCTGATTTTGACTTTACTTGCCCGCCCGCTGTTCAGGAGGCTTTAACTCACCGCGTCGGGCACGGTATTTTTGGTTACAGCGAACGACCACAAAGCTACTTTGATTCATTAATTTCATGGTTCTCAACCCGGCATCAGCTGGAAATCAAGCAAGAGTGGATCTGCAGTATTGAAGGTGTTGTTCCGGGATTATCGCTACTCGTACAAATGCTAAGTCAACCCGGTGAAGGCGTGGTCGTTCAGGGACCTTATTATGGTTCATTCGCTAAAATTATCTCTCTGAACGGCAGACAGCTGCTGGAAAATCCGTTGTATGAGGACCCGGCTACCGGTTATCAAATGGATTTTGCTCACCTGGAAATGTTATTCCGGACTGAACGTCCGCCGTTGATGATTTTATGTAATCCGCATAATCCAACCGGTCGTTGTTGGTCTGCACAGGAGCTGGAACAGCTACTTACGCTATGCGAGACCTATGATGTAACGTTGCTGTCTGATGAGATATGGGCAGATTTATTGCTTCCAGGAGAACAATTTACTTCAGTTCTGCATCTGGGAGAACGCTGGCATTCGCGTGTAATTTCAGCTACTTCAGCCAGTAAAACGTTTGGTTTGTCGACATTGCGTATTGCTAATTTTCTGATACCGGCACCGGCATTGCGTGAACACTTTTTACGCCGTCTGGATGCGCATGGACTGGATGTATTCAATGCGCTATCCGTCGAGGCGAGTACGGCTGCATGGCAACATGGTGCACCATGGTTAGACGATTTACTTGGCTATCTGGCTGAAAATCGACGCTGGTTTATTCAACAAATTGATGAATATCTCCCATGGGCTCGGGTTGTTCCTTCCCAGGCAACGTATCTACTGTGGATAGATTGCAAAGCGCTTGGACTGGATGATGAGCAGCTCAAATGGGTAATGCTTGATGTTGCCGGTATTGCGCCTTCAATGGGAAATGGCTTTGGTCCTGCTGGAAAAGGTTTTATCCGCCTGAACATGGGATGTCCACGCGCCTACCTCGAAAAAGCGGTAGAGGGATTGAAGCGTATTGCATTTACATCCTGTTGAATCTGCTCAGTAAACGAATCGGCCCTGGCACAGGGCCGCTCGATATTATCAGCCATTTCGACGAGGCCTGATTAATGGCCTCTGAACTACCAACCAAGAATGGCGATACGGAGAACGTGGTGCAGGTTACCCGAAAAATAAGATGTGCGCTGAAAACCGCATTAAACGGGCTTTTAGTTGATTTCGGTAGACTTGGGAAGAGTTTGAAATGGTGCCGATAATAGGAGTCGAACCTACGACCTTCGCATTACGAATGCGCTGCTCTACCAACTGAGCTATATCGGCCCTGATAAGGACATGCCCACGAACGTGAACACGGGGTAGAAGGTTAAAACTAACCGGGCGATGCGTCAATGGCCTTGCGAATCAAACGCCTATTTTTGCATCATCCGGATTCAATTACGCACGAATCGTGTCGTCACAGGTGTCCTGGTACGCGGCAAGGGAATTCTATAACCAGCGGCGAACACGCTGCTCATAGCGTATCCATTCCGGCCCGAAATGTTTTCGCAGTTGTTCCTCTTCAAAATCAATATGTAATCTGGCAACCACCAGTATAAACAGCGGTGCAGCCAATATTCCAATCAGGCTACCAACGTAGAGAGAAAAAGCTAACTGGAGTCCACTCATTCCAAGATAGATTGGATTGCGGCTCCAGGCATAACATCCGCCAGTAACAAGTGTGGTCGATTTCTCTGCATGCAGTGGGTTTAGCGTCGTACGTTTCTTCCGCATCTGCCACGCGGTATGCAGTATCATCGCCAGACTGACGCTAGCCAACAATGCACTTATTACGATAGTCACCGCGCCAAATGTGAAACGCGGGATCGCCGTCAACGCATCCGCGATGAGGAATAATAACAGGATGAGTGGTGGTGGAAGCCAGACTCTTAATTTTTGCAGGAAATGACGCATGGCTACGGGCAAACCTCAGTACCTGTTTGATTAACGCTGATATCACTATAAATACCCCGTTTAAGATACATAAACAAACGGTGCATACTTCACTGTAGGACTTTTTACTTAACCAGACAGAAAGGCAGCGATGCAAAGACGCCAATACCAGAGGCGTCTGCCCCTGGTGTTCAGGAAAAAATCATGCTGCAGGCCATGTCAGCTCAGAGCACATACTCGTTTAAAGGTTTTACCCTTCATATGTAAAAACCGTGTCAAAAATGAATTACGTAGATAAAGGTGAATCCGACGCTGATTCAAACAAATCTACAGACTGCTGGTAATACCGGATAAAATCATTAAATGTCACTGGCGGTAGAAACTGATACCCCTGCAGATAGTCAACATTATTTTTTCCCAGCCATTGTTGCTGATAGTCATTTTCAACGCCCTCGGCCACCGTACGTAACCCCAGAAGTCCTGAAAGGTGAGTAATTGACTCGAGCATAGGGATATATTGATCAACCTCTTTAATTTCCTTAATGAAGCTTTTATCAATTTTGATTACATCCAGGTCTAACTCATTGAGATAGCAGAGATTAGCGTATCCAGTACCAAAATCATCCAAAGCGAACAAAACACCTTTATTTCGTAACGAACGAATAAGTTCTTTGATTGCAGGAGTGATCGTGAACGTCTGGTTCTCTGTTATCTCTATCATCAATTTTATCGGCAGACCTTGCGTTATCTCCATAAAATTAAGGCATTCCCAATAGAATACAGGATTATTTAAACCTGACGGACTGACATTAAAAGAAACGAACAGTGTTTTATTAATGCTTGCGCCTCCAGAGACCAGATTGCGCGCAACAGCGGTCATTAAATAGCTAGTTAACTCATTGATTAAGCCACTTTTTTCAGCCAATGGAATAAACTCTCGCTGAGAAATAGCATAGTTATGTCCCTGTGGCCAACGAGCCAATACCTCAACGCCACAAACATCGCCCCTGATATTCACGATGGGTTGAAAATAAGGAATGATCTCCTCATTCCTTATTGCCATACTCAGTCTACTAGTATCCGAAACATCATATGAGTCAGTGTAAACTGTATCCCCACTCACATTATTATTGATTATAGAACCTTCATTTAATAAATTATTTCGAGTTAAAAAGATAACAGTTTCATTAAAATTGGAAAAGCCGAGGCGAGCAGTAATTTTATCCCGATATCGATACACTGACTTAATTGTTAGCGAATTAGCAATACAGAAATCATGCAGTTTTTCTTTTGTGAATGATGAATACAGCATTTCTTCTTCAAATTCAGTCAAGTTAAAAGTAAACATCGGTGAATCTTTATTGACTTCCACAATTTTGTCAGGTGCCAATAAACTCTCTTTTAATTGAGCGATCAACTGCTCCGACAATTCCCCCCCATTGATAAAGGAATATTCTTCATATCCCCGATTAACAGGCAGGGTTTCGCACATCCGCAGAACAATACAGTGTATGTTGATGAACTGTGTACTGTTTCTCTGAAGCCATTTTTTGACCAATAATAATGGCAACCGGTTATCGATCACCAGCAAGCAGGACGGATATTGCGACATAACTGACTGCGTGCCAGAAATAAATGTCCGTGCATCGATCAATACCAGATTTGGTAACCATGCTTTTATTCCTGAAAAAAGGAAAGTATCATAACTGAGCAGAAAAATTTTTTTCGTATTCATAGTTATCACCAACTTAAATTTATGGCATAGCAGGTCCCTCGCTCTATTCACGAGAGAATATACAACACCTTCGACCTCCAATAATCATAAGGCGATTCGTGATATAACTTTATCCATAAGCCATATCACGTAAATTCAGAATTTATAATCACAGTTATCCATATGAGTATTCTCATCACACCGTAAGTTCCATTTAAAAATTGAAAAAGAAAAAACTCCATTTCTTAATCAGTACAAATCCCTTTACTCACTTTCACTTCATTACAAAACAAAAAGCTATAAATACAAAATTTACAAAACATATAACTACAATGGCCAACAGAATAACATATTACCGTAGTTTATGCTGACCGACAAACTAAGAGAGGATGTCGTAGATCTTGTATTCATAAACATTTCCGACAATATGCACGACATATTGTTTCATCGACTCTAAATTTATTGCTACATTTTCTATAGCGAGTGACAGTATAGGTTCAATATATAATCAGGGCATATTGGTTCAGACCCAACACATCTAATGATTAATTTTTGAGCACCCCTGACCCACGGGTAAGTATTTCTGCAACGCTACGATAAATTTCCGGTTTTTTGTTTTCAACTCACTACTATGCCAGGTCTCCCCCGGTAACACATAACGCATGGTGGCTTCATCATCAGTTGAGTGACACCCCTGGTGTACGATAATTTTGAAAAAAGTATTCCCTGTGTTTTTCAACGTCCCGTTTATCTCATCAATGGTGTAGGCCAGGTTCATTTTCCTCGGACGAACGACCAATATGGTATCCATAGCGATCACCGGGAGAGCCTGTCCGCCTTTCCCTTGATTACGCTCGGTAAACAGCGTTATCGGCATTTCACGAAACAGTATTCGGTAATAGCGTTCTTTATCATCCTGCGGGCCACGATAGAAAATCTTAAAAAACTCACTTGCCTGCGGTGCCAGTGAAAAACGGAGCGGAGTAAACAAAAGTTCGCCTTCGGCAATAGCACTTCTGTTTTCACCTCCCGGTCCCGGTTTATCTATTTTAACTGCGCTAATACTGTACACGTTCTGTTTCTGGCTATCGTTATAGATTCGTTTACTGATAAATGATTTATCCGATGGCATCTCATAAATAGTCGACTCCAGGTAGACGGCCTGTGCGGAGAACACCGTCAGCCCGGAAAGCAAGGCCAATATCCATCTTAGCGCCAAACGACAGTGGCTCATGGCGTCACTCCCACCCAGTTCGCCGTCACTTTTATCTCTCCGCTGGCACTGACAACACCTTCCCAATCCGCACCGGAAACGGTCAACATCGAACGCGAATCATTCATTGGGAAAAGCAATTTTAAATCAGTCGCAAAGTAGCTTCCATCATCTGTATTATTTGCGTCCCAGGGCGTCTGTTGCCATTGCGCATCTCTCATGCTGATCGCCGCTTCACTACAGCTATTTCGTTTCTGTACCACGCCACCCGACTGACTGTTGTACTGAAGAAAGGCGGGAATTGGGACAGATAACCCACCTTGCGTAGAAGTGAACAGGCAATAAGGCACATTGTTTATCGTCGTACTTTCCCCAATAACTTGTGCGGTAATGCTATCAGCCTGACGAGGCCCCGAGACCGTCACGGTGTAATCCATCTCAATCGGAGCGGTCTCGCCAATTGTGCCGCTGCCGCTTGCCGAGGTGCTGTTATCCGATGAGATAATACTGATCCCATATTCCTTTGGAACAATATTGAGCTGTAGCGAAGGAGTAAACTGGTAATACCCCGACTCTGGCGTCACGCTATTTGTAAAAGCAAATGTAAATGGTTGGCTGTTGGTGATACTGACGCCACGATCCACCATATTTTTCAGGAATGTTTTCGACAGAAAAACATAGACATACTCACCACTATTACTAAAAACATTATAATAAACCGACGTCGAGCTAAAGTTAGTCCAGGTTTGACCATCACCAGAATATTTTATTGTGGCAGCCGCAGGCGTAAAACCGAGCAAACCGCTATCTGCGTACATACGAATACGTAGTGAAGCCGTCAGATTGCTGGTTTGATTTAAATTATATGAAATCATCTTACAGATAACGCCATCTTCACGACTGACCACACCCAGCTCACAATAACCACTGTCTTTAGTGATGCTCGGGGTGCCATCACTGGCAACCCATAACTCCTGAAATGCATTGGTAGAAACCAAAGATAAATGACCTATTTTATTTAATGTATAAGGTCTGATATACCAATTACCGCTGCTCTGGTCTTTACAACGTTGCCCAGCCGCATAATCATAGTCAATCGTGGTTCGACAAAAATTAAGGTTATATGTCTCTGCGCTTCCGACCGATATATTGCGGAAGTATTCATACGCCGAGTCTGTCAGCGATGCAAAACCATAGTATCCACCGGCGATTCCGGATCCGGTTGCTTTGGTGTGATAAAAACCAAATTGATCGGTTAGCTCGGCAGCAATATAGCCAGATGCAGGGCAATTAGCACCAGTAGTGCAACGAATACCCCGGAATGGTTCACTGATTGGCGAATTATCAATCCACATATCTTTATAATATGAGGTATTGGCTACCCAACCAACGATACCCATATATCCCAGGCTATCCTGGTCGTTTCCATATTTTACCCAGGTGTTCGACCCACTAATGCGAGGATCGAGAGAGGACGGGGTAATAAAGTATTCGTTATCAACATTGTTTTCTATAAACAAATAGTTGTTGTTGACCGCCGCCTGAGTGGAAGCCGAGAGCGCCCAGGCGGATGGAGATAACGCGGCAAAGACACAGCCGAGAATAAGGGAAAGAGATTTATTCATTATTAATACCTTATCGTTGTGCCATCGTGGTTTGCGTTGCACATTTCACATCGCCAACCCACGCCGCGCCGCGTGCTTTTTCCAGATCCAGATCGGCTTCACATACCCTGCCATTGGCAGAAATTAACGTAATAACCGGATACTTTTTATCAATATCGATAGCAAACTCACCTTTAGCATCCGTACGTGTTTTACCGATGTGGTTATGAATATCGGTATTTGCAGCCAACTGCCCATCAGGGTAGCGAATACGGCCAAACACGGTGACCATGCTTTTCACTTCAGGGTTAATAACGCCCACGTTCCCCGGATATAGCGTCAGCTGCTGTTTGCGTCCTGAAACAATATCGAAGCTGTCCTCAGAATTTTTATCATTGAGGATCTCCAGCTTGTACTGAGCATAGGGCGGCAGTGCAATGAAATTTGATTTACCGCTAAGAAGATAATTGCGGTTATTAATTTTCGCAGCCAGTTTCCCCTCGCCGGTCAAATCTGTTTTTACGATAACGCCAGAACGCTGCCTCTCTTTACTCAGACCGAAGTCTTTACCTGCCCATGCCAGAGAACCTTGGGAAGAGAAGTTCATATTGGTGGAGTTGTCAGCAGAACGTGTTACCGATACGGTGCCAGCGTTATATTTCGTGTCATAACTTAGATTGCCGTTTACCGAATAATTATTGTCGTAATACTGTTCACCACTCAGACGCGTTGATGCCGATAATCCGACCGATTTAATCGGCCCTTCAGCATACTGTTTTCGTGCACTGAGATTACCCTGGGTGCTGCCATAGCGATCTCGGGAGACGCCCATGCTCAACCAGGTCGCCAACGGCAACGATAAGTCCAGGCTGACATAACGTTCCTGTCGCCCATCGTCATTTCGGTTGTTGTAGTAATAACGCTGAATTCCTGCACGTAACCCAATCGTGGCATACCTTCCAGAATAAAGAGTCGTGTTGTAATCCAGATTACGGTATTTATTGCCTGAGTAACGATTCTCCGTCTGACTAACGGTGAGTGAACCACCATGAGGAATAAACTTTCCGAGGTTAAGAGTTCCGCCAATGGAATAGTTATCACGCTCCTGCATAGGCAAGCGATCGCCAATTTTACTGTCTTCACGAGATGCCCAAAGGGAACCATATCCCTCAGGGACATTGAGATTAATGTTACTGATGTTTCGCCATGATGAATCGTTCGCTACCAACATCTGATTGCCAATACTGACGTATTCATTCACATTCAGCGTGACATCCGTTTCATTAACCGCATTGTTGTCAAAACCGTAGATCGTTGATTTCAGGCCCAGCCCCGACAATATCGCCAGCGTCACCGATGCGGCCCCCCCGGCAATCCAGGTCTGCTCACTCCCCAAATCCTGATAGTGGTTACGCTTATAGCTCACCCGATCATAATCCAGCGAACCACCAAAAAACTGCCATGAGAGCTGATGAACTCCGGCAGCTTGTTGGCGAGCAAAGATCTTATTAACCCGGCTGACACGACTATTAATTGTCCGCCCATTGACCACGATATCTACCGTGACGTCGTAAACACCATACGGAAAGCGACTGGTATCAATTTCATAGCTACCCATATTAAAGTTCTGCACGCTGAGCAAACGTCCATCGCGGAAGACATGAACCTCACCAGCGGCTGGCAAAAATACGGTAATCGGCGTGAGTGAAAGCGCGGTATTCTCAACAACCGTACTTCCTTTGTTCCCGTAGCTCGCACCGTAAATTTTCCCACCATTCAGCGCATTCAGGCTGGCAATAGACTGGACATTCCATGTATCAAGCATCCCCAGCGCCAGTCGATACCCTTCATAATCGCGCTCATACATCGCACGATAAAGTTTACTGGTACCATTGCTGTCACCGATACCGTAAAACGAACCGTTAACATTAATGTGGTGCTCCCGCAGCGATGTTGTATTGTCCATCGTCAGATAGCTGCGGGTACTGCTGCCATTTCGGTAATCGTTGTAGTAGGTACCAAAGTTGTAGTTCAGGACGTTAGACAGAGTTTCAACGCTGGAAGGTCCAAGCAAGCTACTGCGCGCGACAATCGCTTCAGTTAACGCATCTTTGCTGACAATCATCTCCAGGTGAAATGATGAGACATTAAGTTGCAGTCGAGCATCATCTGACAGTTCAATATTCGTATTATCGTGAAACTTTACATCACGGATTTTTTCCACTAACGCGCGGGTTTTCTCGGATAACACAGCATTATTGGGCAATTCAGCAAGAGTCAGTGCTTTAACTGTAATATTGCCATCAACAAGCGAAATCACCGCATCGGCAATTTTTTGCTGACTTTTCTCATCAGTCTCGTTGTAACGTATATATACCGGCACCGTCATTCCCTGCTCCAGTGAACGGGCGAAAGCGCTGGGAATAACGTAATTACCCACTTTTACTGGGGCTGCATGTGAAGTTCCTGGTGTCAGCGCAAGAAAAAGACAAATGCTACCGCCAACAATATATGTTGTTGTCATATGCATCCTTACAATCCGGTATTTTTATTTATCCCGTACAGATGGCTGCTATTGACCATCACTTCACTGTAATAAACTGCTTACCGTGCCAGATACCGATGCGTGAGCGGCTATTACTAATGTCGGTGAACTGCAGTTTTATTTTTGTACCTGGCATAATGTAATAACGTTCACGACAGCCCCGTCCCTGATCGCGAGCATTATCTTTGCAAGCTCCATAGGCGATTACTCGAAATGAAACATTGCCAGTATTGCTAATAACATCACCATTACGGTTATATTCAAAACGCTCTTTTCGCGGCGCAACGACCAAAATCGTGCCAATTTCTGCTGACGCTGTCGCAACAGCCAATTTATTGGCCCTGGTTTCCGCGCTCTCGGTGACCGGCTCATCTATCCATTGCAGACGATAATAACGCTCGATATCATCAATTGGCCCTTTATAAAAGAAGCGAAAAACATCCTTTGCCTGACCAGGCAGAATTAGATTGGCAGGCGTAGAGAGTAATTCCCCGGAATTAACGGGTTTTATTTCGACTCCGCCCGCTAAAGGTGATGACAGTTTTTTTACCGATACGCTGACATAACGAGCCGAATCTGTCGTATTAGTGATTTCTTTCGATAATGAACTCTCAGTAGAAGTCATTATCGACGTGATATCACCGACGTTAATTGCCCAGCTGGAAAAAGATATTACCAACCCTACCAACATTGCTGCCGGTAAATATTTATTCATGACACCATTCCTGATAAATTCGGGAGAAATTCTCCTCCCGAACTTTTATTTCTTAGGCGGACGGAGTCGTCCAGGTTGCATTGAACTGTACTTTTACATCACCAGTCCAATAGCCGTCTGGCAGTGCAGAGTAATCCGTTACCGGCGTGCTACCATCAGAAGTCGCAGACGCAATGGTGAATTTGAAGTTGGATTGATCGCTGACGCGGTCAGCACCGTTGTAAGCGCCATCAGCCATCAGGCTTTCAAGACCAGAAGTCGAGCTGGAATTTACCAGGACAGTATCTGATGAATTAGTCAACGCGGTGCCATTCCATGCCACCCCTACGTTCAGGGTAGACGCATCGCCACTGGCGTTGGTCAGAGTATTGCTAATAATCTGAGCGGTCAGTTCAAAATCAGTTGCCGTTTCCTGGCCCTGAATAGTCACATCAAACGCGCCATCCTGGGAGTTGAAGCCATTCAGACCTTCCGCATACTGGAAAGTCAAAGAGTTCAGCGGAGTGACGACCAACATGCTGGTGGTATCTTTTGTTGCCGTCGCGTCCCACGAGGCCGTTGCAGAAGCAGTGACATCTGCCATTGCATTTGCCGCAACAAATACAGACGCCAGAGAGGTCACTAATAATAATTTTTTCATTTTTATCTTCTCCTAAGAACAAACTCACCACCGAGTCTTATTATTAAGTCACTCCAGCGGTTCCATTAATTGCGAGCCAGAATTGCCGCGCCCAAAAATTATCATTTGAATTAAGTAACATCTCAACAAACCCTGAAACGCAAAAATTACAAAAAGACTAAGAATTTTCCCACTAAAACGATAATCTAAGAAGTTTCCTAAGTTTAATTTACTTAAATAACACCATGAACCAGAACTATCACCCAAATAAATAAGACAAATCAAACAATTCATCTTTTTTATGTTTTTGATAAATATCAAAAAGATCATACAAATACCACGAGAGCAAAACCCTTACAAAACATAAAGATAATTAACACCTCCATAGTTTCTCTATAATGCTTATTATTTGTTGCAATTATGCTAAATTTTTAACGCCGCAAGAAAATTCTCATGATATATCCATTTGCGAGGGAATATTCTTATAAAAAAAACATTCACCTACAGAAACTACATTCTAATTGATAATTATTTGACAAAATTAAAACCAGGAATTTTCCATATAAAATGAATATTCCTGGCTTATCAGGAGAGATAATGATTATCGTTAAATAGAAAATTAGATAAAACGTTTTAAACCAAGATAACTATTAATAGTTACGGTACGTACCCTATGTAAGGTAATCAAATTCTGCTGTTCAAGTGACTTTAATGAGCGGCTAACGGTTTCAATTTTAAGATCGAGATAACTGGCAATTTCCTCCCGAGAAAATGGCAAGCGAAGCGTCGTTTCTGGCCTGCCGATGCGCAAATGCATCTCGTAAAATTCCACTAGGAAAGCCGCGATCCTGGCCTCAGCATGTTTATTCGCATAGCGCCGCAGTTTTTCAACAATGAATCCATTGTCCCTACAGAGAAACTTGATGACTGCGGCAGCAACCGACGGATCCTTTTCTGCTACTTTGAACAACCGCGCAATATCGATATGACATACCTCCGCAGCCGTTGCCGCCTTAATCGTTGTCAGGTACTTCCCCCCTTCGACAGCATCCAGCGCCATGATATCTCCCGGAACATAAAAGCGACTGATAAAATCGTTATCACCGCATTCCACGCTGGACTTGCAGTATCCCTCGTGAATAACAAAAAGCATGTTTGCGGCTTCATCCTGCCGGGCGAGTATCTCCCCTGCTTTAAACCTTCTTCTTTTGTCTATTAATCGGTGTTGATTATCACGATCAATTGCCGCTCCCTTTGGACATAGCGAACAATGGCGGGGGGGAAACGGGTTGCCGAGCGGCACAACAGGAATGCGATGTTTGTGAATATCCGATTTCACGCAACAACTCCTCATAAAAAATGAGACTGATTCTAATAGATCGAACCATAGGAACAATACGTGAACGGCAGACCAGGAAAATTCATGCTGGCAGGGAAAATTCTGTGATACGTCGCCTTTCGGGCGCTGGTGAGAGCATAGGTCAAAAACAGACTGATGCGGATGATGTTAAAACGCAGGATAGAAAAATAAATGCGGCAGCGAAGTGAAGGTTAGAATTAAGCGGGAGATGCCTTAATAGCTTTAAAATTAAGAGCGCTATTATGGCATCGCCCGTTTTCAATTACGCCCGGACCATGTCGTCACCGAAGCCAATCCACTTATATGTGGTCAGTGCTTCCAGCCCCATTGGGCCACGCGCGTGCAGTTTTTGCGTGCTCACCGCCACTTCCGCACCCAATCCGAACTGGCCGCCATCGGTAAAACGAGTAGAGGCGTTTACATACACGGCAGAAGAGTCCACTTCATTCACGAAACGGTTGGCGTTGCTGAGCGTGCGCGTCAGTATGGCGTCCGAGTGCTGGGTACCGTGTTCGCGAATATGGGCGATAGCACCATCCATATTTTCGACCACCACAACGTTCAGATCCAGAGACAGAAACTCGTTATCCAGCTCTTCCGGTTTTAGTGGCACCAGTTTGGCAGGGCCATGCAGAACCTGCATCACAATTTCATCACCGTGCAGCGTAACACCGCTATCCGCCATCTTTTGGCTTAACGCAGGCAGGAAACGCTCAGCAATATCCTGATGCACCAGCAGAGTTTCTACAGTGTTACAGGTGCTTGGACGCTGGGTCTTGGCGTTAACGATAATCTTCAGGGCCGGGGCGATCTCCGCGGTATCATCAACATAAATATGGCATACGCCAATACCGCCGGTGATGACCGGGATGGTCGACTGTTCACGGCACAGCTTATGCAGGCCCGCGCCACCGCGAGGGATCAGCATATCGATGTACTTATCCATTCGCAGCATTTCGGCGACCAGCGCGCGGTCCGGGTTATCAATTGACTGTACGGCAGCCGCGGGTAAACCGCAGGCTTCCAGCGCCTTTTGGATAACCGCCACGGTGGCGGCGTTCGTCCGGTAGGTCTCTTTCCCACCGCGCAAAATCACCGCATTGCCGGTTTTCAGGCACAGTGAGGCAACATCAACGGTGACGTTTGGACGCGCTTCATAAATCACGCCAATCACGCCCAGCGGGACGCGACGACGCTCCAGACGCAGACCGCTATCCAGCAGGCCGCCGTCAATCACCTGCCCTACCGGGTCGGCAAGATTACAGACCTGGCGCACATCGTCAGCAATCGCTTTCAGACGCGCCGGCGTCAGCGCCAGGCGGTCGAGCATCGCTTCGCTCAGGCCGTTGGCTCGCGCCTGCTCAACATCTTGTATGTTCGCGCTGAGGATGCTTTCCGTTTGCGCTTCCAGCTCATCAGCAATGGTTTCCAGTACGCGATTTTTTTCGCGACTGGAGAGCAGCGCCAGCTTGTATGACGCGGCTTTGGCAGCAATGCCCATTTGTTCCAGCATATGCTTGTTCCTTAACGGGTGATCATGTCGTCGCGATGGACAGCAACCGGACCGTATTCGTAGCCCAGGATAGTGTCGATCTGTTGTGAGTGATGTCCGGCAATACGGCGCAGCGCATCGCTGTTATAGCGGGTGACGCCGTGGGCAATATCGCGCCCTTCGAGATTGCAGATGCGGATCACTTCACCACGAGAAAAGTTACCTGTCACGCTTTTAATGCCTTTTGGCAGTAATGAGCTGCCGCGTTCCAGAATTGCTGCGGTCGCGCCCTCATCGACGGTAATCTCCCCGGCAGGCGGCGCGCCAAAGATCCAGCGTTTACGGTTCTCCAGCGGAGAGGCTTGAGCATGAAAACGCGTCCCAACGGAAACGCCTTCCATCACGTCCCCAATTACGCCCGGCTTGCTGCCTGCGGCAATAATGGTGTCGATCCCGGCGCGGCACGCGACATCGGCTGCCTGCAGTTTTGTTCCCATGCCGCCGGTTCCCAGACCCGAGACGCTATCCCCGGCAATGGCGCGCAGCGCATCATCAATACCGTGTACGTCTTTAATCAGCTCAGCCTGCGGGTTAGTGCGTGGATCGGCGGTGAACAGCCCCTGCTGATCGGTCAACAACAGCAGCTTATCGGCACCGGCCAGAATTGCCGCCAGCGCGGAGAGGTTGTCGTTATCGCCGACTTTAATCTCAGCGGTCGCTACGGCGTCATTCTCATTAATGACAGGAACAATGTTGTTATCCAGCAGCGCGCGGAGCGTATCGCGGGCGTTGAGGAAGCGCTCTCTGTCTTCCATATCTGCACGCGTCAGCAGCATCTGCCCGATATGAATACCGTAAATCGAGAACAGCTGTTCCCACAGTTGAATCAGTCGGCTCTGCCCGACCGCCGCCAACAGCTGTTTCGAAGCTATCGTTGCCGGGAGCTCCGGGTAACCAAGATGCTCACGTCCGGCGGCAATCGCACCAGAGGTAACGATAACAATACGATGCCCTGCGGCATGGAGCTGCGCGCACTGGCGAACCAGTTCTACGATGTGGGCGCGGTTCAGGCGGCGGGATCCGCCCGTTAACACACTGGTGCCAAGTTTTACCACCAGCGTCTGGCTGTCACTCATGATTCTCTGCCATTCAAAATTGGGGAAAATGATATCAAACGAACGTTTTAGCAGGACTGGCCCCGGTTGCCAACAACCAGCGCACAAAGCATGAAATTTTATTGCGCAGGATCAGCAAGCGTAGCGGCAGATTTTGACGCATTTATTACAGAAACATAAAAACACTCTTTTTTAAAAATATTCTTACTTTGTCATAAAACGTTCATTGCCAGACGTTAAAAACCCTCCTGTCTTTTAACGGGGATCACACCCAGTGAATATTAGCGCGTACTTTTAATCAGGAATGAAAATGAAAAAGAGCACTCTGGCATTAGTGGTGATGGGAATTGTTGCGTCGGCATCCGTACAGGCAGCGGAAGTGTATAACAAGAACGGTAATAAGCTGGATTTGTACGGCAAAGTAAAAGCCATGCATTACATGACGGATTATGACAGCAAAGATGGTGACCAAAGCTATATCCGTTTAGGTTTTAAAGGTGAAACGCAAATTAACGATCAACTAACCGGTTATGGTCGTTGGGAAGCAGAGTTTGCCGGCAATAAAGCTGAAAGCGACTCAAACCAACAAAAAACACGTCTGGCCTTCGCCGGTGTGAAATTAAAAGATTTTGGCTCGTTTGATTATGGTCGTAACCTGGGCGCGCTGTATGACGTGGAAGCCTGGACCGATATGTTCCCGGAATTTGGTGGCGACTCCTCCGCACAGACCGATAACTTTATGACCAAACGCGCCAGCGGTCTGGCAACTTACCGTAACACCGACTTCTTCGGCGTCGTGGATGGCCTGGATCTGACCCTGCAATACCAGGGTAAAAACCAGGATCGCGATGTGAAAAAACAGAACGGCGACGGTTTTGGTACTTCTGTTACCTATGACTTTGGCGGCAGCGATTTCGCGGTGAGCGGCGCTTATACCAACTCCGATCGTACCAACCAGCAAAATCTGCAAACTCGCGGTACGGGTGATAAAGCTGAAGCCTGGGCAACCGGCTTAAAATATGATGCTAACGATATTTATATTGCGACGTTCTATTCTGAAACACGCAACATGACGCCAATTTCCGGCGGCTTCGCCAATAAAACACAGAACTTCGAAGCGGTTGTTCAGTACCAGTTTGACTTTGGTCTGCGTCCGTCACTGGGTTATGTGCTTTCTAAAGGGAAAGATATTGAAGGCGTCGGCAATGAAGACCTGGTGAATTATATCGACGTGGGCGCAACGTATTATTTCAACAAAAATATGTCCGCGTTTGTTGACTATAAAATCAACCAGCTGGATAGCGATAATAAACTGGGCATCAACGATGATGACATCGTTGCTGTCGGTATGGTCTACCAGTTCTGATATAGCATAAAAAAATGCCGGATGGGGTTGCGCCGCCATCCGGCATTTTACTGTTCATTATGCCGTTAACTTAACCGGTTCATCCTTAAAGTCGTCAGCAGGTTCCAGCGCCAGATTCAGCGTCGTTAACAAGCCACGTAATTTTTCATGGAATTCACGTAAGGTGTATTCCAGTCGCTCTACCACTTCAGTCTCTTTCACCGGCACCGCCGTCCAGTTACCGTCTTTATCAAACAAACCAAACTGATAGCTGTACGTGAAACGTTTTTCCTGCGCCTCCAGTTCCATCCACCAGCCCCAGAACTCGCGTTTCTCAGGGGCGGGTTTCACGTTGACGCAAACAGCCAGACAATCGAAAAAAAATCGATTATCTTCGCACTGCCCTTCCCGGATATACGGGCCAAGCGCGGTGAATTTCTTGATCAATCTACTTTTCGGATGCCCACTCGGTAACGTCATTACGATCTCCTTAGGTGAAGCACCTGTTTTACCAAATCGCTAAAATTTAGCAAACTTTTAACACAATCTCTGATTGATCCAACCGGTTATTTCCTGCAACCCTTTGTCAAAATTGCGATACACCGGGTTGAAGGGGATCTCCAGTAGCTTACCGTCTGAAGATGAAGATGTGATTAAACGTGACTCTTCTTCCGGGCTAAACGGATCGTTCTTCCAGAATCCCGAGAGCATTGGCGTCGGGCAGCGTCGCCCCAACAGGCCCTGCACTTTTAATGAATAGCGATTAAGCTCAACGCGCAGCGCTTCATCGGAGGCGTCGTGCATCCCCAGGCGGCTAGCCAGTACATCAAGGTACATTTCCGGGACGCTCGCCTGACGCTGCGGGTCGCTAAGCAGCGCATGAACCACTGGCCCCAGACAGGCCACCGCCTTCAGACGCGATGATTCCAGATACGCCAGACGTACCGCTACGTTAGCGCCAAAGCGGAAACCGAAGGCCGCCACACGGGTGTGATCCACCCAGGGAACATTAGGCAGCGCTTTTAATACATGCTGATGCAGCAGGCTGGAATCCTGAGTCAGTTTCCATTTTGACGAGAACCCAACCGACGGCATGTCCAGCGTCAGCATGGCTATACCCCGTGGGGCAAAATAGCGCTCATACAGGGTGTAGTAATCCGTTTGCATGGAATCGAGACCACCGCACATCAGCACCGTCGGGAACGGACCGTCACCTTTTGGCATATGTAAGAAGCCGGTGATCGGCGCACCGCCAGCGATGGGAAACTCCATCTCACGCAGCGTGCCCGGCAATCGCTGTGCGGCCTCTTCATAGGCGCGATTCGCCAAAGCCTGTGCCTGCTCTGCCAGCTCATCGCCTTTCAGGTGTGGGTAAGCGGCAATGTTGTACAACGTAGACGCATGCAGCCAGTGGCGTCCGCTCACCTGCGGATCCTCTTCCATAGACGCTTTCTGTTGCCAGTCCATCGCCTGCTTCGCCCACTCATAGATCCAGTTCCCACCGCGATAGCCGATAACCGTATCGTAGAGTTCTTTATCTGTACGCTCGGCTTCGCTCATCACGATACGTGCCTGCACCTCAAGGATTTCACGCGGGTCAACGCCGCGCCAGATCCACATCAGGCGATTCACCATGCGATACCAGTGCGGAATGGTTTTGCCATCCAGGGCAGATTGTACGGACGGCTGCGCGCCGTGATTAAAACGACGAACCAGTGTTGACGTTTCAGGGTGTTTGAAGCGGGGTTTAAACAGGACTTCGCTGAGGTTAGCCTGTGACATGATTGCAGCCTCCATGAGTACTCACTAAGGCATAGTGTAACCTGACACAGCACAAAAAGAACAACGCCCGGCAGTTGCCAGGCGTTGAAAACTGTTTAGATTAGCGACCAGAGATCGGCGGGACGAACACTACGCCCATATCCCACGGCTGCTCAATCCAGGTATCCTGAGGGATATCAACAACATAATCATTCACCAGCGGGCGACCAGCCGGCTTAGCGAAGATAGTGACGAAATGCGCTTTAGGATACATTTCGCGGATCGCAACGGCGGTACCACCGGTGTCAACCAGGTCATCGATTACGATGAAACCTTCACCGTCGCCTTCGGCACGCTTCAGCACTTTCAGTTCGCGCTGGTTGTCGTGATCGTAGCTGGAGATGCATACGGTATCGACATGACGAATACCCAATTCACGCGCCAGCAATGCGCCCGGCACCAGACCACCACGGCTAACGGCAATAATGCCTTTCCATTGTTCAGAAGGCATCAGGCGGCTTGCCAGTTTACGTGCATGGATCTGCAACATGTCCCAGGTGACGACGTATTTTTCGCTCATGTGAAGTGTCCCAGCCTGTTTATCTACGGCTTAAAAAGTGTTCGAGGGGGAAATAGGTTGCGCGAGATTATAGAGATCTGACGCACTAAAAACCAGTGTTTCGCGGAATCCGCGCCTCTTTTTGCATGCTTTATGCTAGCCGTCAGCGGAGAAAGTGGTATTCTCAATCGCATCGCGCAAGCCTGGCTTGTGGTGTTTTTAATTCTGCTAACCCCGTGGCCTGCAAGCAAGTTTTGTAGGACATCGCCAAGGAGACTCAACGTGTCTGAACTGTCTCAATTATCCCCGCAACCGCTATGGGATATTTTTGCCAAAATCTGTTCTATTCCTCATCCGTCCTATCATGAAGAGCAGCTCGCTGAACACATTCTGAGCTGGGCCCAAGAGAAAGGTTTCCACGTCGAGCGCGATCAAGTCGGTAATATCCTGATTCGCAAACCCGCAACCGCAGGTATGGAAAACCGCAAGCCGGTCGTTCTGCAGGCGCACCTGGATATGGTCCCGCAGAAAAACAACGACACCGTGCATGACTTCACTAAAGATCCTATCCAGCCTTATATTGACGGCGAATGGGTGAAAGCCCGTGGCACCACGCTGGGTGCGGATAACGGCATCGGTATGGCGTCTGCGCTGGCCGTTCTGGCTGATGACAGCGTAGTACACGGTCCGCTGGAAGTGCTGCTGACCATGACCGAAGAAGCGGGTATGGATGGCGCGTTTGGTCTGCAGGCTAACTGGCTGCAGGCAGATATCCTGATCAACACCGACTCAGAAGAAGAAGGTGAGATCTACATGGGTTGCGCAGGCGGTATCGACTTTACCTCTAACCTGCCGCTGTCCCGTGAAGCAATCCCGGCTGGATTCCAGAGCTTTAAGCTGACGTTAAAAGGCCTGAAAGGCGGTCACTCCGGCGGCGAAATCCACGTGGGTCTCGGTAACGCGAACAAACTGCTGGTACGCTTCCTGGCGGGCCACGCTGAAGAGCTGGATCTGCGTCTGGTTGATTTCAACGGCGGTACGCTGCGTAACGCGATTCCGCGTGAAGCCTTTGCCACCCTCGCCGTGGCTGCAGATAAAGTTGATGCGTTAAAAGCGCTGGTCAACACCTATCAGGAAATCCTGAAAAACGAACTGGAAGCCAAAGAGAAGAACCTGGCTCTGCTGCTGGATGCCGTAACTCAAGACAAAGCCGCGCTGACCGCTCAGTCTCGCGACAGCTTTGTGCGTCTGCTGAACGCCACCCCGAACGGCGTAATCCGCAACTCTGACGTCGCCAAAGGCGTGGTAGAGACCTCTCTGAACGTCGGAGTTGTCACCATGACTGACGACAACGTTGAAATTCACTGCCTGATCCGTTCCCTGATCGACAGCGGTAAAGACTACGTGGTGAGCATGCTGGATTCACTGGGTAAACTGGCTGGCGCGAAAACCCAGGCAAAAGGCGGATACCCAGGCTGGCAGCCGGATGCTAACTCTCCGGTTATGCACCTGGTTCGTGAAACCTATCAGCGTCTGTTCAACAAAACGCCGAATATCCAGATCATCCACGCTGGTCTGGAATGTGGTCTGTTCAAGAAACCGTATCCAGATATGGACATGGTTTCCATCGGGCCAACTATCACCGGTCCGCACTCCCCGGATGAGCAGGTTCATATCGAAAGCGTCGGCCATTACTGGACGCTGCTGACTGAACTGCTGAAGTCTATTCCGGCGAAGTAAGATTCTGCGCTAATTGCCGGATGGCGCTGCGCTTATCCGGCCTACACGCTGGTTTGTAGGCTGGATAAAGTTTTTACGCTGCCATCCGGCATGCACGCTGATTTGAAGGCTGGATAAAGTTGTTACGTAGCCATCTGGCCTGCACGCTGGTTTGTAGGCCGGATAAGGCGTTTACGCCGACATCCGGCAATTGTTCTGAATCACAGCCCCAACAGTAGCTGTCTTTCCATTTGTGGATCCAGCAGCGTGACGTGTAATCCCACCAGCCTGACACCTCGCCCTCCCCTACGCTCGTCCCAGGTCTTGCGCGCTGTCGTAATTAAGTCATCTTTATTTAAGCGCGGCCAGACGTGCTCCTGCGTAGTCTGCTGAAAATCATTAAACTTGAGTTTTATCCCCTGGCGAGCGATCAGCAGATCCGGCTTTACCTTTGCCAGACGCCGTTCCAGTTCAGGATAGAGCCGTTCAATTATCGCCTCACACTCCGACCACTCGTGAATATCTTCCGCCAGCGTACGCTCCACGCCGACGGATTTACGCAGCCTGTCGTTGTTGACGTCCCGCTCGTCAATCCCCTGACTGCGCTCCCACAGCACGCGACCAAACTTGCCGAAGCGTTTGAGCAGCATTGCCAGGTCGTATTTTTGAACATCTTCGCAGGTACGTAATCCCATTGATTCCAGCTTAGCGGCGGAGACTTTGCCAACACCGGGAATTTTGCCTAACGGCAATGTTCTGAGAAATTCAGGAACACCGGCAGGGGTAATCACATATTGCCCATTGGGTTTGTTGAGATCGGAGGCTATTTTTGCCAGAAATTTTACCGGCGCAATTCCGGCAGAGGCGGTTAACTGTAACTCGTTAAAAATTGTCTGACGGATTTCCTGAGCGATCAGCGTAGCTGAGCCGTGGCAGTGGGTGCTGTCGGTCACATCCAGATAGGCTTCATCCAGCGAAAGGGGTTCTATCAGCGAGGTATAGCGAGAGAAAATAGCCTGAATCTGGCGGGAGGCTTCTTTATAGGCCTCGTAACGACCAGGTAATAAAGTGAGATGCGGACACAGCTTTAATGCCATTCCCGTTGGCATTGCGCTACGCACGCCAAATTTGCGCGCCGGGTAATTGGCCGTGCTGATGACCCCCCGACGTTCACGACTGCCGCCAATAGCAATGGGAATGTCGCGCAGGGCGGGGTTGTCGCGCATTTCCACTGCCGCGAAAAAGCAGTCCATATCGACATGTATGATTTTACGCATCGTTTGTCTCCCACATCACTGTTTAAGTATACAGTATTTTTATGTTGTGAGAAGTCTGGTTGTACCTAATGCTGGGCCGTTCCAGACCCATTATCCATCCAGCACGATTAAGATCCAATGAAGCGCAGTAACCAGCAAAATACGCCAGTGTCTGACTGCCTTTAAGCGCAATTTTCCGTATAAAGAAAAACTAAAGTGTAAACGCCGCACGAGAGACTTGCGAAAAACTCTCTTGGTGCTAATGTGAGCGCTCCAGATCCAGATTTATCCGATTTGGGGATTCTTTTTGCCGTCCTGGCGTGTGTGATCGTTTTATCAAGGAATAAGCAGTATGCGTAAAATCGCATTTTTTCTTGCGATGCTTTTATTGCCGTGCGTTTCATTTGCCGGTTTGCTGAGCAGCAGCAGCCCGACTACGCCTGTCAGCAAAGAATATAAGCAGCAATTAATGGGCTCCCCCGTTTATATCCAGATCTTCAAAGAAGAGCGAACCTTAGATCTGTACGTCAAGATGGGCGAACAGTATCAATTGCTCGACAGTTATAAGATCTGTAATTATTCCGGTGGCTTAGGTCCGAAGCAGCGTCAGGGTGATTTCAAAAGTCCGGAAGGGTTTTACAGCGTACAACGTGGACAGCTGAAACCAGATAGTCGCTTCTATAAAGCGATTAACATTGGTTTCCCTAATGCCTATGACCGCGCACACGGTTATGAAGGTAAGTACCTGATGATCCACGGTGCCTGTGTTTCCGTCGGCTGCTACGCAATGACCGACAACGGCATTGATGAGATTTTCCAGTTTGTGACCGGTGCTCTGGTGTTCGGGCAGTCCAGCGTACAGGTTAGCATTTACCCGTTCCGCATGACCGATGCCAACATGCAACGCCATAAGTTCTCGTATTACAAAGATTTCTGGGCCCAGTTAAAGCCGGGATACGATTACTTTGAACAAACACGTAAACCACCGACCGTTTCTGTCGTCAATGGTCGTTACGTCGTCAGCAAGCCGTTGAGTCACGAAGTGGTTCAGCCGCAACTGGCATCAAACTACACGCTCCCCGAGACAAAATAATGCCCACTCGCCTGGCATAATCTTTTGCCAGGTTTCATTGCCGGTTAACGGTTGAGTGGCAATCACGGTGACCACATCATTGGGTGTGGTCTCTGAACTAAAATCGATTTCCACATCCTGATCCAGCAATGTCGCCACGCCAAACGGCGCACGACGCGTGATCCAAAACAGGTTGGTCGAACAAAAGGCCATCACATAGCGTCCGTCAGACAACAGCATGTTGAAGACGCCCTTCTCCCGCAGCTGTCCTGCCAGCATTGCGATATATTTAAACACTGCCGTCATATTGCCCGGCGTGCGCGGATAACGCTCCGTCAGCTTGTGGAGCAGCCAGCAGAAAGCTTTTTCGCTGTCGGTTTCCCCGACCGGGCGGAAATTTCCGGTTTCCAGCGATTTATAGCCACTGAGCTGTCCATTATGAGCATAGGTCCAGTTGCGTCCCCACAATTCGCGGGTAAAGGGATGGGTATTTTCCAACGCCACTTCGCCACGGTTCGCCTGACGAATATGGGCAATCACGGAACAGGATTTGATGGGGTAGTCTTGTACCAGTTTGGCGATAGGCGAATTAAAGCTGGGTTGCGGATCTTTAAATGTACGGCAGCCCTTACCTTCATAAAACGTAATACCCCAGCCGTCTTTGTGCGGCCCAGTCCCTCCGCCGCGCTGAACCAGCCCGGTGAAGCTAAAGCAGATATCGGTTGGCACATTGGCGCTCATCCCGAGCAGTTCGCACATACATCACCTACCTTAAAACCGTGAACTGCCTGATGGCGCTGCGCTTATCAGGCCTACGTGGCGCTCATGTAGGCCGGATAAGGCTTTAGCCACCATCCGGCAATCGTCTTCTTATGGTTTAACCATCTCTTTTTCGATCAGCTGGATCAGGATATGGATCACTTTGATATGAATTTCCTGAATACGGTCAGCGTAGCCAAAGTGCGGCACGCGAATTTCGATATCCGCGCTGCCCGCCATTTTTCCGCCATCTTTACCGGTCAGGGTGATCACTTTCATCCCTTTCTCACGCGCTGCGGAAATCGCTTTAATTACGTTACCGGAATTACCCGAAGTCGAGATACCTAACAGGACATCACCTTCACGACCCACGGCTTCTACGTAGCGAGAGAACACATAATCGTAACCGAAATCGTTGCTGACGCAGGAGATATGGCTGACGTCAGAGATAGCGATCGCCGGATAACCAGGACGGTTTTCACGATAGCGTCCGGTCAGCTCTTCGGCAAAGTGCATCGCGTCACAATGGGAACCGCCGTTACCGCAAGAAAGCACCTTACCGCCCGCTTTAAAGCTGTCTGCCAACAGAACCGCCGCGCGCTGAATGGCGTGAATATTGGCGTCATCTTTAAGAAAATTAGCCAGCGTTTCCGCCGCTTCGCTCAGTTCGTTACGAATAAGATCCTGGTACATGAGGATATCCTTCAGCATGAATGTAAATGACAAGACGCAGTGTACCGGATAGCGCTACCAGCGAGAAGTCCAAGCCACAGGAATGGCTGTCGCTTTTGATTTTTTGTGCCGGTTAAAACAGCAACAATGTGAGCTTTGTTGTAATTATTTTGTAAACACATTGCTAAAAGAATTTACATCCACTACAAACATATCATCACAAGTGGTCAGACCTCCTACAAGCAAGGGAGCTTTTCGTTATGATGATTTTGAGTATTATCGCTACGGTTGTTCTGCTCAGCGTTCTGTTTTATCACCGCGTGAGCTTATTCCTCAGCAGTTTAATTTTGCTCGCCTGGACGGCTGCGCTTGGCGTGGCTGGCCTGTGGTCAGTCTGGCTGCTGGTTCCTCTGGCCATTATCCTCGTGCCGTTTAACTTTACGCCGATGCGCAAATCCATGATCTCTGCGCCGGTGTTCCGCGGTTTCCGTAAAGTCATGCCACCGATGTCGCGTACTGAGAAAGAAGCGATTGATGCCGGTACAACCTGGTGGGAAGGTGACCTGTTCCAGGGCAAGCCTGACTGGAAAAAACTGCATAACTATCCTCAACCGCATCTGACCGCTGAAGAACAAGCGTTTATTGATGGTCCAGTGGAAGAAGCGTGCCGCATGGCGAACGACTTCCAGATCACTCACGAACTCGCGGATCTGCCGCCGGAACTGTGGGCATATCTGAAAGAACATCGCTTTTTCGCGATGATCATTAAGAAAGAGTACGGCGGGCTGGAATTCTCAGCATATGCTCAGGCTCGCGTTCTGCAGAAACTCTCCGGCGTTTCCGGGATCCTGGCGATCACCGTTGGCGTACCTAACTCATTAGGCCCAGGCGAACTGCTGCAACATTACGGCACCGAAGAGCAGAAAAATCATTACCTGCCGCGTCTGGCTCGCGGTCAGGAGATCCCATGCTTTGCTCTGACCAGCCCGGAAGCAGGCTCCGACGCAGGGGCGATCCCTGATACCGGCGTGGTTTGTATGGGTGACTGGCAGGGCCAACAGGTGCTGGGTATGCGCCTGACCTGGAACAAACGTTATATTACGCTGGCCCCTATCGCCACGGTACTGGGTCTGGCATTTAAACTCTCTGATCCGGAAAAACTGCTGGGTGGTGAAGAAGATCTCGGTATTACCTGTGCGCTGATCCCAACCTCAACGCCGGGTGTACAAATTGGGCGTCGTCACTTCCCGCTGAACGTGCCGTTCCAGAACGGTCCGACCCTCGGTAAAGATGTGTTTGTACCGATTGATTACATCATCGGTGGTCCGAAAATGGCCGGTCAGGGCTGGCGCATGCTGGTGGAATGTCTGTCTGTAGGACGTGGTATTACCTTGCCGTCTAACTCGACGGGCGGCGTGAAATCGGTCGCAATGGCCACCGGCGCGTATGCGCACATTCGTCGCCAGTTCAAAATCTCCATCGGCAAGATGGAAGGTATTGAAGAGCCGTTGGCACGTATTGCCGGTAACGCATACGTGATGGACGCTGCGGCATCACTGATTACCTACGGCATTATGCTGGGTGAAAAACCGGCGGTGCTGTCGGCTATCGTGAAATATCACTGTACCCACCGCGGGCAGCAGTCAATCATCGATGCTATGGATATCACTGGCGGTAAAGGCATTATGCTTGGCGAAAGCAACTTCCTCGCCCGCGCTTATCAAGGTGCGCCAATCGCCATTACCGTTGAAGGTGCCAACATTCTGACCCGTAGCATGATGATCTTCGGTCAGGGTGCGATTCGCTGCCATCCGTATGTTCTGGAAGAGATGGCTGCGGCACAGAGTAACGATGTGAATGCGTTCGACAAGCTGCTGTTCAAACACATCGGTCACGTTGGCAGTAACAAAGTGCGCAGCTTCTGGCTTGGTCTGACGCGTGGCTTAACCAGCAGCACGCCAACCGGCGATGCGACCAAACGTTACTACCAGCACCTGAACCGCTTGAGCGCCAACCTGGCCCTGCTTTCAGATGTGTCCATGGCCGTACTGGGCGGTAGCCTGAAGCGCCGCGAACGTATCTCCGCGCGTCTGGGCGATGTGTTAAGTCAGCTGTATCTGGCCTCTGCGGTACTGAAACGTTATGACGATGAAGGCCGTAATGAAGCGGACCTGCCGTTGGTTCACTGGGGCGTTCAAGATGCGTTGTACAAAGCGGAACAGGCGATGGACGATCTGCTGAAAAACTTCCCGAACCGTCTGGTCGCGGGCTTGCTGAACGTGGTTATCTTCCCGACCGGTCGCCACTACGACGCACCTTCTGACAAGTTGGACCATAAAGTCGCGAAGATTTTGCAGGTTCCAAGTGCTACTCGTTCTCGTATTGGTCGCGGTCAATATCTGACGCCAAGCGAGCATAACCCGGTTGGTTTGCTGGAAGAGGCGCTGCTGGATGTCATTGCAGCCGACCCTATCCACCAGCGGATCTGTAAAGAGTTGGGTAAAAACCTGCCATTTACCCGTCTCGACGAACTGGCGCACAATGCGCTGGCGAAAGGGCTGATTGATAAAGATGAAGCCGCGATTCTGGTGAAAGCCGAAGCGAGCCGCCTGCGCAGTATCAACGTGGATGACTTTGAACCCGAGGAGCTGGCGACTCAGCCGGTAAAGCTGCCAGAGAAAGTGCGTAAAGTCGAAGCCGCATAACGATATACGCACAACGTTTAGCCCCGCTTAATGCGGGGCTTTTTATTGCCACATTTTCATTAATGCTCATGCTACAGTGTCAAAATGTTGTTCAACGAGGAGCCTCGATCGTGCCTGGTTTGAAAATTACTCTGCTGCAACAACCCTTGATCTGGATGGATGGCCCGGCCAACCTGCGCCATTTTGACCGACAACTGGAAACCGTCGCCGGACGTGATGTCATCGTGTTGCCCGAGATGTTTACCAGCGGATTTGCCATGGAAGCGGCAAATAAATCGTTGCCGCAAGAAGAAGTCGTAAGCTGGATGCGCGTCAAGGCGCAACAGACCAACGCCCTGATCGCGGGCAGCGCTGCTATCCAGTCTGAACGCGGCCCGGTAAACCGCTTTTTTCTGGTTGAGCCAGAAGGTAATGTGCATTTCTACGACAAGCGCCATCTGTTCCGCATGGCGGATGAGCATCAGCATTACCAGGCGGGTGACGCGCGCGTTATTGTTGAATGGCGCGGCTGGCGCATTCTACCGTTGGTCTGTTATGACCTGCGTTTTCCGGTATGGTCGCGCAATCGCAACGATTACGACCTGGCGTTGTATGTTGCCAATTGGCCTGCGCCGCGTTCGCTGCACTGGCAGCTTCTGCTTGCCGCACGGGCGATTGAGAACCAGGCTTATGTAGCAGGATGTAACCGCGTGGGCACAGACGGTAACGGCCATCATTATCGCGGTGACAGCCGGGTGATTAACCCGCAGGGTGAGATTATTGCCACCGCCGAGCCGCATCAGGCCACACGCATTGACGCCGAACTGTCACTCTCCGCGCTGCGCGAGTATCGCGAGAAGTTTCCCGCCTGGCAGGACGCCGACCCGTTCACGCTATAACTATCGCCTTCACTCCCGCTGCACTACGTTTCTTGTGGCGGGATTGTTTCACTCCGTAACCAACCGCAAAACAAATTCGCGTGGCGACATGCGGTGAGCATCGTATTCTGCAAAGGATAATCACTCGTAACCAGCGAGTGGCAGACAATGTCGATAATTTCCTTATCAGGATTTCAATAATGAAGAACTTCTTACGCATGACTTTGCTGGCGGCTACCTTAGCGGGCGCTTCTTTTAGTACGCTTGCAGCAAACGTATCCAATGTTCCTGCTCCAGCTCAGGACCCGGTCGTTCAGCATCTTAAGCTGACCAACGACCAGGTGGCGCAGATTAAAAAACTGCACCAGCAGCTTGAAACCAACGTAAGCCAGATTTCGGTGAAAGATGTTAAAGACGGCGCGTTGATTGACGTCATCAAGTCCGGGAAATGGGATGAAGCTGCCGTTCAGAAACAGCTTTCTGCGTTCAGCAACATCGAACAGCAGGCGCGTTATTATCGCGTAAAATACTATTTTGACCTGAACAAAGTGCTGACCCCAGAACAGCGCCAGCAGGTGCAAAAAGATATCGCACAGACGCTGAGCGAGTAATTGTCAGAGCCTGAGTCAGCAATGATTCAGGCTTTTCGGTAAAATTTCCTGCTCAAATAGAAAGCCCTGTACAGCATCTGCGCCGCTCATACGGCAAATGGCATAATCCTGTGGCGTTTCTACTCCCTCAATGACAACCCGTTCACCCAGCCCACGAAATTGATTGACCAGAACCCTCAACTGCCACTCCGATGTTCTGAACTGATGAAACATTCCGCTTTCAATTTTGATGGCATCGAAACGGATGCCCGACAGCCGCCAGACAAAAAATAGCTCAGGCGAAACATCATCTAGCCACACGCGAAACCCGTGACGCACCAGCATTTTTACGGCAATGCATACGGCCTGCTGCTCTGCCTTATCCAGGCGCATCATGGAGCCCGGATCCTGAATTTCAATAACAATCCTCCCCTGATGCACCTGCTTTGTGAGACGTGTGATCCATGACAGACTGGTCAGCATCCTGACGGATAAATTCAGCGAATAGCTTCCAGAGAGGGCCAGCACCCGCTGCATTTGCCATAGAAAAAGCTGCTGTTTTGCCGCAATGGAAAGGTGCTTGAAAAACAGATCCAGTGGGAGCGGTGTGCGTACCTGGCTTAACACCTCACAGACATCCAGCGATGCGTCATCAAAAAAATGAATGCGCTGCAAACGGATCCCGGTGATCCGCAGCAATTCGGCGTTGCGGGGAAGTTCTGGCACATAACGGGCCTGTTCACTGAATCTGTTCATATCATTCCATTATTTTATTAAAAGGACGTCGTGCATTCTGCAGCCACGGGATACGGCGATCGTTCGGGTATATCAGGCAAAAGTGCGTCGCCAGACGATGCGCCTCGACCAGGTCGCGCTGTTGCAACGCCAGTAAGATTTGCGTGAAGGAGACATTAGGGTCTGGGTGAACGCGCACATAATCAGGCGCCCAGCGGCGAACTGCCTCCAGCCAACGTACGTCCCGGGTACGCTGATACCGTTGCAGATACCCCATCTGGACATCAAACCGATAGCGACTGGTAAGAAGCCAGCCTCCTACAGGGAGCGGTTCGGCAAGATGCCACTGCGTTGACTGCCTCTCCGCCAGCGTCAATTGCTGTTGCGTGTACAGCGTGAGAAGCAGCAATGGCGCGACGGTCAGTAACGAGATAAACCCTGCCGCGCGGATCAGCGACGTTGACGTAAGCGCCAGGCGTATTCCCGTTCGCGCGCTGTCTGCACATCGAAGCAGCAGGATCAACAGCAGCCAGTGTGGCGTTGACTGCCTGACGGGGTATTCCGTCAACATATGAATAACCACCGGCAGTGCCGCCACCAGGCAGGCGCGACGCCAGCAATTACCGTGCAGCCAGAGCCATAAACCACCCGCTATAAAACAGAGTGCCCCCGCAAGCCCAACCAGACCGCCCTCCACCAACCACAGCACCAGTTCGTTGTGCGGATGCGAAATGCTGCCCAGCCCCAATGGCCCCGCGCGTTCGAGAAACACGGCAGCAAAACTGCCCACGCCCCACCCCATCCACGGGCGTTCGGCAAATAATGCCAGCGACGTTTTCAACACCGTCCAGCGCACTTGAGAAGTCGTCAGATGATCGACCGTGACCGCAGACAAAAAATGGCGGGCCGTGGCCCCTATCGCCACGCCTAACGCCAGCGGCAGTAGAAGCAGCAGTAGCGTGCGCCATTGCGCCGGGAAAACCGCCAGCAGCAGCACTTCACCGACTACCAGAGACAGGTAGCCGGTTTGCGACTGAGATTCATGCAGCACAAATCCCATCGTTACCAGGCCTATCCCAATGGCAATTCGATACCCGCGGTGCAGACGTAAAAAGAGCGGCGCTGACAGCAGCACACCGCATGCCGTGAAGCTGGCCAGCAGATTGACCTGCTGAAAAATCCCGTAGGGCCGCGTGCCGCGCCGCCAGGCAAACTCCCAGTATTCAACGCCCGGCAAATGCCAGTACTGATAGACAAACGCCAGACATTCAATGACGCACGCTCCCCATAGCAGAGCCAGCAGTGCCGTTAAGGTGTTTGCCGTGAGCGGAATTTGTAATGTGACCAGATAGACGCTCACACCGCCCAGTAACGCCCCCGCCACCAGCAGTGCCTCGGCCTGCCAGACATCAGGCGTTAGTAGGCAAAGCAACGTCAGGATAAACGCCCCGACTGTAAAACCCGCAGCGGGCACAGTGATGCGCCAGCGTTGACGAGGCACCAGCATCAATACGCTTGCAGCCAGTACAACAGCGTAGATCCAGCTCGTAATATTAAGCGGCAACGACAGACCGCTGCCGCCGTTGTTCGGCCAGTAGAGATGCATGGCCCCACACCAGAAAAACAGACTAATACCGAGCAATAATTTCTGCGCAGGCAGCGGCGCAATGCGATTCAGTACGTTCATCATGCTACTGGTAGTTCAACGTCCAGGTCCCGCTGGCGCTGAACGGACCGTATTCGAGAGACTGATTTTTTATCGCCGATGGCTCCGCTGCGACCCACGCCAAGAAATTCAGCGTCATCGAGCCTTCTGTTATCTCTTTAACTGACGTGCTCTCATCAAGGCGGATTGCCGTGCCGTCTTCTTCGCTCATCCCAATCCCGATCCCTGACGCGCCGCCTTGTTCACTGCTATCCAGCGCCAGATGATCGGTCAGCTCCGCATCCTCACGACCGCTGAAGGTAACCGAGATCCCACGGAAAACCTCAGGGTTGCAGTCGCGTAACTGGATGCTGAATTTTTCCGGCTTACTGCGCCCCGAGAGATAGAGATCCTGTGTCGCGATTTGCTTGAAATCGACCTCGATTTTGTCGCCTCCCGGTGCAAGGCTGCAGGCCAGGGCTCTGATGGTGCCGTGAAAATACATATCGCCGCCGACCAGTTTGGTGTCGGCATGCGCCATGCCACCTAGCAGTAACATACTGGTCGCGAATAACGCCGAGAATCTCATGACATCCCCCTACTGAAACTGCGCGACAACGGTGGCAGAGGCTTCAAATTCACCTTCTTTCACGCTTCCCACGCCCGGCTTTGCCACCGGCGCGGCGGTAAGATTCCAGTCGCCCTGATTCTGGTAAAACCCCTTCACGTTGTAGAATTGATTGGGCACAACGGTGCCACCACTTTCGTCTTTAAGCATAATGCCGAGATCGTCGCGCTTTTGTCCGCCGCTCAGCGTGCCAAGGAGATTACCGTTAAACCCCGCCGTGCCTGACGCCGTGGTCGTTTGTATACCAAGATTAATGTTCAGCGCGCCCTGATCGAAACTCCCGCCTTCACAGACCACATGTATAGGGACTGACTTGCTGTAGTTAGTGCCGTTGAGCCGGGCAGCGGATCCAGGCAGATCGCCAAACTCAATGCTGATTTTGTCTCCCCGGTTGAAGGTGCATTTGTCCGGGACGGTAATTAGCCCGGATTTAATCACCACGCGAGAAATCGCCGTGGTTGGCGTAGGTCCCGCGCTTCCCATGCGCCCGGCCACCTCCACCAGCGACTGGGAAGTGATATTGATGCCATTGATAATGGGTTTAGTGACAATAAACGTCACTTTCCCTTTTGAACCACTTTCAACGTTAGTCGCTCGCGTGTAGCCCTTACGCTTTTTACAGCTGTTGTTGCTGTTGCGGTTTGAAACGTTGGTAAAAGGCGCCTGCACATATTTTTTATAGCCCCCGGCAACCCACACCTGAACTTCCACATCCAGATACTCGTTTAGCCGAAAACGGTTCGCCCCCTGATTTGAAGGCGGCATCGTGGTTGTGGTGGTGTAGTAAATTGGTGCTCGGGAGATGTCAGCCTGTTCGCAATAGAAATTCACCACATACCAGCCGCCCAGATTCCATGGGAACGGCTCCGTTCTGCCACCCACGTGGTTTTTACTGACATCCAGCGAGCTCAGTTCAATATCGTACTGATGCGGCGACCCACCTTCCGGCTCACCTTCTCCCTGTGTAAATGCCTGCCCGGCCAACGGACAACCTGCCAGCACCAACCACAACAGCGTTTTACGTAATACGCTCATAGATACTCCAGCTTAAGTATGACCAGACCGTTAAATTCTCCGGCGGTCACCTCTCGCCCAAAAGATTCCAGCGCGGCAAGAAAATGAATGGCGTTATCGCCCGGTTTGAGGATCCACATGCGTTGCGGTTGGTTCAGGTGGATTAACTGATTACGTTCAGTCAGTAGCCGGATGCCCGCGCCGCGAACATCACCACGAATGCGCCCCAAATCGCTGTTTTCCGGTGCGCCTTCAGCCATTAGCGTCATCGAAACACCACGCTCCACCGTGCTGTGCGCCAGCTCAGGCATCTCACTGGTCTGCCCGGGGAAATCCCTTAAGGTATGACCGGAGCCCTTTAAACAGCCATTCAGATACAGCGTGACCAATACCGGATCGCTGCGATCGCCGCCCTGGCGAAATCGGCCGGCGGAAATATCACCAAGATCGATAGTCTGATCGCGGGAGGCCATATCCAGCACGCATGGCGAAACGAACACCCGACCATGAAAGCGGACGTTGCCATACTCGCCGGACACATTGCTCATATCCTGGCGACCGCTTGTGGCCTGAACCGAGCAGGCCATGCCCGCCATCAGCAGAGCGCAAAGCATCTTTTTCATTTACGAATCCTGTTACCGGGGCTGTTGCTCCATCGGCAATGCTTTACACACATTGCCTGTGCAGCTGAATTTCAATTCGGGATGACCGCCAAAATCGTTCACATACATCATGCTGAACTGGCTAACGCTGCCGTCGGCCACGCTGAAATCGAGAGAGGACTTTGGTGAAACCATAATCCCAGGGAAGTCAGTCAGCCTGTCGCCGCCCTGCGCTTCAGGCTTGCGGCTTAAGCCGATTAAGGTAACGAAGTACGGCGTTGGGTTATCCACACTCCAGCGCTGCCCCTGCTTATGAAAGACCAGTTGGTTTTGCCACACGGCGCCCGGTGTTTCCGGCACGATGGCGGTCGGACGGTAGAACAGTTTGATGCGCGACTGCATCGCCAGTTGCAGCACGTTCGGCTTATCCGGCTTGGGCGGAATTTCACGCACGTTCAGGTAGAACAGACTTTCGCGATCCTGCGGCAAAGCGTTAATACCGCTGGTTTTTGTCACACGCGCAATGCCCTTTTGCCCGCCGTTAATCCGTTGTAGCGGCGGTAAAACCATCAACGGCGAGGTAATTTTTGTTCCATTGGCGTCTTCCACCCACGACTGAGCCAGAAACGGAATGCTCGGACTGGTGTTGGTTAAGTTCGCACTGACAGATCGCGCATCACCGGTGATAATCAGACGGGTACGGTCAAGTGCAATGCCCGCCCATGAGGCGTTGATCTCTGCAATAAAAAGCAGACCGCAGACCACGGGTTTGAGCCAACGCTGCACGGAGTAAAATGCTTGATTTTTCATGACAAAATTCATTCAGGTTATTGATATTATTCACAAGGCAACAGCACGTTACCTTCCGGGTTGATTTGTTGCGGCACCTGTAAGTGACACTGCGCGCGACCGCCCCAGGCAACAGAAAGACGCTCGGCTGGATTCACACCCGCAATCCAGGCCATGCCGTTTTCCATCACCATGGCGACGCTGACACCGTTGGCGTTAAACACTTCGGCACCAAACGGCGGTACCGAACCATCTTTCAGGCGCAGCAGCGCCATCATTTTTTGCCCCTGCGCCACGGCGAAGCGCTGATAACCAATCGCGCCTTCCGTCAGGGTGTTGGTGACGATGGCTTTGGTCGCGGAAATGTCCTCGTCCATTGCGTCCACATCGATACGGGTATCAAAGCTGTGATAGCTGACGACGTCCGGTACGACGGCAATACCGAAGCGGTTTGAGTGCGCCTGTTCGCCGTTCAGCGGTACATTCGCCACACCGTCGGTATCAACCATCACCCTGGCGGTATTCATCGACGCCTGGCTGTTGTGTAGTGCCGCACCATGACGCGTTGCGGTAAAGCCGCCGCGCATCGTGCCGCCAACGGAGAAATAACGTGATTGCTGCCAGCTGACGTTAGATTCCAGTTCCGCCATCATGCTGCGATGCTTGTAGTAGCCATCAAACGCGGTGTGCCCTTCACCGGAAACCCCTGCGCGCAGTCGCCATGGATTGTTACGGTCGCGGTTATCGGAATACGAAACCATCTGACTGGTCTGGCTGCCGCTGTTTTGCACTTCATAATCCATTGAGCGGCCATCGCTCCATGGCACCGAAATGGACAGCGAAAGGCTGTCGTCCCGTTTGCCCTGATACTCAGAGCGGTAAGCGGCAAGGTTGGCGCTGATCCCCTGAATGCCTGCGAACGAAAAGCTGTGCCCCATCGACACCCCGTAACGATCCTGAGAGCCACGATCCCAGTAATTCTGGTGGGTATAGGTCAGGTACAGCGTGGTCGCTAATTGCGGGTCGTCAGCAAAAAAGGTCTTGTTACCGGTGATGGTGTACATCTCTTTTTCGTTGCCGGCGCTATTGTTATTTTCATACTGCTCGTCGAGGAACTGCGAGAAGGTGCGGAAGTTACGCTGTGAAAAACGGTAACCGGCAAAGGTGATGGCGCTGTTGTATTCATCAAAGGTTTTGGCATAGCTGAGCTTAAAGGACATCCCTTTTTGTTCAGCCTGATGCTTCACTCGGCTCACGGATTGCGTCGCATCAGCCGACAGCGCGCCCAGCCAGCTCAAATCCCGCCCAATCCCCATCGACCAGGCGTTATAGCGATCGCCAGTGAGCAACGCGCCACCGTACAGTGACCACGCATTGCTGACCCCCCATGAAAAATCACCGCTATAAAATGCAGGTCCCTGGACGTCGTGGTTATAACGCGATGGCTTACCGACAGCGGCGTTGTAACGAACATAGCCCGGGCGCGTCAGGTAAGGGATATCTGCCGTATTGACCTGAAAAGTTTGTACGCTGCCATCCTGCTCTTCGACGCGAACATCCAGCGTGCCGCGTACCGAGCCGTGTAGATCCTGAATATTAAATGGCCCCGCAGGAACGGTGGTTTGATAGATAACACGCCCCTGCTGACTGACGGTGACCTTCGCATTACTGCGGGCGATGCCGTGCACTTCGGGCGCGTAGCCCTGCAAATTCGGTGGTAGCATGCGCTCGTCGCTGGCAAGGTTAGCCCCCGTAAATCGCACTGAATCAAACACCTGGGAATTCAGATATATTTCACCGACCGTCAGTTTTGCACCCTGCATCGGTAACGGGCGATAGGCATAGATCTGATCCCAGTCGATACGCCCACGATTTTCATCCGAAGCATAATTGGCCTGATACTGGCCACGAAAGCGCCACGCGCCGAGGTTAAAGCCCGTCTGTCCATAACCAGACAGTGAGCGGTAATGATCGCCACCTTGTTCGTAATGTGTGGCCTGGCCCGAGACGCTGTAGTCGAAAATCAGTCCCGCGACGCCGTTATCCCAGCGCTCCGGCGGCGTCCAGTCTGGATCGGTATATTTCATCCATGCCTGAGGCACGGTAATGTCCAGTACGCCTGCGCTATTATTCAGCACCACACCCGGCAGGCGGGAAATGTCATAGCAGGTCGCGCTAATCGGATGAATATAGGTCAGCGCCTCTTCTTTGAGCGCCAGTAATTCGAGCTGTTGCGGCGTCAGGCACGCCATGGATTTATGCGAGTTGGCAGGATCAACGATATAACGGATCGACTGCTGAGGGATCTCCTGGCTGTTAATACGAACATCCAACAGATATTCTCCGGGAGTCACAAAGTTGCCTTCGGAAAAACGCTGTAAATCGACATTTTGTCTGTCACTGGCATCCAGGACGTCAGTATTAAATTCAATAGACTCATCCGCTTCAGCCCATGAAGAGGCACAGACCAGAGCAATTAAAAGCGCCAGAAGTTTTTTATCTGTTTTCAGCGTGATCATTTTCGTTCGCAAACCTTCAGATACCCGAATTGCTGTGCAGCTCAGAGATAATTCACAACAAAATGCGTGACTGCAGTAAATTCACCAGACGTCATTCTTCCGTCGCGGGAGATCAAATAAGCCGTAAAATTGAGCGTGTTTTTCCCGGGGTTAAGCGCATAATCTGGTGATGGCTCACCTAAATGAATTTGCTTGCCTTTGCCGTCATATATTTCTATCGCTAAATTTTCAGTTTCCGATTGCACGCTCAGATAATCAGGATTGTCACTATCCGGTGCGCCGGAAAAGGTAATATTGGCGCGTTGGAACAGATTCCCAGGGTGTTGAGAATCCCCTAATGAACATCCCAGCAAATGAATGCTGAAATCATGCGCAGATACTTTTTCAGGTTTTCCGGAAATATCTCTGGCTGAGAGGTCATCAAATTCAACCAGCAGCGACCGGTCGCGTGGATCGACATAACAGGCAGCCTCAATAATATTTCCCCGCATGCGCATTTTGCCGGGCGTACTGACAAGACGATGGGTGTCAGCCAAAACCCATGCAGGCGATATGAAGATAAAAAGCAGTAAAATACGCCATCCAGGCATCACCGCATTTCCTTTCAGTTATTCGCAGGAAGGGTTAAGCAGGCGCATAATTGCGCCCGCAGCAGATCGTTACTGATAATCGATCTGGAAATTAACGGTAGATTCGAAGTCACCCGGGGTTACTGCTGCGGATGCGTTGTTGGCCTGCAGATAAGCAACGAAATCAATGTCGGTTTCACCATCGGTAATGTTGACCTGAGATGCGGCTTCGCCCCATTTCACGTCCTGGTTACCACTGTCAATCATACCGATGCCCGCGCCCTTTGCTGTACCCGAGGTAAATGCAGCCAGCGCATTGTTGTCGGTATCAATCGTTGCCGGGGTGTAGGTTACTGTGGCGGTTTTCGCAACAGTTGTATCGCAGCCCTGCAGAACGATTTTGGCATGCTTAACACCAGCACGTTGGTTGTCTTTTAACTGAGAAGTTGGGATCTCACCAAAATTAACCTGCACCGGGCTGGATTCTGGGGCCAGACCGCATGCGGAATTAACCAGAGAACCAGTGAAGTGAATTTTACCGTTAGTCGGTTCAACATTTTTTGCAGCGAAAGCAGAAGATGCAGTAAAAGTCATTCCCGCCATCAGCGCACAAGCCACAGCCACGTTTTTCATTTTCATATTACTACTTAACCTTATATCTGTTTTTTGGTTATTCCGACGATCTATTTCCACAGACAATTTATGCAAGGGAAACCCTGATCTGCAGGTGGCGGAAGTGCATTTCCTTGCAAACAATCCATCTCAAGCCACCCTGTATTTTGAACTTCATTGGTATTCCATCCGAAATACCGCCCACAGTTGTTTACGCTGTTTCGGGGCTTATATTAAGTCGACGAAAAAATGACACAATGCAAAAATCCGGTATTAATCAAACTCAGGGAATCGTGTTGTAACACTGTCTGTAGAGCGATCGTTTACCTAAAAAATAGCCAAAAAACACGCCGACACCAGTGTTAATGTCTATTATTTATAATTTTTATAGAGTTTTTATCTATCAACTATTTTTTTATTTAGCCAGAAGAACAGGCAAAATGTATTTATGAATGTTTTGTAAAAATGAAATTGGGCATCAAAAGCGAGTAATGACAATAAGATAGTGAAAGAGAGGAAGGAGATTGGAGGATTCTATTAGATATATTAAGAGATTGTTATATAAATATTAATAAAGCGATCTATGGCACAATCATTTTTTATAAATGAATTATGTTATGCTATTGCTTCCCCCACTCGAATGCGAGATATCCTGCTTTAAAGGAGACATCAGTGATTTCTCATATACCAATAAACAAAATTAAATCCGTAATTATTGGTGAAGGCTTAGTTTTCAGACCACATAAAAATACCCTAAAAGACCTGGCATCTGGTGAAATGGCCACATTGAATAATGTGGCAACACAATTACTGCTCTATCTGTTGCAAAATGGTAAAGAGATATCCTCGCGCGATGAAATTCTGCGGAATGTTTTCCAGCATAATGGCGCCAGAGCGACGGATGCTAATCTCAATCAGCACATTTCATTTCTGCGCAAAGCAATAACGTCTACGGGCCATCCTGCAGAACTGATCGTCACCATTCCGCGAATAGGATTTCGGATGAGCGACGCCAGTATCAATATTCAGCAACTGGAGGAATCGCAAGCGCCCACCAGAATAGTCAATGTTGCATTGACGCCCAGGAAAAAGAAACGAAACCTGTGGCCTGTCACGATAACAACGTTAATTACCGGCATCGCCGTGCTGGCGACAGCGTGGTTAACATGGATACCCAATGAAATCGCGATGACGGACGCGGCGATCCTGCGGACTATCGACTACGAGCAATGCCGTGTGCATATATTAGGAAACGCCCTCACCGACACCATAACCGAAAAAAAAGCGCTGGATATTTTCAAGTCCGTGGGTATTAACCCCAACTGTTCGTACCCAAAAGATCTGTATCTCAATACCTGGGCGAGCAACCATAATCTGGTTGAGTGGTCGTTTGCCGCTGAATGCGGGCTAAACCTCGGCTATTACCATTGCATCAGCCAGTATCGCCATCATGAGGAATGATATGAAGCAGGAAAGCGATCACTCTCCTTTACTATGGTCAGTCGTGATTGCCATTTTTGGGCTAGCGGCTATCGCTTTTTTTATTATCGCCGGGAATGCGAAAAAACAAGAAATCAGTTTTTCCTGCTCCTCGGAATTCACGTCGATACTCGACATCCAGAATACAAAAAAGGAACTCCACGGAATAATGCTGATAACCAGCTACAACTCCGGACACCTTTCATTGTCAGTCCAGGGGAAACTCAAAAGTGACGACGGCGAGTTCGCTGTTAACCGAAAACTGTTCTTTCGCTATGCCCGTCCACTCGGCCATACCGCAGGCGTTTTTATGCTCACTCCCGATGGTCGGGAAAAATCCCCCGATGATGACGCAACGGACGCTGTCGACTATCTCTTCTTCGACGCTTACGAACGTGCCGACAAGCTGTATATGCTAAAGCACCTGAATGAGGAAACGGTTCTTATTGGCGATAACTTCTCACCCCGCTTCGCCTGCGTGATGAATCACTTCGCGAGTTAATCGCCTTCTGGATATGCGTCGGGTTAAGGATGACCTGATGTGTTGCCCACCCGAAAGCTCGGGCGCGGTCGATAAAGTATGGTAATGAGATTATTATTTTTGGCGGGCTAAAACGACGAAAGCCTGAATCATTTCTGATTCAGGCTTTCTGAATAGTGGCGGAATGGACGGGACTCGAACCCGCGACCCCCTGCGTGACAGGCAGGTATTCTAACCAACTGAACTACCACTCCGCGTTGTGTTCCGCTTGGGAACGAAGCGAATATTACGGATTGCCTCGCGCCTCGTCAACGCTTTTTCTCACGTTTTTAATCGTTTGCTGCAAAAATCACCCGAATGGCCATTTTCATACGGTAAACGTACAAACTATGCCCGCCAGAGGCAACTTCCGCCTTTCTTCTGCACCAGGTCAAGGCGTGACTCATGGGCCGCTAACTCTTCATCAGTAGCGAAAACAACGCGTAGTTTGCTGGACTGTCGCACAATACGCTGGATCCCCGTGTCATTCTGCTGCTGGCTGTCGCCTTCCATTGAGAACGCCATCGTGGTCTGCCCGCCGGTCATCATCAGATAAACGTCGGCCAGAATCTGGGCATCGAGCAATGCGCCGTGCAGGGTTCGTTTACTGTTGTCTATCTCATAGCGCGAGCATAACGCATCAAGGCTGTTTCGCTTGCCAGGAAACATTTTCCTCGCCAGCGCCAGGCTATCAGTTATTTTGCAAAATTCATTCGTCTTCGGAATATCACGCTTGAGCTTCGCGAATTCGTAATCCATAAAGCCGATATCGAACGATGCGTTATGAATGACCAGCTCCGCGCCGCGAATGTAGTCGAGAAACTCGTCGGCTACATCGGCAAACGTAGGTTTATCGAGCAGGAATTCGTCTGCGATTCCGTGTACGCCGAACGCTTCCGGGTCCACCAGCCGGTCCGGCTTCAGGTAAACGTGGAAGTTATTGCCGGTCAGGCGGCGGTTCACCACTTCAACCGCACCGATCTCAATGATCTTGTGGCCTTCATAGTGGGCGCCAATCTGGTTCATACCGGTGGTTTCGGTATCGAGGACGATCTGTCGTGTAATTCCAGTGCTCATAACGGTCATTTATGTCAGACTTATCGTTTGATTTCGATTTGCTAAAACAGGAAGTCTACCAGAGATGCTTAAACAGGTAGAAATTTTCACCGATGGTTCTTGCCTGGGAAATCCAGGGCCTGGTGGTTATGGGGCGATTTTACGCTATCGCGGGCGCGAAAAAACCTTTAGCGAGGGCTACAACCTCACCACTAATAATCGCATGGAGCTGATGGCGGCAATCGTTGCGCTGGAAGCCCTGAAAGAACAGTGTGAAGTGATACTCAGCACGGACAGCCAGTATGTGCGTCAAGGCATTACGCAGTGGATCCACAACTGGAAGAAGCGCGGCTGGAAAACAGCAGATAAAAAACCGGTGAAGAACGTCGATCTGTGGAAACGTCTCGATGCCGCGCTGGGGCCGCATCAAATCAAATGGGAATGGGTTAAAGGCCATGCGGGCCATCCGGAAAACGAACGCTGCGATGAGCTTGCGCGCACCGCGGCCATGAGCCCGACTCAGGATGATATTGGGTATCAGACTGAGGCTTAAGCGTCCGGTTTACGGTATTGCCGGGTCGCGCCAACGGCATGACGGATAGGCGTTTTGCTTTTATTTTGTTTCATCGGGTTGAGCGTAAGCGGAATGGTTCGCTTGCGCGCAACCACCAGCTGTAAACAGCCCAGCGCGGGGATATGGGCGCTTAACATTTTCCCGCCCTTCTTGTTCCAGGGCAGAACATGAAAACGACTATAGTGCAGCACTTCAAAATTCAGTAATGATAGCCAGTCCAGTTGACGCATGAGGGTAAACATCCGACTGTTATAGGGCGATGTCTTGCGCAATACGGGCACCAGTTTACGCAATCCCATCAAGCTTACCGGGTTAAAGCCGCTCAGAATCAACCAGCCGTCATCAATCAACACGCGATCGGCTTCACGCAGTAGGCGATGCGGATCGGAGCACCACGGCAACGTATGGGCCAATAAACAGACATCCACGGACTTATCGGCAAAGGGAAGATGCAAAGGATCGGCCGTCACCTGCATGGGAGATCCCTGCAAAGAAACATTTACCTGATGAGAAACCGCGCACGCTTCAGAATCGATTTCTGCGCTTAAATTACCAACCTTAAGCAGATGAAAACCGTACATTTTTGCAAACCACGGGTTAAGCTGATGCTCCAGCGCCTCACGATAGTGTTCGCCCCAGGGCAAATCATCCCAGCTAACGGGCGCTACGACAGTTTGAGGGATCCTTGCCGGTTTCATCACAACCTTCCGTTACGCATTGAGAGGTAATATATGAATCTTAACAGTATTCCTGCATTTCAGGACAATTACATCTGGGTCCTGTCAAATAATGACCAGCATTGTCTGATTGTGGACCCGGGTGAAGCGGCTCCTGTTTTGAAAGCCATTGCAGAGCATAACTGGGTGCCGGAAGCCATTCTGCTAACCCACCATCATCAGGATCACGTTGGTGGAGTGAAAGAACTCCTGCAACATTTCCCACAAATAGTGGTATACGGACCGGCTGAAACGCAAGATAAGGGAACGACACACGTAGTCGAAGATGGCGATATTGCACTCGTTTTGGGGCATGAATTTAGGGTAATTGCTACTCCGGGTCACACTTTAGGACATATCTGTTACTTTAGCCATCCTTACTTATTTTGTGGTGACACGCTCTTTTCTGGCGGTTGCGGTCGACTTTTCGAAGGCACAGCAACTCAAATGTATCAATCACTTAAAAAAATAAACGAACTTCCTGACGATACATTAATTTGTTGCGCACATGAGTACACATTAGCAAACATGAAGTTTGCCTTAAGCATTCTCCCGCACGATTCGTTCATAAATGAATATTATCGTAAAGTTAATGAGTTACGCGTAAAAAAACAAATGACACTACCCGTAATTCTGAAAAATGAGCGGCGAAATAATCTTTTTTTGAGAACGGAAGATATTGATTTAATTAATGAAATCAACAAAGAAACAATATTGCAACAACCTGAAGAGCGTTTTGCCTGGTTAAGGTCAAAGAAAGATACGTTCTGACAATTCCGGGTTGCCTTTTGAAAACTTCGCCGTTATGATCGGTCGTCTTTTAAGCAACTATTGACACACACATGAAGGCAAAAGCGATATTACTCGCCTCTGTCCTGCTTGTTGGGTGCCAGAATACTGGTAACGTCCAACAACACGCACAGAGCCTTTCTGCAGCTGGTCAAGGGGAAGCAGGAAAGTTTACAAGTCAGGCGCGATGGATGGACGACGGAACATCTATCGCTGCTGATCAAGATTTGTGGGCTTTCATTGGTGACGAGCTAAAGATGGGAATTCCGGAAAACAGCCGGATTCGCGAACAGAAACAGAAGTATTTACGCAATAAGAGCTATCTCCACGATGTAACTTTACGGGCAGAGCCGTATATGTACTGGATAGCCGGGCAGGTTAAGAAACGTAACATGCCTATGGAACTGGTACTACTACCCATAGTGGAGAGCGCTTTTGATCCTCACGCAACGTCTGGCGCCAATGCCGCAGGTATTTGGCAGATCATTCCGAGCACGGGGCGCAATTATGGTTTAAAACAGACCCGCAGTTATGATGCACGTCGCGACGTTGTGGCTTCCACCACCGCCGCGCTGGACATGATGCAGCGTCTGAACAAGATGTTTGATGGCGACTGGCTGCTGACCGTTGCTGCTTATAATAGCGGTGAAGGTCGTGTCATGAAGGCAATCAAAACGAACAAAGCACGTGGTAAACCCACTGACTTCTGGTCGTTGCCATTGCCTCAGGAAACGAAGCTATACGTGCCTAAAATGCTGGCATTGAGCGATATACTCAAAAACAGCAAACGCTATGGCGTACGTCTGCCAACAACAGACGAAAGCCGCGCGTTGGCACGTGTTCGCCTGAGTAGCCCGGTTGAGATGGCTCAGGTTGCCGATATGGCGGGTATTTCCGTCAGCAAGCTGAAGACCTTCAATGCAGGCGTGAAAGGCTCCACATTGGGTGCCAGCGGCCCGCAATATGTGATGGTGCCAAAGAAGCATGCAGAGAAGCTGCGTGAGTCTCTGGCTTCAGGCGAAATTGCAGCCGTGCAGTCAACGTTGGTCGCGGATAACACGCCGCTGAACAGTCGTAGCTACAAAGTTCGCTCTGGCGATACGCTTTCTGGTGTCGCGTCACGCCTTGGCGTGAGCACCAATGACCTTAAGCAGTGGAATAATCTGCGCGGGTCATCCCTGAAAGTGGGTCAAAACCTGACGGTGGGTGCGGGTACCAGCGCACAGCGTCTGGCGAACAACAGCGATAGCATCACCTATCGTGTGCGTAAAGGCGACTCGCTGTCGAGCATTGCCAAACGTCACGGGGTTAACATCAAAGATGTCATGCGCTGGAACAGCGATACGGACAATCTACAGCCAGGCGATCAGCTCACGTTGTTTGTGAAAAACAACGGAATGCCGGACTCCTGATAGCATTGTAGAAATGAAGGCACTGGATTCCCCCCAGTGCCTTTTTTATTTATCCCGCTTTATGTGCCTCAACCATTATCGTGTCGCTGGTAAACGAGCCATCTTCCTGTAACGCAAAGTAGGCTTTCACATCTGCAGAAGCACTTTGTTGGTATGCACGAATCGCGTCGCTCAACGCCGCGGGCGTGCGCATCCTCGCGACCCACGAACTGAACTCCAGTGGCAGGCGATCGGTTAACAAAGTATCGGCAATCAAATTGGCATCGTTGATTAACGACAGCCACTCTCCACTGGAATAGTTACGAACGTGCGAGGTATCACGTAACGCCTCCACGGTTTGCAACCAGATATCACGTACTGGGTGGCCTGGCGACATCACATCCATCACAATCAATACACCACCGGGCTTCAGAACGCGGTTCACTTCCCGCAGCGCGCGTCCGACATCATGCCAGTGATGCGCAGAATAGCGGCTAATCACCACGTCAAATTCGCTATCTTCAAATGGCAGACTTTCGGCATAACCCTGGCGTGTGGCGACATTCTCCAGGCCTCTGTCTTTTGCCGCCTCAGCGACCACCTCAAGCATCTGCGACGATAAATCATAAGCCACAACCTGCTTTACGTGTTGCGCGGCTACAAAGCTGGCATGCCCCGCTCCACATCCCATATCCAACACACGGGCCTGCGGAAATGCCGACAACCTTTCCCCCAGACGCAGCAAGTCACGGCCAGAGGCGTGCACCGCACTGGTTAAATAGGCATTAGCCTGAGAGCCAAACTGTTTTTCGACGTTGTCATGGTGAGAGCGAGTTGTCATTGTGTTGTCCTTCGGTTGTTGTGAAATAGGAAGGGCAACCATCACAGGCCTGCCCTACGGCAGACCTGACACACCGTTATTGTTCAGGTTTGCCGGGACTGAATTCAACGAGTAGCGGGTTGTGATCGGATGCACGGGTGACCAGCACAGAGGCTTCACTCACGTTCAGACCACGATAGAACACAAAATCGAGAGGGCGACCAAACGCGCGCCGGCGCTGATCGTCAGTAAAACGTACCTGGCGCAGCGACATTTCTCGCGCAAAGCGGTACAGCGCATTCATCCGTCGACGGCTCCAGGCATTGAAATCGCCGGCCATAATAACCGGACCGCTGTGATGAGCAATCTGATCGCCAATGGGAAGTAACTGCTTACTATAAACATCGACGCCGAGGCTAAAGTTAACCGCGTGGATATTCACCACCATTAATAATCGAGAGTCAGGCAGCGGATACACCGTTACCAGAGCCGATTTCGCCAGCCGTAAAATAGGCTCACGCTCGCGCAATGGACAACAGTAAACAGGATGAGCAGCAGAGAGCGTCATGACGCCAGAGGGATGCTGAGGCAGCACAAAGGCAGGAACCTGATCGGCAGCAAGGTAGTTAGCGGTCGCAAACTGCACCAGTTCTGGCGTGGTTTGCGCTTCCTGTAATAATACCAGATGCGCATCTTTGCCAAAATTCTTCAGCACCGACTGCCATTCTGCGCGCTGCTGTTTAAAAATATTCCATACCAGCACGCGAATGCGGTCTTCACTGCTTAACGGAACGCCTGCGGGTAATGCCTGGCCAATATGCGCAAACGACCCCGGCGGTAAAATCCGCTCGGCGGGTTGTCCGGCAACATAACGCATGGCATAGGTGTTTTTTCGCACTTTAGACTTTCAAACCTCTGTAACGTCAACCAGTCCGCAGCCGGACTGGTTCTTCTGTTATAGGGATTTTAGCACTCACTTTCAACGAACAATTGCAGTTTGTTTTGTAAGTGGGCGCTTACATCAATGATTTACCCCAGAGCAACACGCACGGGTTTATCAAGACGACCGCTGACCCCCATCAGCAGGAAAGCTACCAGAACAATGAGGGCGCCAATCCACGGCGTCTGTGCTAAACCATAATGCTCGACCGTTTGCCCGCCAATCACTGACCCCAGCGCAATCCCAATGTTAAACGCCGCAATGTTTAACCCTGACGCCACATCTACAGCATTAGGCGTAAATTGCTCCGCTTTCTGTACCACGTAGACCTGCAACCCCGGCACGTTACCAAAGGCAAAGATCCCCATCACCAGAATGGTAGCCAGCGCGGCGTACTGCGTGGAGGCCGTCAGTTGGAAGACCATCAGCAGAACAAACAGCACGGCGAAAATGAATTTCAGCGCAGGAACCGCACCATGCTTATCTGCCAGCTTACCACCCCAGATATTACCGATAGCCACTGAAACACCGTAACCCAGTAAGATCCAGCTTACTGCTGCCGGGGAGAACCCCGCCAGATCCTGCATCATCGGTGCAAGGAAGGTGAATGCCGTGAATACACCGCCGTAGCCCAGTGCCGTAACGGCGTAAATCAGCAACAGACGGGGATGAGTCAGCACCTTCACCTGGTCGCGAATGCTGGCGGCTGCACGACCGGGAATGTTGGCAGGGATCAGTAACTGGCTACTGATCAGTGCAATCACGCCTAACATTGATACCGCGAGGAAAGTCTCACGCCAGCCAAAGTGCTGACCGATAAATGTTCCCAGCGGCACGCCGGTGACCAGCGCCACCGTTAAGCCACCAAACATAATGGCAATGGCGGAAGCCGCTTTCTCTTTTGGCACCAGACTTGTCGCGATGGTAGAACCAATCGAGAAGAATACGCCATGTGCCAGTCCAGTCAGCAGACGAGCAACAATGAGTGTCATATACCCGGGTGCCTGCCATGCCAGCAAATTCCCCGCCGTAAACAGAACCATCAGCGCAACCAGTAACTGTTTACGTGGCAGGCGTCCGGTCAGAGCGGTCAGTACCGGCGCGCCAATTGCCACACCCAGCGCATAAATTGAAACCAGCATCCCGGCTGAAGGTAACGAGATCGCCAGCTGTTGAGCGATGGTCGGCACCAGACCAACAATCACAAACTCAGTAGTGCCTATAGCGAAGGCACTTATTGTTAGTGCAAATAAAGCGAGAGGCATAAATAACTCCGTAACATCAGTAATCAGATGACACGCAGTATGCCTGGATGTTTTAATGACAAAAATATTCAAAATCTCAATATAATTTTGCTTCAGGTGCAAAAATGAAAGCAACCTCCGAAGAACTTGCAATTTTTGTGGCGGTAGTGGAAAGCGGCAGCTTTAGCCGGGCGGCAGAACAGCTTGGACAAGCCAATTCCGCGGTCAGCCGGGCAGTAAAAAAGCTGGAGATGAAATTGGGCGTCAGTTTGCTTAATCGCACGACCCGACAGCTAAGCCTGACCGAAGAAGGAGAGCGCTACTTCAGGCGGGTGCAGCAGATACTGCAAGAGATGGCTGCAGCAGAAACTGAAATCATGGAGTCGCGTAATACTCCGCGCGGCCTGCTGCGCATCGACGCAGCAACACCGGTGATGTTGCATTTCCTGATGCCGCTAATCAAGCCGTTCCGGGAGCGGTATCCTGAGATGACGTTGTCTCTCGTCTCCTCAGAAACGTTCATCAATCTTATTGAACGAAAAGTGGATGTTGCTATACGAGCGGGTACACTGACTGACTCGAGTCTACGTGCGCGTCCGTTATTTACCAGCTATCGTAAGATTATTGCCTCACCGGACTACATTGCCCGTTTTGGCAAGCCAGAGAGCGTCGAGGAGTTAAACCAGCATCTGTGTCTGGGGTTTTCCGAACCAGTTTCACTCAATACCTGGCCGATTGCCTGTAGCGACGGACAGCTGCATGAGGTTGAGTGCGGAATTTCTTCCAACAGTGGAGAAACGCTAAAACAGCTTTGCCTGAATGGCAACGGCATCGCATGTCTTTCAGATTATATGATAGATAAAGAGATCGCGCGGGGTGAACTGGTGGAGTTATTGGCAGATAAACGTCTGCCGGTAGAGATGCCTTTTAGCGCAGTTTATTACAGCGATCGTGCCGTCAGTACGCGCATCCGGGCATTTATCGACTTTTTAAGTGAATATATAAGAACAGCTCCCGAAGGAGCTGTGAAAGAGGGTTAATGGGTACAGAGGGTCAGGCAATTAATCCCAATCAGGGGCCAGACCTTCCGGGCTGACCAGACGATCGTTGCAGTCCAGTGCCGCGATCGCTTTTTTATCTTCGGCATCCAGATGCAGTTCCAGCGCCAGCAGGTTGCTTGCCAGGTTTTCACGTTTGGTAGAAGAAGGAATTACGGAGTAACCTTCCCCCATTGCCCATGCCAGAATAACCTGCGCCGGGGTCGCGTTATGTTTAGCGGCAATGTGCGCAATCACTTCATCTTTCAGCGCTTTACCATAAGCCAGCGTCATGTAAGAGGTGATGTGGATGCCCTGTGCTTTCGCCCAGTCAACCACCTTACGGCTCTGCAGATACGGAGACAGCTCAATCTGATTGGTCGCAATGTTCTCTGCACCTACTGCGGCAATGGCTTTTTCCATCAGCGGAATGGTGAAGTTTGAGATACCAATTTCGCGAGTCAGCCCCTGCTGTTTTGCTTCGAGCAGCGCCTGCATGAATTCCTCAACAGATACCGCATCACCTGGAGATGGCCAGTGGATCAGCGTCAGATCGACATAATCTGTACGCAGCTTCTTCAGGCTTTCTTTCAGACTTGGGATCAGTTTTTCTTTGCTGAGATTTTCAATCCAAATCTTGGTGGTGATATACAGCTCGTTACGCGGTACGCCGCTTTCGGCAATCGCCTGACCAACAGCCGCTTCATTATCATAGATTTGCGCAGTGTCGACAGCACGGTAGCCTAGCTCAAGCGCCGTTTTAACAGAAGCGATAACCACGTCGTCTTTCAGGCGGAAAGTACCTAAACCGAATGCAGGGATAGTCATAGAATTCCTCTTTTTAATCACTATGTTCGTTAACTGAGAGGATTATGAGCTTAAGCTCTTTATAGAAAAAGAGTGAAAAATGCAGAGGATTTTTGCGGATTCAGCAATAATTAAATTGCAGACAAAGAAAAAGCCCTGAGCGTTAGCTCAGGGCTCTTAATAAGTGGCGGAACGGACGGGACTCGAACCCGCGACCCCCTGCGTGACAGGCAGGTATTCTAACCAACTGAACTACCG
>NZ_JAOWHT010000040.1:0-19115 GCF_030332445.1 Citrobacter sp. Cpo126
GGAATATCTCCGCGCGATTCCACGTTCAGGCGCACCACCGGTTCGGTATTGGAAGAGCGTAAATTGAAGCGCCAGTCGACAAACGACATGCTGATACCGTCCGTTCTGTCCACCGACAGCGCCTCACGGGAAAAATGCTGCTCCACGCGCGCAATCGCTGCCGCCGGCTCTGCCAGCGTACTGTTTATTTCTCCGCTCGCCGGGTAGGCCACCATCCGGTCACGGACCAGTTCGCCCAGCGACTGTCCTTTCAGACACAGCAGCTCCGCCACCAGCAGCCACGGGATCATTCCGCTGTCGCAATAGGCAAAATCGCGGAAATAGTGGTGCGCGCTCATTTCGCCACCATAAATGGCATCTTCGTGGCGCATCCGCTCTTTGATAAACGCGTGCCCGGTTTTTGACATCACCGGTTTACCGCCTGCCGCCGTCACCACATCCACGGTGTTCCAGGACAGGCGCGGGTCGTGGATAATTTTCGCCCCCGGATTCTTCTCCAGAAACGCTTCCGCCAGCAGGCCGACAATGTAGTAGCCCTCAATGAACTGACCTTTTTCATCGAACAGGAAGCAGCGGTCAAAATCACCGTCGAAGGCAATCCCCATATCCGCGCCGTGTTCAATCACTGCATGGCGCGTGTCGGCCCGGCATTCCGGCAGCAGAGGATTGGGAATACCGTTGGGGAAACTGCCATCCGGCGTGTTGTGAATTTTGATGAACTCGACCGGCACGCCCAGCGCCTTAAAACGGGCTTCAATGGCGTCAACCACCGGACCTGCCGCGCCGTTGCCGGAATTGAGTACCAGCTTCATCGGTTTCAGTTTGGCGGGATTGATGTAACCCAGCAGGTGGTCAATGTAGGCATCACGGGTAGTAATGCGCTGGTAGCGGCCACGTTTTGTCTCATCAACCGTTGGGAAGTCATTGGCTTCAGCCAGGCGCTGCACGTCGCGCAGACCGGTATCTCCGCTGATGGGCCGTGCCCCTTCCCGCACCAGCTTCATACCGTTGTAATCCATCGGATTATGGCTGGCGGTCACTTCAATACCGCCGTCAATGCCCAGGTGGAAGGTGGCGAAGTAAATCTCTTCAGTGCCCGACATACCAATATCCAGCACATCCACGCCTGCATCCTGCAGTCCTTTTGCCAGCGCCAGCTTCAGCGTCTCGCTGGTCAGGCGCACGTCACCGCCGAGGACAATCGTTTTTGGCTTCAGGAACTCGCCGTAAGCGCGACCAATACGCCACGCGATATCTTCATTCAGCTCTTCGCCCAGCCTGCCGCGAATATCGTAGGCTTTGAAACACTTTAATTTATTCATAATAAAATCACCGTGATATTAAACACGTCCATATCTATCTGCTAAGCGCACAATATCATCTTCTTCAAGATAAGAGCCTGAACGAACCTCTATCAATTCAAGGGGAATTTTTCCTGGATTTTCCAGACAATGCATTGCACCAACGGGAATATATACAGACTCGTTTTCCCCTAACAATCTGATATTATCATTAATGGTCACTCTCGCAGTACCTGCGACAACTATCCAATGTTCAGCACGATGATGATGCATTTGCAGGGAAATACCTTCTCCTGGATTCACTGTCAGTCGTTTTACTTGATATCGATCACCGGTATCTATTGAATCATATTTTCCCCAAGGACGGTAAACTTCTCGATGAGTATGATGTTCTGAACGTCCCCTATTCCTAATTGACTCAACTATTTTTTTAACATCCTGTACTGAGTTCTTATCCGCTACTAATACAGCATCCTTCGTTTGTACAACAACGAGGTTTTCCACACCAACAGTAGTAATTAGACCGGAATCAGAATACAAATAGCTATTCTTTGTGTTATTCGATATTACGTCACCGGCAGTTACGTTCCCATCTGCGTCTTTGTCCGTAATTTCCCACAAAGATGACCATGAGCCAACATCGCTCCATCCTGCATTCATTGGAACAACAATCGCAGAATCCGTTTTTTCCATAACAGCATAATCAATAGACTCATCTGGACAAGCTAGGAACGCTTCTTTATCAACTCGAATAAAATCTAAATCAGTATCTGCTGATTTAATTGATTTCTCGCAAGCTTCATGAATATCCGGGCGGAATTTTTTTAACTCAGTCAAATAACGATCGCTGCGGAAGAGAAACATACCACTATTCCAATAATAATCCCCAGATGAAACATATTTATTCGCTGTTTCAAAGTTTGGCTTTTCAACAAACTCAGCAACTTTATAAGCTTCTCCAAATAAATTGCGATTCTCGACACCTCGACGGATATATCCGTAACCTATCTCAGCTTTATCTGGAACAATTCCAAATGTTACAAGATTCCCAGTTTCTGCATAAGCTTGTGCAGTGTTAACTGCCAGATGAAAAGAATCTACATCCTTGATGACATGATCAGCAGCTAATACAAGAATGAGTGGTGGGTTTTCAGGCTGCAAACGCAAAGCGGCAAGTGCAGCTAAAGCAATAGCTGGGGCGGTATTACGACCTGCAGGCTCGAGGATAATATTCCTTGTCAATTTTCCCATCTGCCGCAATTGTTCGGCAACGATAAAACGGTGTTGTTCGTTACAGATTACAACCGGGTTTTCACAATTCAATCCACTCAAACGCCCAATGGTCGATTGCAGCATTGTAAACTTACCATCAAGACATAAAAACTGTTTTGGGTAGAGTTCTCGCGACAACGGCCATAAACGACTGCCAGTACCCCCAGCCATTATAACTGGAACAATCATATTATTTTTTTGCATAAATATTTTCTTCTATAGCATTCATAAAAGTTGATAGTCGCGATTTCCAGGAGAAATTAGACATCACAAATTCACGAGCATTTTTCGCAAGACATGAGTAATATTCATTGTCACTGGTCATTAACCTAATTGCCTTTTTATATTCATCCGCCGTGTCAGCAATTATGATCTCAGAACCATTTGATGCTTCTATTCCTTCAAAGCCTATGCTTGAACTAATGCATGGCAAGCCTAAGGCCATATATTCCAAAACCTTATTTTGCACACCAGCACCAAGTCTTACAGGACAAACTCCAATATGTCCAGATTTTGATGCTTCATTGATATCAACCACCATCCCTAGTGCAATAGTGTTAGCGTAAGAATTTAGAACCTTTTTATTAGACTCGGATATTTTCCCAATCACTTTAAAAATAACATCAAATTCTTCAGCTATTTTTGGCAGAATTTCTTTAGCAAAAAAAGTTGCGGCATCCATATTCTGCATTGAAAGCATATTACCAATGAAAACGAGCTCTATCGGTTTATTGCTGTCAATGGTTCTCGCTTTAAAAAGTAACTGGTCTGTATCCACACCATTATTCACAACCTTAATATGTTCATAATTGGTGGGGTAGAGAAAATCTCTATCTATAGGCGATATAAAGGTTGCCAAATCAAACGAATATGCAATTTCTCTTTCATACTTTTCCAAACGAGACTGCTCGACAGAATAGATTAACGCTCGAATACTACTCTTATTGGACATTTTTTTAACACGACTATAATTTAATGATATAGCATCAGTCATGTCTATAAATTTAACTTTATTTGTATCCTTCGCATAGTCCGCTACTCTGATTAGATGGCAGAAAACCGCATCGTGAGTAGTTATTAGTTCATTAAATTTTTGCTGAAACTTCTCAGAACGATAATAAGCTACCTGCAATGGTACTTTTGTCGGCAATGCTTTTAATACATTAAAATATGATAAATATTTAGGATGGAAAACTCTATGAATTTCAGAGAAAACGTTGTCTGTAATAACGGATTCAATCTCTGAGCGGTGATCACATAAGCTAAGAAGTGTTAAATTATAAGTTTCAGACAATGCTTTACATAGCTTATAAATTCTTAAACGATCCCCACCGATTACCGGATACGGGAAACGCGGAGTAAGAACTAAAATTTTTTTTCTCTGTGTTTCTTCAGTCATACTAAGATAAACCTTATCTATCAAAATCCGCTTGGGAAGATCTTCTTACAATTCAATGAACCATAGTTCATTTGCTTTAGATTTTTTTCCCGTATTCCAGTTCAATGATCTGTCTGTTCAGTGTGCTTCTGAAAGACATTACTAAAATCGTCTAAAACAATAACATCATGCCTGGCACTCCAAAAATGCTATGATCATGCGAGGAATGATATAAGTAAGTAAAGTTTTCTAATTACCTTCCCAATTTATTAACTCTTTACACCAAAGGTAGTATTTAATTCGCTGCCACTAAATCGTGCCGGTGAATAATATGTCTTCTGTACTGCGCAAATATTAGCTTTATCAAATACACCTGCAATTACATGTGCTGGCAAAGGTTCAGAGATATCATTCATTAATGTAATGCACTCTTTATTATCTTTAATCTCTTCATATCCTATCATCGTATGTTTTGACCCATAGACATGCAGTCCATAAGACAATGCTTCTGCAACTTTTGTTTTCATTCCACTACCTAACATTAAGGGAGAATAAAAAACATCACATGAGGATAAGAGCACTGACATTTCATCATTACTTAAGTCTTCAAACATATATACATTTTCATTTTTTCCGAGTGACAGACTTGATAATTTCCTTCCAGCTAGAACAAAAACCACATTATTATTATCTTTTGCTTTCTCTATTATTTTATATGCAGCCTCAACATTTGGAAAAAAATCAAAAGATGCAGTAAAAACCAACTTACGTCTGGAGTCAGCATTTAATATATTAATTTTATTAATGAAGGCGAATGAAATAGAATTCTTAGACTGTGTATTTTCATAAACAACTGGAATCACAAGGTGTTTTTGCTGACAATTTTTATAGTAATCATTCATTAATTCTCTGTCATTCTCGGTTATATACGTCACCAGATCAGAAATATACAACCCCAACCACTCATTAAATCTAATAATTAATTTTTCATAGATACTAGTTACCGTTGCCTTTTTTTGACTGATTAAGTTAAATTCAAAGTTATCCGTAAATAAAATAATATTCTTTTTTGGAAAAAATAACTTAATAAGATAGCAAATAATTCCCAATCTGGAGTTGTGAATACCAATAATATCATTGCCTCGACAAATGCGAAGAATCGTGAAAAGATGCACCATGTAAAAAGAAGGCAATAGCAAAGCTCGTGAAATTACATCTTGCAATAACCCTTTTGATAGCGAAAAGTGCTTTGCAGCAGGAACATCAAAATTCTTTTCACTTATATCTTTATCAACTAACGTAAGCTCTACGTTTTGTTTATTGAGAAAAGATACTAACGTTCTTAAGTATACCCCTCCCCCAGTTAATTCATTGTAAGAATTTATAGATATCAAGCAGAATTTTTTAGCACTCATAATTGAAAGCCTTCTTCATTATTTTTTCGTAATTTTCCTCTGAAAAAACACTTCTTTTATCATAGATATCTGCTCTTAATTTCAAATATTCTTCGTCGGATAAGGACATCAGCATGCCAATAGTTTCAATTATACTATCCTTATTCTCAACCATGAAGACACCCGGATGCTTATCCAGATGCAATTCTCTGATAGCTCCGACTTTATATCCAACGACGGGTGTTCCGCAACACAACGCTTCGACTGTAACCAACTCAAATCCTTCATACATGGAAGGAAGAATCAATAATTTTGCTTCTTGATATATATTAGGCATTTCACTGTAATCTACGCCGACATTAATAGTGACATTATTTAGATTACTTAACTCCTCAGGAGCTGAAATACTTGAAACAAAGTTAAAATTGAAATTGGGATAAGCATTACAAATATCAACAAGCTCTGCGATCCCTTTCCCCTTCTCCAATCGACCGACAAAGGTTATATAGTTCTGCTTTATATTCCTTTCTTGGTTAAACTTGTTCAAATTTATATAATTTCGAACCACATCTATCTTATCTTCATTGATTAAATAACACTCAACCCACTCACTCTTAACTTTTTTTGATACAGCCCAAATTTTTTCTGAAAGTTTTCCTGAACATTTTTCGTAGAGCGCCATCACACCGCTACCTGACAATAATTTTACTTTTCTTTTAGTGACAGTTTGCGAATAGCACTTCATATTCCCATGCGCAACTAGCAGGTCATTGAAATAGAAAGGAGAGGAATACCCATGAGAGATAACTAAGAACTTATGTCCACATATTTTTTTTAGTAGAAAATATATCGATATCAAAACAGGGTATAACAGCAACTGCATTTTTTTATTGCTAATGTAACGAGTCAATACAAGGTACTGCCTGTCCGTAATAATTACTTTTGCATTAAGATTTTCTAAGATTTTTTTTTGTTGTGCGACTACCCGCTCAACACCTCCCTGCCCACCATCACCATTAAATGCAGCAATATAAACGATCATTTTAAAAACTTCCTTGCAAAGGATCTAATCTTAAAAATAATAAAATGTAACTGTCGCGCAAAAATAGTTTGCCTGTCATTAGTTATTCTGTTAATTGCATCATTATATTTTTTTAAGAAACGATGGTTGTTAACAACACTTTCATAATGATATTTAAACTTATTGGCAGTCCTTGCCCCACCCGTTGCTTTTTGCGGCGGCAAATTAATTAATAGCGCCTGAGAGTCATACACAAACTTTAATTTATTTAAATAAAGGGCCAACATAAAATCGGTTTCCTCTCGATAACAGTTTCCTGTGTAGCCCGTATCAAAGCGTAAATCGCCTATTGTTCTACGCTCAACAAGAACAAAAGGTTGAGCATAAAAACACTCTACAGGTTCATCCAAGTCAGCAGTAAAACTAAATTCCATTTTACTCAGATTGCTCACAAACTTACCTTCGCTTTTGTGGCGTTCAATACATTGCTCAAATTCCCATTCATTGTTATTCATGTAAAGAATTCTTGCTCCTACTACATCAGCCTTTGTCTTATTTTTTGTTTCCAACATTCGTCTGATCGTACCAAGCTGCAAATATGAATCATCATCACCAAAAAAGATAAAATCGCCCTTGGCTATATCAATGCCTCGATTTTTTGAAAACATTTGCTTTTTGTTAGAATCATTCTCAAGCACGACCAAATTTAAATATTTTTGTTGAAGTTCACCAAGCACTTCACGAGTATTATCTTTAGAGCAGTCATTAATGACTATTACTTCCAGCACTTCATCCTGAAAATAACTGGGAATAATATCCCTGAGCAAATGCGCTCTATTATAGCTGGGGATAATTACACTAACATTTTTTCCCATCATATCGAACCGCTCCTGACTTATAATTTGAATATATAATGACAATGAATGAAACAATAATACTTTTTATTAGATATGGTAATGAATACAATAATGTTTCCCGAGGAATAAATAAAAATGGAGGCAGTATGCTAAAGTAGATAAAATAAAATAGTGGATTATACTTTGTATATTTCTCCATACTGTTCAAGAGAGTCAGTATTATACATGGTATGATAAAGCAGCCAAAAAGCCCCATAGCCAAAAGCGATTCTGACAGGTAACTCCCACCTAAGCCATAACCTTGACTATATAACTCTGAATTAGCTGTGAAAGAAGCCAAATGGCTATAGCTAACCTCAGGAAGATATACTTCAATTCGTAATACCGAGGCAGCAGTGATCATTATTTGACCAACCAAAAATGATGCGTCAGTAATACCATTTACCATATGTAGCTTTACACTTTGGTAGACAGCAATGTATGACACACCCATTCCGTAAAGGAAATCTATGATTGGGTTATTTCCCTCTAGCAGGGCAATAAAGCTGCCACCCGAGCGCCACATTGAAACAAACTCACTCAATGCAAATACAATGACAAATAAAGCAAGCATTTTAGCGAGAAGTTTAATATTGCTGACACTCTTCTCATTATAGTAGATACAGCTTATCGTCAGCAAAAAAGTTATAAACTCGCTTCGACTCCCCTTTAAGGCGCTGAATGCAGCTATAATTATGGCTATTGCAAGGAATAACTTTTTCGTTCGAAATTCTTTATAAAATGCACAAATAAGAAAAAATGAGCAGTAAAATAAGTATGATAAAAAATCATACCCAGCTGGCACCTTTATATTATTCTGATATATATCAACATAGCTGTTAGATTCAATATAATAGAAAAAATATATTCCTTTTAATACCATTCCTATTGTTCCAAGAAGAAGCAAAAAGAAAAGAAACTTCAAGGAAGGAGCGATGTATGTTGATTGTCTAACTTTCTGATTAGGCGATAAAGTATTTCGGCTGGCAATAATTGCAATCGCATACCCAAAGTACATTAATGAAATAGCATAATTTGCATAAGCAACATAGTCATCCATATATCCAACTATGAACCAGTCGGCAATGCGAAAATCATAATTAGCCAGAAAAGACAGGAAAGGCCTACTCCCTAAAAATACAAAAGAGGAGATAATCAATAAACTTGCAGGTGATGTAATCTTGTTACCAGAATATGAAATCCAGAAAATAGATACTGTAGCAATCACCAGAACGTATACTGAACATAATACTTTATTATCAACTATTAACATTGTTGTAAAAATAGTTAACAAGCTAATAAACAAAATAAATAATGGGAGTTTTTTAAATTGCATTGATGCTAATCCTTTTCCACTTGCTCTTAGCAACACATGCTAAAAAGATAAAAACTAAAAACTCACCAAGTAAGTTAAGAGTTACCCCGCCTAGTACATTGTACGTATTAATTAAAAACCACGAAATTGAAACCACTATGATTCCCGATACGAGGTTGGCACTTCGCAAGAGTTTAACATTATCAGTTGGAATAAGAAATTGGACTCCCAGAACATTGTTAAGGGAGGAAAATATTGTTATTACAGATGATATCGCAATTATCACAAATGGAACTTCGATATTACCAACGACTTGGGCAGCAAATTTTCCAAATATCAAATAGCATATACAGGCAATTACACTTATTACAAGATGAATGATGAAGCTTCGTTTAATTTTATTTTTGAATTCGCTATCATTCGGGTTCTGTTTTGATACTTCTGACAGCATGAACTGCGATACTGGAGCGATTAAACTCTGGCATGCTACGGTTAACTTCTGTACTATAGAATATATACCCAAACTAGCATGGCCGCAATAGTTACCAATCAATATAGGAATTAATCCACCATATCCAATAGTACCTAAAACACCGATAAATACATCTCCAGCACGCTTAAACTCTGATGCAGATAATTTTAAATTCAAATGTTCCCAATGAAAAGAAAATGTTTTCTTCCTTACATAAAAATAGCATAAAAGTAAACTGCCATTTTGGAGGAGGCTAATAATGAAAATATTGCTCCCTTTAGCTACCAGATACAATAGTAATAGTACAAATAAGATTATCCGCGTTATAATTTGGCAGAATGATAGGAATTTAAAATCACCTATTCCCTGAAACATCCATAACGGTGTTAGTATATTTCCAATTGCACAGATGAAAACTGACAGCATATATAATGAAGATAGATTTACCATACCAAAAAATGATAATACATTAACTGCGCATAGCGCCACTATAAAAAGCAATGATTTCAAAAATATTATTGTGTTATGATAAACATGCAACTCTTTTCTATCATTCCGATAACGAGCAGCCACCACTGGAGCAGTGTATGTAAAGCCAAAATCAATAAATAAAGAGACAACCTGATAAATAGCCGTAATATAAACCAACTCACCATAACTAGCTAATCCAATATGGCTAATAATTATTGGAATAATTATTACAGGAGCAACGTAGTTAAATAGCTGTAGAATATAAAGACCCAAGAAAACATCTTTTATTATTTTCTTTTTACTAACAAAGCTAGGCAATTTTCAGTCCCGTATTATCAATTATTACATAATATTTGCTATGAGCTAATAAATTCAGCGGCATCAACATTGGTTAATAATTTTTGGAAGCAGACTCCATAGCCACGCTACCGCCCCTGGCTTAACAGCTACCAGTGCACTAGCAAAATGCCAAAGATGTAACCAGCCCCGCCAACTGTCGCAAAGCCATCAAAACTCAAACGCTAATTGTCTTACCAAATGCGACCAGAAACAAGAAAAAATCCAACAAAAAACAGATTAAACCTGGTAGGTTAACTTATTGTAATTCTTTGTTTTTATATGAAAAACGACAGTAACACTCCGCTGCATAAATCATAGGCGGTGGAATGTTAACTGCCGTTATTTTTTCTGGCTTACCTTCACGAAGATCTGTAAATATCTACTCGCTAAGTAGCTTTTCAATGCTCTTACGGAACTTCGGTCCTTCTTTCAGGTTACGCAACCCGTACTTCACAAACGCCTGCATGTAGCCCATTTTTTTACCACAGTCGTAGCTTTCGCCGGTCATCAACATGGCATCAACAGACTGTTTTTTCGCCAGCTCAGCGATGGCATCCGTCAACTGAATTCGCCCCCAGGCGCCTGGCTGCGTATGCTCCAGTTCTGCCCAAATATCAGCAGACAGCACATAGCGCCCTACGGCCATCAGATCGGAATCAAGCGTTTGCGGCTGATCCGGTTTTTCGATGAATTCAACGATGCGACTGACTTTACCTTCATTGTCCAAAGGCTCTTTGGTCTGAATAACAGAATACTCAGACAGATCGCCTTCCATACGCTTAGCCAGTACCTGACTACGCCCGGTTTCATTAAAACGAGCAACCATAGCAGCGAGGTTGTAGCGCAGCGGATCCGCACTCGCGGTATCAAGAACGACATCCGGGAGCACCACGACGAACGGGTTGTCCCCAACAATTGGGCGAGCACAAAGGATGGAATGACCCAGACCCAGCAACTGAGCCTGACGGACGTTCATGATGGTCACGCCCGGAGGACAGATAGACTGCACTTCGGCTAAGAGCTGGCGCTTAACACGCTGCTCAAGGAGTGATTCGAGTTCGTAAGAGGTGTCGAAGTGGTTCTCAACTGCGTTCTTAGACGCATGAGTCACCAGAACGATTTCTTTGATACCGGCAGCTACAATCTCGTCGACAATGTATTGAATCATCGGCTTGTCTACGATCGGCAGCATCTCTTTAGGGATTGCCTTCGTGGCAGGCAACATGTGCATCCCCAGACCTGCTACCGGAATAACTGCTTTCAAATTAATCATTAAGTCATTCACCTATTCAATTGTTGCTGAATTATAGCTTTTTAGCTTGTTTTAGCCAGTATGAATTACATTACTCCGATGCCGCGTATGTTACGCCGCTTAGCTGCGGAATGCAGTAATCTTAATCCCAGGCGGGTACAACTTTTGCCAGGAATGGTCGCAAAGTTACCTCCCCTGCCCCGGTAGCCGAAAATTCACCGCTTCGACATTCACCACCTGATGGTTTACCCGGTCAATGTCAACTGAACTTTGCCCGCTTTCGTTTACCGCATGGATATTCGCCAGTGATAGCAAGGTGCCCTGCTTAGCCATAAACTTGCCGCGTACGTCCTTGCGCAGATCGAAGTGCATCTTGAGCGCGGGTCCTGTTGTGGATTGCTGCATCACCCTGATGTTACGTAAAAAAAGATGCTGTGGTTGGTTGTGCAACTCAAGCGTGGCTCGCTTCATCTCCACGTTGGTGATGGCCACGAACGACGTTGCATTACCTGATGAGATCTGAATTCCACGTAATTTATATTCAAGTTTCGTGTTATCCAGATGGATATTATTTAACTTAAAGTTCTGCGGAATGGATAAATATCGTCCTTTAATAACACCGTAGCCAATGAGCATACCTGCGCTATTTTCCATATTGATATTATCAATCACGAAATTATCACAGCCATAAATAGCGACCGTCGCATTATCAATACCTGCTTTCTTACTAAAATCTGGGGTAATATTTCGTGCGGTGATATTACGAATTATAAAATGTTTACCGTTCTCTACATGAACTAGCTGTCGACAGTCGGTACCGGTGATATTCGCCACGACAAAGTTTTTTACCGCCAGGTCATCGGGATAGGAATTGTCATAGGTACTGCCCGCCAGCCCGATGCCGATGCCCCAGTTCACGTTGCCATTGGTACAGTTGATACGTTCAATGACATGGTCAGAAATGAGGATGTTGCTGTCGTTGATCGCCACATTCCACTCAATGGCATCTCCCTGTAGATCGCTAAAACGGCAGTTTGTAATCTTTACGCCATCCATCCGGTTATGAAAGCCCTGACGCAGGATCCCATAGTTGGCGCGCGTGACGGTAATATCATCGATAACCAGATTGCGCATCAGCCTTGGTGTTTTGCCGCCGACATAGACTTGTGTCACTGGGCCAAAACCACTCATGGCAATCCCTTTTATCACACAGTCTGAACCGCGCACATCGAGGGTAACATTCCTCAGGCTCCCGCCCTGCTCACCCACTACCTTACATCCATCCTGCAGAACAAAGCGACCACGGCCATTGCCGCTGATTCTGCCTTGCAGGTGTAGCGTTTTGCCAGGAGGAATAACGATAGCGGTATTGAGATCCTTACATTCCAGTCCATTTGGTACGACTACCGTTTGTCCTTCTTTGAACGCCTGCCGGAAAGAAGCGACCCAATCCTTTGGGTTGTAATCCTGGATGTTAACACTGTCCGATGATTCAAGCGCCCGGACAACGGGAGAATGCAGTACGACAAGCGCAGAGCCTGCCGTCAGAAAAGTACGGCGTGAGAGTTTGTTCTCTGACATACAACCTCGATTTACATCGTTTGCAGCAGACTGGCTAACTGTTTATTGATCGCTAACTGATTAAATTCAGTTTCAATTTTTTCGCGCGCGCACTGCACAATCGGTTGTACCTGCTCACTGTCGAGTAGGCTAAATGCCGCTAATCTCTCTGCCAGTGCCTGCGCATCGTTTTCCGGTGCCAGCCAGCCAGACTTGCCCGATTCGACCAGCTCCGGGATCCCGCTGTGAAAGGTAGAAATCACTGGAATACCTACCGCCATCGCCTCCATCAGCGCCACCGGGATCCCCTCCATATCGCCGTCTCTTCCGGTAATCGACGGCAGCAAAAATACATCCGCCTGCTCAAGCATCTCCTTTACCTGATGGCTGGGCTTAAAGCCGGGCATCTCAATCACATCATCGAGTTGATATTGCTCGATCAGCGTACGTAAACGACGCTCCCAAGGGCCGATACCCAGAATGCGATAACGAAATGAAACGCCCTGCTCTTTTAACTGACGACAGGCTTCGATGGCGACATGCAGTCCTTTTTTCTCGGTTAACCGGGCGACAGAGATAATTTCCAGCGGTGCAGCTGGTGCTTTCAGTTGGCGAGGGGTAAAACGCGTCATGTCGATACCCATACGCGAAACCGCGATTTTTTGCGGCGGGCATCCCATGTTTTTTAAACGTCCGGCCCAGAGATTGCTGATGGGTAACATCAAATCTCCACGTTGAAACAGCTGCTGATACTCAGGGGTATAGCGGGTAAGCACATCCCGATGCGAAACATCGACACCGTGAAATACCGTGGCGATTTTTCCGCGGATCATCCCAAGCTCACGCAGCTTAGCGGCCGTTACGCCTGCTGGCCCAAAATGAGCAATAAAGACATCCGCTTCAAACGCCCGCGGATTCCCACCGCAAATGGCCGCCAAAATCAGATTACGCGCTTCTTCGCCATAGCGTGCAACATTAAGCGCTTTCCAGGTCGCTGCGCGGGTGAGACCGTGCAGAGCCCCCGCCGCCCTATATTTCAGCTTCGCCAGTTTGCTTTCCGGTTCATTCAGCAACCAGCGCGTTTTTTCACCCAGCCGATAGGTATTAAATGAGGCATGCGTATTTTCAAGATCGCCCTTCTGCAAAGCGACAATCTCCACGTCGTAGCCCATATCGATAAATGCGGTTATCTGATTGAGTACAAAGGTCTCAGAAGAGAGAGGAAATTTAAGCAGGAAAAAGCCAATCTTCATTTTTCCCCCTCAATACGCGTTAAAACCGACTGCACCATGTGTACCCCGCGTTCGCGTTCGCGTGTCACAGCATCCCCAAGTCGTATGTTCAGATCAGGTAACTGTCCGAGGGTATCGGCGACCTTTCCTTCCAGACTGCCATCGAGCAGATGGCGAATATCGACAGCCATCTCCGGCAACCCCAACTGTTGCATGATCCCTGCCGATTTATGCTCGTAGTTAATGGCGATGGCTGGCGTCATAAAATTCATCGAGATAATGGCCGAGTGCAACCGAGTACCCACCGTCAGATCGCATGCCCCCAGAATCTTCCCCATCTCCAGATCGTTAAGTTCATCCATCACCACATGATATCGGGCCGGGTCGTTAACATACTGGCGCAGGTTTAACGCCACCATGCGATCATCTTTGTTGTAACTATCAATACCGGTGCAGGTTGACAGTGCAATCACCTGGTAACCTTCATCAAGGATGCGGTTCACCACGCCGGCAAAGGCTTGCTCATAGGCCTGCTGCGTTGTCCCCAGACGCTTATCAAAAGGAGCCAGCTCGCGCAATGTAATGGCAACGGTCTTCTGTTTAGCCGCCATGTCTAACCAGTGCTGTACCGCATAACCTGGCTCAAAATCCTCATGATGATTGTCGACCAGCCAGGCTGTATCCACGCCTGTTTCAACTTTATCCGTGGTAATTGCGCTGCGCTTCATCAGATCCAGACTGACGGATTCACGTAAAATCAATGCATTACAGTGGCCAAACACGTAGTTCGCCAGTTGATTAAACTGCTCATCCTGGAATGGCCCCACGCTGTGACCAATCATGTACAACGGTTTTTTCGCCATAAACGAACACAACGCATGCTCAAACTGCGGCACACCATACAGATCGACAAAGAACGATCCGCCGACCTGGATGATGGCGTCATAGCGCGACAACAAACGAACAAAATCGGTAAAGCCCTGGGCGATAGCGATATTGCGCAGATTTCCGGAGTCGGTAACACGCGAGAGCAGTACCTGGTGCTGATAGCGACGACGCAGCACTTTCTTCACGCGCCCCATAACACCCACTGCATTGTTGTGTTGTCTCATCTGCAAATACAGCGGATCGCCCATCACCGGGCGGTTCAGTAACCATGAGGAGCTCACTGGGTAACGGCTCATAACATCCACTTCAGTCTCAGGACGCAACGCGTTAATGGCATCCAGCAAACCGCGCAGGATCGCGCTATCCCCTCGGTTCCCGCAGGTATGGTTGCCCAAAATTAATAGTTTCATTATGACCTCTTAAAGCGTTGTTCTTATCCTGCACGGAGCAAGGTTTTCAGTTTTTCACTGCGACAGAGCTGGCATTTTATTTCCACCACCAGCGGATGACGCGACAGCACCATCATTAGCGCAAACGCCAGTGCCCCTGCCGCTATCTGGCTCCCCAACAACACGCCCAACGACAGTTGGCCATGCAGCATTACGCCCAGCGCATAGCTCACCACAAGGGTTGGCAAGGAGAGATACAACGGCAGCCAAAGACTGAGCATGTACTGGCGGTAGCTGGGGCCAAGAACAGGCTTAACCATCACGAAATAGCTGAGGACTGTATTAATCACCTGGACCAGCAAAAAGCCCAGCGTCACGCCAATTGCCCCGGCCAGATGTCCACCGATGAAAATAGCGGGAATAAACAGAAAGGTTTTGAACACATTGAATTTAAAGCTGATATCGACCCGCGCTTTCGCCATCAGCAGTGAACCGATTGGATTCCCCACCGAGCGCAGCAGCCCAACAATGCACAGCAGTTGCAGGATGGGGATAATGCCGCTCCACTTCTCGCCGAATACCAGCGGCACCACGTTATTCGATACCACCATCAGTCCCAGTAGCGCCGGGAAGTTGATAATCCCAACCACCGACAGCAGCTTGTAAAAATTCACCCGTAGCTTTTCACTGTCGTCCTGGATTTTGGCAAACGCCGGAAACAGCACGCGGGTGATAATCGGGTTCAGTTTGATCGGGGGGACAACCGCCACATTCCAGGCGAGATTGAATCCGCCCGCCACGCCAGCTCCCAACGTGCGGGCTAAAACCAGCGTGGAAAGGTTGGTATTGATGTAATTGATGATGCTGTCTGCCGTCAGCCACGCACCAAAACGCAGATTCGACGAAACGGATGCCAGCGAAAAATGCAGCCCCGGACGGTAAATCCGGCGACCAAAATAGCCGAACAGCAGCGTACGTAGCGTACTGTTTACCAGATACCCGAGAATGGCCGTCAGTGCGAGCGGCCAGAAATGGGCACTGACTACGGTGAAGGTAAAACCAGCCAGTACCGAACTGGTTTCAATCATGCCAATTTTGTTGAAGGCCAGCTCTTTTTGCATCAGCGCACGAAACTGCTGCCCGTGCGGTATCACCACAAACGCCAGCGATAACGTTTTGATGAGCGGTGCCAGTTCTGGGTTATTAAGTACGCTGGCAATCGTCTCGCTCAGCAGAAACATCGCTACGCATACCACGATACCCAGCCCCACGTTGAGCCAGTACAGCGTGGTCAGTTCAAGATAGCCAATCTCTTTGCGCTGAATAATTGAGTTGGCAATACCAAAGTCAGACAACGTATCAGCCAGCGCGATGATCACCAGCGCCACGGTTAACAACCCGAACTGGTGGTTATCAATAATCCGTGCCAGTACGGTCATCTGGATAAGACCCAGACCAATGATGATCACCGTGGCAATCGCCGACCACTTTGCGCCGTTCAGCGTTTTTTCTCGTAAGCTCATGTTAATACGCCGCTTTGTTGACAAAGCCTTTGAATACCGTCAGAAAAACAATTTTGATATCGAACCACACGCTCCACTCGCGAATGTATTCGAGGTCAAACTCCACACGTTTTTCCATTTTTTCCAGCGTATCGGTTTCACCGCGCCAGCCGTTGATTTGTGCCCAGCCGGTAATACCCGGTTTCACCTTATGGCGTAACATGTACCCCTCGATAAGCTGGCGGTACTGTTCGTTATGCGCCACCGCATGCGGGCGTGGCCCAACAATAGACATGCCCCCGGTCAGCACGTTAATAAACTGCGGCAGTTCATCGAGCGACGTTCGGCGCAGGAAATTCCCCACAGGGGTAACGCGCGGATCGTTTTGCGTCGCCTGCGTCACCACCGCGTCGTTTTCCATCACTTTCATCGAGCGAAATTTCCAGACTTTGATCGGTTTTCCGTCCATGCCATAACGGGTCTGGCGGAAAATCACCGGTCCTTTGGAGGTCAGTTTTACCAGTAGCGCTATGCCACACAGCACCGGAGAAATAAGCAGCAGGATCAGCGAAGCCAGCACGATATCTTCCGCGCGTTTCAACAGGCGATTAATTCCCGAGAGCGGCGTGTCATACAGCGGCACCACCGGAACGCCATTCATCTCCTCAATCCGTGAATGCAGAATGTTAAAGGTAAAGACATCAGGAATAAGGATCACCGAACAGGTGGTGTCGGCCAGCTCACGAACCAGTTTTTTGACGCTGGCGCCATCGCTCATCGACATGGCGATATAAACGTTATGAATACGAGAGGCTTTGGCGTCGTCCACCAGCTGTTGCAGATTACCGGCCCAGTCGCGGGAGTTTTTTCCAGGGATAGGATCGTGATAGACACCTGCTACTTCAAACCCCAGCCATGGTTCATGGCGAAAACTGTCCAATAGCATTTGTCCGGCGGGCAGGTCCCCTGCCACCGCCACCCGGCGCGTGTTATAACCGCGATTACGCAACCATCCCGCGCCGTAGCGAATAAACGAACGGCTCAACACCAGGCCAACGCTGGATAGCAGATACCACGCCAGCCAGACGGCGAGACGGTTATCAAAATCGTTATTAAAGGCGATCAGACCTGCGCAAAAAATCAGACTCAGCGTCCAGTTTTGCAGCAACAGCACCAGCTCAGTGGAAATTTTGACACCGCGCCAGGAGCGATAAAAATCCGTTATGCCACCGAGCATCTGAAAAACGACCAGCGTGATCAGCGCCACCAGCAGGTGCATGTACAGGAAAGGCAAACCGCTTAATTCGCAGATTACCCACAACCCGCCAAACATGATGGTGATATCTGAAAAGCGTTGCACCATCGAAATTAACGACGCATTGGTTTTGGCGCGTTCGCGCTTTTTTAGATGTGTCATCGTGGTTCCTGTTAGTCACCCTTTGCCCAGCATCGGGCAAAGGAAGCACCAGCATTACTGATTCAGTAACGCCAGAAGAGTGCGCGTTCGCGCTTCCATCAACGGAATATCTCCGCGCGATTCCACGTTCAGGCGCACCACCGGTTCGGTATTGGAAGAGCGTAAATTGAAGCGCCAGTCGACAAACGACATGCTGATACCGTCCGTTCTGTCCACCGACAGCGCCTCACGGGAAAAATGCTGCTCCACGCGCGCAATCGCTGCCGCCGGCTCTGCCAGCGTACTGTTTATTTCTCCGCTCGCCGGGTAGGCCACCATCCGGTCACGGACCAGTTCGCCCAGCGACTGTCCTTTCAGACACAGCAGCTCCGCCACCAGCAGCCACGGGATCATTCCGCTGTCGCAATAGGCAAAATCGCGGAAATAGTGGTGCGCGCTCATTTCGCCACCATAAATGGCATCTTCGTGGCGCATCCGCTCTTTGATAAACGCGTGCCCGGTTTTTGACATCACCGGTTTACCGCCTGCCGCCGTCACCACATCCACGGTGTTCCAGGACAGGCGCGGGTCGTGGATAATTTTCGCCCCCGGATTCTTCTCCAGAAACGCTTCCGCCAGCAGGCCGACAATGTAGTAGCCCTCAATGAACTGACCTTTTTCATCGAACAGGAAGCAGCGGTCAAAATCACCGTCGAAGGCAATCCCCATATCCGCGCCGTGTTCAATCACTGCATGGCGCGTGTCGGCCCGGCATTCCGGCAGCAGAGGATTGGGAATACCGTTGGGGAAACTGCCATCCGGCGTGTTGTGAATTTTGATGAACTCGACCGGCACGCCCAGCGCCTTAAAACGGGCTTCAATGGCGTCAACCACCGGACCTGCCGCGCCGTTGCCGGAATTGAGTACCAGCTTCATCGGTTTCAGTTTGGCGGGATTGATGTAACCCAGCAGGTGGTCAATGTAGGCATCACGGGTAGTAATGCGCTGGTAGCGGCCACGTTTTGTCTCATCAACCG
>NZ_JAOWHT010000041.1:0-106229 GCF_030332445.1 Citrobacter sp. Cpo126
CGGTTGATGAGACAAAACGTGGCCGCTACCAGCGCATTACTACCCGTGATGCCTACATTGACCACCTGCTGGGTTACATCAATCCCGCCAAACTGAAACCGATGAAGCTGGTACTCAATTCCGGCAACGGCGCGGCAGGTCCGGTGGTTGACGCCATTGAAGCCCGTTTTAAGGCGCTGGGCGTGCCGGTCGAGTTCATCAAAATTCACAACACGCCGGATGGCAGTTTCCCCAACGGTATTCCCAATCCTCTGCTGCCGGAATGCCGGGCCGACACGCGCCATGCAGTGATTGAACACGGCGCGGATATGGGGATTGCCTTCGACGGTGATTTTGACCGCTGCTTCCTGTTCGATGAAAAAGGTCAGTTCATTGAGGGCTACTACATTGTCGGCCTGCTGGCGGAAGCGTTTCTGGAGAAGAATCCGGGGGCGAAAATTATCCACGACCCGCGCCTGTCCTGGAACACCGTGGATGTGGTGACGGCGGCAGGCGGTAAACCGGTGATGTCAAAAACCGGGCACGCGTTTATCAAAGAGCGGATGCGCCACGAAGATGCCATTTATGGTGGCGAAATGAGCGCGCACCACTATTTCCGCGATTTTGCCTATTGCGACAGCGGAATGATCCCGTGGCTGCTGGTGGCGGAGCTGCTGTGTCTGAAAGGACAGTCGCTGGGCGAACTGGTCCGTGACCGGATGGTGGCCTACCCGGCGAGCGGAGAAATAAACAGTACGCTGGCAGAGCCGGCGGCAGCGATTGCGCGCGTGGAGCAGCATTTTTCCCGTGAGGCGCTGTCGGTGGACAGAACGGACGGTATCAGCATGTCGTTTGTCGACTGGCGCTTCAATTTACGCTCTTCCAATACCGAACCGGTGGTGCGCCTGAACGTGGAATCGCGCGGAGATATTCCATTGATGGAAGAAAAAACGAAACTAATTCTGGATCTGCTCAGGAAGTAGATAAGTGTGCTGTAGGTGCACTGCTGAGTTACTGCTTAGAGAGAATTAGGCAATTGGTGTGACATAGATCAGCAAAAGCTATTCATTCATCCTATTACTGAGTTAACATCTGGAATACATTTAAGCCGCGCATACCTTGCGCGGTGACCACACCTGACAGGAGTATGTAATGTCCAAGCAACAGATCGGCGTCGTCGGTATGGCTGTGATGGGGCGCAACCTGGCGCTCAACATCGAAAGCCGTGGTTATACCGTCTCCATCTTCAACCGCTCCCGCGAGAAAACTGAAGAAGTTGTTGCCGAGAACCCGGGTAAGAAACTGGTTCCTTATTACACGGTGAAAGAGTTCGTCGAGTCTCTTGAAACCCCACGTCGTATCCTGTTAATGGTTAAAGCAGGGGCGGGAACTGATGCTGCTATCGATTCCCTGAAGCCGTATCTGGATAAAGGCGACATCATCATTGATGGTGGTAACACCTTCTTCCAGGACACTATCCGTCGTAACCGTGAACTGTCCGCTGAAGGTTTTAACTTCATCGGTACTGGCGTATCCGGCGGTGAAGAAGGTGCCCTGAAAGGTCCATCTATCATGCCTGGTGGCCAGAAAGAAGCGTATGAGCTGGTTGCGCCTATCCTGACCAAAATCGCAGCCGTTGCGGAAGATGGCGAGCCGTGCGTGACCTATATTGGCGCTGACGGCGCAGGCCATTACGTGAAGATGGTTCACAACGGCATCGAATATGGCGATATGCAGCTGATTGCTGAAGCCTATTCCCTGCTGAAAGGCGGTCTGAACCTGTCTAACGAAGAACTGGCAACTACCTTTACCGAGTGGAATGAAGGCGAGTTGAGCAGCTACCTGATCGACATCACCAAAGACATCTTCACCAAAAAAGATGAAGAGGGTAAATACCTTGTTGATGTGATCCTGGACGAAGCGGCGAACAAAGGTACCGGTAAATGGACCAGCCAGAGTTCTCTGGATCTGGGCGAACCGCTGTCGCTGATCACCGAGTCTGTATTCGCGCGCTACATCTCTTCTTTGAAAGACCAGCGCGTTGCGGCATCTAAAGTGCTGTCTGGCCCGCAGGCTAAACTGGCTGGTGATAAAGCAGAGTTTGTTGAGAAAGTTCGTCGCGCGCTGTACCTGGGCAAAATCGTCTCCTACGCGCAGGGTTTCTCGCAACTGCGTGCCGCGTCTGACGAATACAACTGGGATTTGAACTACGGTGAAATCGCGAAGATCTTCCGCGCGGGCTGCATCATTCGTGCGCAGTTCCTGCAGAAAATCACCGACGCCTATGCTGAAAACAAAGGCATTGCTAACCTGCTGCTGGCCCCGTACTTCAAAAATATCGCTGACGAATATCAACAAGCGCTACGCGATGTAGTGGCTTATGCCGTGCAGAATGGTATTCCGGTACCGACCTTCTCTGCAGCAGTAGCCTACTACGATAGCTACCGTTCTGCGGTGCTGCCGGCTAACCTGATCCAGGCCCAGCGTGACTACTTTGGTGCACATACGTATAAACGCACCGATAAAGAAGGTGTGTTCCACACCGAATGGATGGAGTAAGTCTTCTGACGTACACTAGCCCGGTTTTTTGACCGGGCTTTTTTTTATCTCAAATTCAATTGATTTAAGTTGATTGCTTAATCTTTTCTTAATATTCCTGGCGTAATCTGATAAAGAAAATCTTAATTGTTTTAACCTTCGTTGACATGATATTCAAAAAAAAGTTAAAACATTATCCTCTTATCAAGATGTACGGCATCATGATTAAATATTAAGATAATACTGAGAGCATGAAATGAAAATCGCCATTTCTGGTACTGGGTATGTTGGTCTGTCAAATAGTCTTCTTATCGCCCAACATCATAAGGTCATTGCTCTGGACATTGTTCCCTCACGTGTCGAGATGCTAAATAATCAGATGTCTCCGATAGTTGATCAAGAAATTGAACAGTATCTGCAATCAAAAGATATAAAATTCGAAGCTACACTAGATAAATACTACGCTTATCAGAGTGCAGAGTTTGTCATTATTGCAACCCCAACAGACTACGATCCTAAAACTAATTACTTTGATACTAGTAGTGTCGAGTCAGTCATACAGGATGTTATTGAAATAAATCCAGATGCCTTAATGATAATAAAATCGACAGTTCCTGTCGGTTTTACTCAATCAATGCGTCAAAAATATAGAACAGATAATATCATCTTCTCCCCTGAATTCCTGCGTGAGGGTAAAGCTCTATACGACAACCTGCACCCATCTCGTATCGTTATTGGTGAACGTTCCGAACGTGCCGAGCGCTTTGCCGGGTTGCTGCAGGAAGGAGCGGTGAAGAAAGATATCCCGACCTTATTTACCGACTCGACTGAAGCCGAAGCCATCAAGTTGTTCGCTAACACCTATCTGGCGTTACGTGTGGCTTACTTTAACGAACTGGATAGCTATGCCGAAAGCCTTGGTCTGAACTCACGGCAGATTATTGAAGGCGTGTGCCTGGATCCGCGGATTGGTAATCACTACAACAATCCGTCATTCGGCTATGGCGGCTACTGTCTACCGAAAGATACTAAGCAGCTGTTGGCGAATTATGCATCTGTGCCGAATAACATTATTGGCGCGATCGTTGATGCGAACCGTACGCGTAAGGACTTCATTGCAGATTCTATTCTTGCGCGTAAGCCTAAGGTAGTTGGCGTGTACCGTTTGATCATGAAAAGTGGTTCCGATAATTTCCGGGCATCATCGATTCAGGGCATCATGAAGCGCATTAAGGCAAAGGGCGTGCCCGTTATTATCTATGAACCGGTCATGGAAGAGGATGAATTTTTCCATTCCCGAGTTGTGCGTGATCTTAATACGTTCAAAAATGAAGCAGACATTATTATTTCTAACCGCATGGTATCAGAATTAGCTGATGTTGCAGAAAAAGTATATACCCGCGATTTGTTTGGTAGTGATTAATCTCGTCTCCATAAAAAAGGCCTTAATATAAGGCCTTTTTTATTTTAATCAGGCCAGTAATCAAACTTTGTAGAAATCACGGTACCAGTCAACAAAGTTCTTCATCCTATCTTTTATCGTGGTTTCAGGTTTAAAACCAATTACCTCATACAGTGCTTTAGTGTCCGCGCTGGTTTCCAGAACATCACCTAGCAGTAGCGGTAGCATATTTTTCTTCGCTTCAATACTCAGTGCATCTTCCAGAGCCTGGATATAGTCCATTAGCTCAACCGGTTAACTATTGCTGATATTGTCGACGTGATAGGGCGCATGCTGGCCGCGGGCGTGCGCGTCTCTACGGTCCATTACGTGTCTGCATCAGTCCACTTTTTTAAACGTATCGTTTTCCAGTAGTGTTTGAAATACAAATCAAAATACCTGAAACAATTTGATTTTTTTATCATTAATCCTATGGCATTGCTGCAATTTATAGCTAAACTAATCCCAGTTTAAGTCTTTCCTTATTTAGGGTTTCTATGTCTGTAAGTGATAACAACATGTCCGGGCGCAGTCACGATCCGGAACAGATTGATCTGATTGATTTACTGGTACAGTTGTGGCGTGGGAAAGTAACAATCGTTATCGCGATTGTTATTGCCATAGTGCTTGCTGTGGGCTATTTGGCAGTTGCTAAGGAGAAATGGACCTCAACAGCCATTATAACTCAACCGGATGTTGGTCAGATAGCTACATATAACAACGCCCTCAATGTGTTGTATGGTGTCAGCGCCCCCAAGGCTACTGAACTGCAGACAAACGTGGTTGGTCGTTTTAGTACTTCTCTCTCTGCATTGGCTGAAACGCTTGATAATCAGGAAGAACCACAGAAACTGTCAATTGAACAATCTGTTAAAGGTCAACCGCTGCCGTTGGCGGTTTCTTATGTGGGTAGCTCACCAGAAGACGCTCAGCGTCAGCTCGCCGAATACATTCAACAAACAGATGAAAAGGTTGCTAAAGAGCTAGAACTTGACCTGGTTGATAATATCAAGTTGCAAACCACCACGTTGCAAGACTCTCTGAAAACTCAGGAAGTGGTCGCGCAGGAGCAAAAAGATCTGCGAATTAAGCAAATTCAGGAAGCGCTGCGTTATGCAGAGCAGGCCGGGGTGACTAAGCCGCAAATTCAGCAGACGCAGGATGTGACGCAGGACAGTATGTTCCTGTTGGGTAGTGATGCCCTGAAGTCCATGATTGAGCACGAATCTACACGTCCTTTGATATTGTCTGATAACTACTTCCAGACCAAGCAAAAGCTGTTGGATATTGAAAGTCTTAAGCTTGAAGGGGCTGAGTTACACGCCTACCGCTATGTGATGAAACCAACGTTACCGATTCGTCGTGACAGCCCGAAAAAAGCGATTACCCTCGTGCTGGCGGTTCTGCTCGGTGGGATGATTGGTGCAGGCGTGGTGCTGGGGCGAAATGCTCTGCGTGGTTACAAAGCCAAAGCTGAGTAAGTCTAAAGCTGACAACAAAAAACCGGGCAGTGCCCGGTTTTTTCATATCTGCAACTTACTGATGACGCTTACGTAAATTCTCAATCACCGTCGTCAGGTCGAGGTCCTGGTCTTGCAGCAGCACCAGCAGATGATACATGAGATCAGAAGCTTCATTTGTCAGCTCAAAACGGTCGTTAATGGTCGCAGCCAGCGCGGTTTCTACGCCTTCTTCGCCCACTTTCTGCGCGATGCGTTTGGTGCCGCTGGCATACAGTTTCGCGGTGTAGGAGCTAGCTGGGTCAGCGGTTTTACGTTCGGCCAGCAGTTGCTCAAGCTGATACAGGAACAGCCACTGGTGGCTTGCGTCACCAAAGCAGCTTGAGGAGCCTTTATGGCAGGTCGGGCCAATCGGGTTAACCAGCACCAGCAGGGTGTCGTTGTCGCAGTCAGGCGCAATGCTCACCACATTCAGGAAGTGACCGGAGGTTTCTCCTTTGGTCCACAGGCGCTGCTTGGTCCGTGAGAAAAAGGTCACTTTGCCGCTTTCGATCGTTTTATCCAGCGCCTCCGGGTTCATATACCCCAGCATCAATACTTCACCGGAAACCGCATGCTGCACGATGACTGGCATCAGTCCGTCGGTTTTTTCCCAGTCCAGTTCGCGGCATTGTTGCTTCGTTAACATATCCTGATCTCCACGCCCTGTGTTGCCAGGTACGCTTTTAATTCGCCAATATTGATAATTTGTTTGTGGAAGACGGAGGCGGCAAGCGCGCCGTCAACGTCGGCATCCCGGAAAGCTTCGAGAAAGTGTTCCATGGTGCCCGCACCGCCGGAGGCAATCAGCGGGACGTGGCAAACATCACGCACTTTTTTCAGTTGCTCCAGGTCATAACCGTTACGTACGCCGTCCTGGTTCATCATGTTCAGGACGATTTCGCCCGCGCCTCGTTTTTGGACCTCCTGCACCCAGTCCAGTGTTTCCCAGTGCGTGACGCGGGTACGGCTTTCATCTCCGGTATACTGATTTACATGATATTTGCCGGTGTCGGCGTCATACCAGGTATCAATGCCCACCACGATGCACTGCACGCCGAAGCGGTCCGCCAGACGGGTGATAAGCTCCGGTTCGGCCAGCGCCGGGGAGTTGATGGAGATTTTGTCCGCCCCGAAGGAGAGAATGCGCGCCGCATCGTCGACGGATTTAATGCCGCCTGCTACGCAGAACGGAATATCGATCACTTCCGCCACGCGTGATACCCAGCTTTTATCCACTACGCGGCCATCGCTGGACGCGGTGATATCATAGAACACCAGTTCATCTGCGCCTTCATCGGCATAGCGTTTTGCCAGCGGGACGATGTCACCAATAATCTCGTGATTACGGAACTGGACGCCTTTTACCACCTGCCCGTCACGGACGTCCAGACAAGGAATTATGCGTTTTGCCAGCATTGAATGGCCTCCTCAACGGTGAACTTTCCTTCCAGCAGGGCGCGTCCGACGATCACGCCGCGAACTCCGGTCCCGCGCAGGGCCGCTACGTCCTCGATTCCGCCAATGCCGCCAGATGACTGAAATGCCACCTGCGGGTATTTGGCGCACACTTCTTCATACAGCGCGACGTTTGAGCCTGCCAGCGTACCGTCGCGGGAGATATCGGTGCACAGCACGTGCTTCAGGCCAACGGGTAAATAGGTCTCAACCAGTTCTTCCAGTGAAACCCCTGAATCTTCCTGCCAGCCACTGACCGCAACCTGTTTATTCCCGTGCTCGTCAATACGAACGTCCAGCGCCAGTACCAGCGCATCGGCACCAAAATGGGCAAACCAGCTCTTGACTATCTCGGGAGATTTTACCGCCGTCGAACCCACCACCACGCGCGCCACACCTGCGTCAAGAAGCGCCGCCACGTCTGCTTCCGTACGCACGCCGCCGCCAACCTGTACCGGAACATTGACGCCAGCGACCAGCGTTTTGATCAGCGGGATCTGGCGCTGCGCCGGATCTTTCGCGCCGGTTAAATCTACCAGGTGCAGCACTTCAGCCCCCTGGGCTGCATAATCCTGCAAACGGGGGAGAGGATCGTTACCGTAATCACGTTGCTTAGCGTAATCGCCCTGATGAAGACGCACCACCGTGCCGTCGATTAAATCTAATGCCGGAATAATCATTACATCTCCAGAAAGTTTTTCAGCAACTGTGCCCCAGCCGCGCCCGAACGTTCCGGGTGAAACTGTACGCCAAAGAAATTGTCCTTTTGTACTGCCGCGGTAAACGGTTCGCCGTAATTGCACTGGGCGATGGTCCACGGGTTTACCGGCATAGCGTAGCTGTGTACAAAGTAGAAATAGGCGCCATCTTCAATACCCTGGAACAGACGGTTCCCCGCCTGCGGATAGACGCGATTCCAGCCCATATGCGGCAGCGGCAGACCGAAATCGGTCATCTTCGGGACGTCCTGCTCAATAATGCCCAGTAGGGAGACACCGTTACTCTCTTCGCTGCGACGGCCCAGCAGTTGCATACCTAAACAGATCCCCAGTACCGGTTGCGTGCAGGCTTTAATCAGTTCAATCAGTTCGCGCTCGTGCAACTGGTCCATAGCCGCCTGCGCGGTGCCTACGCCTGGCAGAAATAGTTTATCGGCGCGCAGCACCACGTCCGGGTCACGGCTGACAACAGGATCGTATCCGTGGCGTGCGACGGCGGATTTTACCGAATGCAGGTTGGCGCAGCCGGTGTCCAGAATCACCACATTCATTACAGCACTCCTTTTGAGGAGGGCAGCGTGTCGCCTTCTACACGAATCGCCTGACGCAGCGTACGGCCAAAGGCTTTAAACAGGCTCTCCACACGGTGGTGGTCATTTTTGCCTTTAGTTTTCAGGTGCAGGGTGACGCCCATAGTGTAGGAGAGTGAACGGAAGAAGTGTTCGATCATCTCCGTGCTCAGATCGCCAACGCGCTGGTAGGTAAACTCCGCGCGGTACTCCAGGTGTGGACGGCCGGAGATATCCAGCGCGCAACGTGCCAGACACTCATCCATCGGCAGCACAAAACCAAAACGGTTGATGCCGCGTTTATCGCCTAACGCCAGCTTTAAGGCTTCGCCCAGCGCCAGACCGGTATCTTCAACGGTGTGGTGATCGTCTATATACAGATCGCCCTTGACGGCAATCTCCATGCGAAAACCGCCGTGGGTGGCGATTTGATCCAGCATGTGGTCAAAGAAGCCAACGCCGGTATTAATTTTGCTGCGGCCTTCGCGGTCCAGCCAGACTTTGACGTCAATCTGCGTTTCTTTAGTATTACGCTCAACGTGTGCGTAGCGGTCACGTTTGGTCAACTGCTCGCCGATCATCGCCCAGTTCAGGGTATCGCGATGGTAACGCAATCCACTAATGCCCATGTTTTCAGCGAGCTGAATATCGGTTATCCGATCGCCAATAACGTAGCTGTTCTCGGTGTCCATGGCCTGTTCAACCAGATACTGCTCAACCAGCTTCACTTTGGGCTTTCGGCAAGCGCATTCGTCCGCTGGCAGGTGCGGGCAAATCAGCACTTCATCAAATGCCACGCCCTGAGAGGTGAATATTTGCATCATCAGTTTATGCGGACCGTCAAAATCGGCCTGCGGGAAACTCTGCGTTCCCAGTCCATCCTGGTTAGTGATCATAACCAGCTTAAAACCTGCTTTTTGCAGTTTCAGCAAAACGGGAACAACTTCCGGCTCGAAGGCGAGTTTGTCAAAGCGATCGACCTGAAAGTCACTTGGCGGTTCGGAAATCAGGGTTCCATCACGGTCAATAAAAAGATACTTCTGGCTCATACTTGCTCCGCACGTAAGGCGTCAATGACGCGCTGGCTCTCTTCACGGGTTCCGACAGTAATTCGCAGGCAGCCGCTTAACGAAGGTTGTTTATTCTGATCTCGTAAGATAATGCCCTGATCCCACAAAGATTTAAATACGCTGCTGGAGGCGGTGAAGCGCGCCAGAACATAGTTGGTTTCAGAATCGAATACCTGCTCTACACAGCGAATTGTTTTCAGGTTATCTACCAGATACTGACGTTCTTGCAGGATCTGCTCTACGCGTTTACGCATGGCGGAAATCCCTTGCGGCGTCAGCGCCTGGGCGGCGATATCTGCCACCGGCGTAGAGAGCGGGTAAGGGGCAATCACTTTTAACAGCAGATTGATAACCTCTTCATTCGCCAGCGTAAACCCGCAGCGTAAACCGGCGAGCGCAAACGCTTTGGACAACGTGCGTAATATCACCAGATGCGGATACTCAGACAGCCAGCCTGCCAGTGTGGCCTGCGGGCAAAACTCGATATACGCTTCATCGGCAACCACGATAGCTTTACCCTGCGTCATGTTGAGCAGCGAACGCAGATCCTGTGGCTTGATCAGTTGGCCGGTTGGGTTGTTCGGGCTGCATACGTAAACAACTTTCACACCATCAAGCTTGTCCGCGATGCCTTGCAAATCAAGTTGCCAGCTATCAAGGGTTGGAACGGTGCGGCACTCAACGCCAATCGTTTCGGCGCTGACGCTGTACATGCCGTAAGTTGGCGGGCAGTACAGAATCGCATCTTTACCGGGTTCGCAAAAAGCGCGCACGAGCAGTTCGATCCCTTCATCTGCGCCGCGGCTGACCAGCACCTGCTCCGGCTTGACGCCAGCATACTGCGCGTAATTCTCAATCACAGCTTTCGGCTGGCATTCAGGGTAGCGGTTCAGCGTTTGCTGAGTGAGCTGGAACTCAACGGCGGTTGGGTACTCATTCGCGTTGAGCCAGACATCGCCGTTACCGCCGAGACGACGGGCAGACTGATAGGGCGTTAATTCGCGAACATTCTTACGGGCTAAATCAGTGACGCTGAGAAAGTTGTCAGTGCTCATGCTTGCTCCTTCAGGGCGTTAACGCGCAGGGTGACGGCATTTTTGTGGGCAGTCAGTCGTTCAGCAGCGGCCAGTGTTTCAATGGTTGAGGCCAGGGCAGAGAAACCTTGTGGGGTTAATTCCTGTACGGTCATCCGTTTCTGGAAATCAGCCAGCCCAAGGCTTGAGCAGGTCGCGGTATAGCCGTAGGTCGGAAGAACGTGGTTGGTGCCAGAAGCATAGTCGCCTGCGGATTCCGGCGACCAGTCCCCGAGGAACACCGAACCGGCGCTGGTGATCTCATCAACCAGTTCACGCGCGTTGCGGGTCTGAATAATCAGGTGTTCCGGACCGTAGGCGTTAGATATTTCAACGCACTGCGCCAGATCTTTCGCCACGATTAAGCGGCTGGCGGAGAGCGCCTGACGTGCGGTCTCAGCGCGGGAAAGCTCAGCGAGCTGGCGTTCAACGGCTTTGGCAACGCCTTCGGCAAGCGTAGCGTCTGGCGTCAGGAGAATAACCTGCGAGTCGGGGCCGTGTTCTGCCTGAGAAAGCAGGTCAGAGGCAACAAAGTCCGGCGTCGCACCGCTGTCGGCGATAACCAGCACTTCGGACGGGCCAGCAGGCATGTCGATGGCCGCGCCGTCAAGACGCTGGCTGACCTGGCGTTTGGCTTCGGTCACATATGCATTGCCTGGCCCGAAGATTTTATCGACCTTAGGAATAGATTCGGTGCCCAGCGCCAGTGCGGCAATAGCCTGCGCGCCGCCTACATTAAACACCTCTTTTACGCCACACAGCTGCGCGGCGTAGAGGATTTCATCTGCAATCGGCGGCGGTGAGCACAGCACCACTTTTTTGCAACCGGCGATGCGCGCCGGGGTCGCCAGCATTAATACGGTGGAAAACAGCGGCGCCGAACCTCCAGGAATATACAGGCCCACGGAAGCGATAGGGCGGGTAACCTGCTGGCAACGCACGCCTGGCTGGGTCTCGATATCCACCGGTGGCAGGATCTGCGCGGTGTGGAAAGTATCAATATTACGCACCGCCGCCTGCATGGCTTGTTTCAGTTCGTCGCTCAGGCGACTGCTGGCTTGCTGGATTTCTTCCTCGGTCACGCGCAGCGCGCCAACCTCGGTTTTATCGAACTTTGCGCTGTATTCACGCAGCGCCCGGTCGCCGTTATTTTTGACGTTCTCAAGGATCTCGGCCACCGTACGGCTGATGCTTTCAGAGGCGGAAATCGCCGGGCGCATCAGCAGTTCGCGCTGCTGCTCAGGGCTATAGCTATTCCAGTCAATCAGGGTATTGAAGCTCATGGTCGTTACTCCATCATCGGGTGTTGCCGGATGGCGGCGCTGCCTTATCCGGCCTACAAGACCCGTAATATCAATGATTGTGACAATTCTTGTAGGCCTGATAAGCGAAGCGCCATCAGGCATCAGATCACTCCATCATCTTCTCAATCGGCAACACCAGAATTGAGCTGGCACCGAGCGCTTTCAGTTTTTCCATTGTTTCCCAGAACAGGGTTTCGCTGCTGACCATGTGCATGGCAACACGCTGCTGGTCGCCCGCCAGAGGCAGAATGGTAGGGCGCTCAGCGCCGGGCAGCAGGGCGATGACCTCGTCCAGACGATCGCTCGGCGCGTGCATCATGATGTATTTGGATTCACGGGCCTGAATAACCCCCTGGATACGGGTTAGCAGTTTGTCGATCAGTTGTTGCTTGGCTTCGGCCATTTCGCCGTCGCGCTGAATCAGACAGGCTTTAGAGCGGTAGATCACTTCTACTTCGCGCAGACCGTTGGCTTCAAGCGTTGCGCCGGTGGACACCAGATCGCAAATCGCATCAGCCAGACCCGCACGGGGAGCAACTTCTACAGAACCGTTTAACAGACAAGATTTAAACGAAACTCCTTTCTGATCGAGATAACGTTTGAGCAGGTGTGGGTAAGAGGTCGCGATACGTTTACCGTTCAGCGCTGCCGGGCCATCCCAGGCTTCATCAACCGGGGTAGCCAGCGAGAGACGGCAGCCGCCGAAGTCCAGACGGCGCAGGGTAAAATAGCGAGGGTCTTCACCCTGTGCCCGGCGGTTGAGCAGTTCCTCTTCCAGAACGTTTTCCCCGATGATGCCGAGGTCAACGACACCGTCCATCACCAGACCCGGGATATCGTCATCACGCACACGCAGAATATCGATCGGCATGTTCTCCGCCATCGCAATCAGGCGCTGGGTGTGAAGATTAATTTTAATGCCGCAACGGGCCAGTAATTCGCGTGAATCATCGCTTAAGCGGCCTGATTTCTGCATAGCTATGCGTAAACGGGTGTTGTCTAACATTCTTTATTCCTCGTTATCCTGTCTGAATCAGTTTGGGTCACGCACAAAAAAAAGCCCCCGGAAGAAATCTTCCGGGGGCTTTCTCATACGCTCATGCACCGCTGGAAGATTTAAACGTCTCCCAGCACACATCGCCTGAAAGACTAGTCAGGATGATGGTGATGATGGTGTTTGAATTGAGCGCGTGTCATAAATTTTCTCGATGAATGTTTATTCATTTGATGTCTTTTAACCTAAACCACTTTAGCTACGGAAAGCAAGGGCTTTTTTTGATCATTAATTCATTTCATATTGATACTATGAATTGTCAGCCACCGCGGGCTGGCGTAGCCTTGCGTTATAGGCCAAAAGTCAGGAGAGAAGGCATGAAAAAGGTCGCAATTGTCGGGTTAGGTTGGTTAGGCATGCCGTTAGCCATGTCGCTGGCGGCGAGAGGCTGGCAGGTTACCGGCAGCAAAACCACATTGGATGGGGTGGAAGCGGCCCGCATGAGCGGTATCGAGAGTTATTCGCTGCGCCTGGAACCTGAACTGGTCTGTGAGGCTGACGATCTCGATGCACTGATGGACGCCGATGCGCTGGTTATTACGCTGCCTGCGCGTCGTAGCGGTCCTGGGGAAGCATTTTACTTGCAGGCCATGCAGGAGCTGGTCGACAGCGCGCTGGCGTATCGGATCCCACGAATTATTTTTACCAGTTCGACGTCAGTCTATGGTGACGTTCAAGGCACAGTGAAAGAGGGGACGCCGCGTAATCCGGTTACGGCGAGCGGTCGTGTCCTGAAAGAACTTGAAGACTGGTTGCACAATTTGCCAGGAACGTCGGTGGATATTTTGCGTCTGGCCGGGTTGGTCGGTCCGGGAAGACATCCTGGTCGCTTCTTCGCTGGCAAGACGGCACCTGACGGACATCATGGCGTCAATCTGGTGCATCTGGACGATGTAGTTTCTGCCATCACGTTACTGCTGCAAGCGCCTAAAGGGGGACACATCTATAATATATGTGCGCCTATGCATCCGGCGCGTAACGTGTTCTATCCGCAGATGGCCCGCCAGTTGGGGATGGAGCCGCCGGAATTTCGCGGCGGTACGGATAACGGTAAAGGTAAAGTCATTGATGGCAACCGTATTTGTAATGAGCTTGGGTTTGAGTACCAGTATCCTGACCCGCTGGTGATGCCGATGGAGTGACAATCCAGCAGAGTGCCGCTGTATACCGCCAGGGGGCGAGTATGAAACCACTGCTGGACGTTCTTATCATCCTCGATGCATTAGAAAAAGAGGGCAGTTTCGCGGCGGCGTCGGCAAAATTGTTTAAGACGCCGTCTGCGCTTAGCTACACCGTCCATAAGCTGGAAAGCGATCTTAATATTCAGCTACTCGATCGCAGCGGACACCGGGCTAAGTTCACCCGCACCGGGCAGATGCTGCTGGAAAAGGGGCGGGAGGTGCTGCACACCGTCCGCGAACTTGAAAAGCAGGCGATTAAACTTCACGAAGGCTGGGAGAATGAACTGGTTATTGGCGTAGATGATACGTTTCCCTTTTCACTGCTGGCCCCACTCATCGAATCTTTCTATCAACACCACAGCGTGACGCGCCTGAAGTTTATCAATGGCGTGCTGGGCGGCTCCTGGGACGCCCTCACTCAGGGCCGGGCGGATATTATCGTTGGCGCAATGCATGAACCCCCTGCAGCGAGCGAATTTGGCTTTGCACGGCTCGGGGTTTTGGAACAGGTGTTTGTGGTTGCGCCGCATCACCCGCTGGCGCAGGAACAGGAACCGTTAAATCGTCGTACCATTCGCCGTTTTCGCGCCATTGTGGTGGGCGACAATGCGCAGCATGCCAACGTCTCAGGTTCCCAGGTGCTGGACGATCAAGAAGCCATTACCGTTTTTGACTTCAAAACCAAGCTGGAACTGCAAATCAGCGGTCTGGGATGTGGCTATATTCCGCGCTACCTGGCGCAGCGATTTTTGGACAGCGGCTCGCTGATTGAGAAGAAAGTGGTCGGACAAATTCTGTTTGAACCCGTGTGGATAGGGTGGAATGAACAGACCGCCGGGCTTGCCAGCGCCTGGTGGCGGGATGAGATTTTAGCAAATAGTGCTATTGCCGGGGTGTACGTTAAAACGGCTGCTGACAAATCAATCAGTTAAGAAAAAATATTCTTTTGTGGTCGCTTCAATCTCTTGTTATTTCTCCCCAATTTAGGGCAAAATACGCCGCTTGCAAAAAATGACATTAACCGACGTTTTAATACGCGTCGGTTATTTTTTTGCATCAAACCAATCATTCATAAAAGAGGCCGGGCTTCGTACCGGATAGATACTTACTTAAAAATCGACAGTTGTTGTCGCTGAGGATTAACAAAAAATGGGGCAATTTTTTGCTTACGCGACGGTTTTCGCCGTAATGGGGGATAACCATGTCGCATAACGCTACTCCAAACACCTCTCGCGTGGAATTACGTAAAACGCTTACGCTGGTTCCGGTTGTCATGATGGGCCTTGCCTATATGCAGCCGATGACGCTGTTCGATACATTCGGTATCGTATCAGGAATGACCGATGGTCACGTCCCGACAGCTTACGCCTTTGCACTGATCGCCATCCTCTTTACCGCACTGAGCTACGGTAAACTGGTGCGTCGCTATCCGTCTGCAGGCTCTGCCTACACTTACGCCCAGAAATCCATTAGCCCGACCGTTGGCTTTATGGTGGGTTGGTCATCACTGCTGGACTACCTGTTCGCTCCGATGATCAACATTCTGTTGGCAAAAATTTATTTTGAAGCCCTGGTGCCGTCGATACCGTCATGGATATTCGTGGTGGCGCTGGTGGCCTTTATGACCGCCTTTAACCTGCGCAGCCTTAAATCCGTTGCGAATTTCAACACCGTAATCGTGTTGTTGCAGGTGGTGCTGATTGCAGTGATCCTCGGCATGGTCGTTTATGGCGTGTTCGAAGGGGAAGGTGCTGGTACATTGGCGAGCAGCCGTCCATTCTGGTCAGGTGATGCACACGTGATCCCGATGATCACGGGCGCTACGATCCTGTGCTTCTCGTTCACCGGTTTTGACGGTATCAGCAACCTGTCAGAAGAAACTAAAGACGCTGAGCGCGTGATCCCGCGTGCGATTTTCCTGACTGCGCTGATTGGTGGCCTGATCTTTATCGTCTCCACCTATCTGTTGCAGCTGTACTTCCCGGATATCTCGCGCTTCAAAGATCCAGACGCTTCACAGCCGGAAATCATGCTGTACGTCGCCGGTAAGTTCTTCCAGGTTGGCGCGCTGATTTTCTCTACCATTACCGTACTGGCGTCCGGTATGGCGGCGCATGCTGGCGTAGCGCGTCTGATGTACGTGATGGGGCGTGACGGCGTGTTCCCGAAAAGTTTCTTCGGTTATGTACACCCGAAATGGCGTACTCCGTCTATGAACATCATTCTGGTTGGTGCGATTGCTCTGCTGGCAATCAACTTCGACCTAGTGATGGCGACGGCGCTGATTAACTTTGGTGCGCTGGTGGCGTTTACCTTCGTAAACCTGTCGGTGATCTCCCAGTTCTGGATCCGTGAGAAGCGTAACAAGACACTGAAAGACCACTTCCAGTATCTGTTCCTGCCGATGTGCGGTGCGCTGACCGTTGGTGCGCTGTGGGTGAATCTGGAAGAGAGCTCAATGGTTCTGGGTCTGATCTGGGCCGGTATCGGTCTGATTTACCTGGCTTGTGTGACCAAAAGCTTCCGTAACCCGGTGCCGCAGTACGACGAAGATGTCGCGTAATAACAGCATTTAACTAAAAAAAACGGAGACATGTTCTCCGTTTTTTTATGTGTGGGATTTATACAATCTCTTCGGCATACTGCCAGAGTGATTTCAGCAGCATCAACTTTTCTTTGTTATCCGCATACTGCTGGCTCAATAACTGCAGTTCATTGGCGTAATTTTGCAAAAACTCCGGTGTGAATACCTGGCGGCGGTGGTCCAGCCAGCGTTGCTGTTCTGCTTCGTCCAGCGTTCCCGGGAAGTTACGTGCACGGTAATTAAACAACAGTTTTTCAATGCGCTTATCGACAAAGGAGATATCCAGCGCCGGTAAATTGCGTGGTTCTGTTTCCAGAACGATTTTCATCGCCGCACGGTCAGCATCGCTGAAAAAGCCGTTATAAAGTTGGGCATCTACGTTATCTGATGGTGTAAAGGGTTCCGCATCTGCAAAGATCGCGACCACTTTGTCTCGTATCTGCGGATTTTCGCGCAGAACTTTGAGATTATCCAGACAGTGCTGGCGGTTAATGCCAAGACGGTCGGCATCTTCCGGACGCAGGGTATTAGCCTGTGCCAGTACCGGGCATTTGTTGATGTGCACCAGTTTAACCGGTACGGCCGGGTTATCACCCAGATCCGCTTTAGACGTGTAAAGCCGCTCGCGCAGGGCATCACTGTCGAGTTCGAGCAGCGGCGAAATATCACCGGCTAAGTCGACCATAATAACCGCGTTACGATTCTCCGGATGCCACGCCAATGGCGCTACCCAACTGGTGTTGCCGCGCCATGCGCCGAACATACCAGAGACATGGACCAGCGGCTTCATTTGCGGGACATCAATCAGCGCGGCCAGCTTGTGCTTATTACGATGGCTGTAGAGATAATCAAACAGACGCGGCTGGCGCGACTTCACTAATTGCGCCATTGCGATTGTAGCGTATACGTCCGCCATAGCATCGTGAGCATTGGTATGCTCAATACCGTTGGCTTTGGTCAAATGCTCCAGTCGGAAGCTGGGTAAGCCGTCGTCGTTTTCCGGCCAGTTAATGCCTTCAGGGCGCAGGGCATAGCAGGCGCGCATCACATCCAGCAGATCCCAGCGCGAATTATCGTTCTGCCAGCTCCAGGCATAGGGATCGTAGAAATTGCGATACAGGATGTTGCGCGTCACCTCATCATCGAAGCGCACGTTGTTATAACCCAGGATGCAGGTTTTCGGCACGGTGAACAGGGCGTGGATGCGTGCAGCAAAAGCGGCTTCATTTTCTCCCTTTTCACGTGCTTCCTGCGGTGTAATACCCGTAATCAACACCGCCTCAGGCTGCGGCAGATAATCGTCCGCGGGTTTGCAATAAAAGACTTCTGGTTCACCGATGATGTTGAAATCATTATCTGTGCGGATAGCCGCAAATTGCGCGGGTCTGTCCAGCGCCGGATGGGTACCAAAGGTCTCGTAATCGTGGAAGAGAAAACCAGGTTGCTGCTTGCCGTCATTCATTGTTCAGTTATGTCCGGGATCAATTTAGCGCTGGTTCAAGAATACCAAAAAATAGCGAGATAATCAGCTATGGCATTATAGAAGCTGGATTGTGTACGCAATAAAATTGAGATAAACAGGACATTAATGGAATTAACTAATAAATTTCGCGCGGTTAAAATAAATTACGGAAATAAAATATCTTGAGGTTGCGGGTTTGTAAATAATCTAACTGATAACCATTATTGTTATTTTCCTTTTCTTTGCTGTGTTCTGGAAACTTTAAAAATCTTTTATAAACAATGGGTTTTTATTTATGTCAATTCGCTGTCATGCATTGTAATGAAATGTGATTGATGTAAAAAATAAATAATCTAAACGCCATATAATTATTGGATATATCTAATAACAGGAGGTTATATGAGTATTAGTCGGCGTAATTTTTTGCGAGGCGTGGGTATAGGCTGTTCAGCCTGTGCGATAGGCAGTTTCCCGCCTGGGGCACTGGCGCGAAATTCTCCGGAGAGCATCAAAGGGAAAACATCACTGACGCCAAGTTTGTGCGAGATGTGTTCTTTTCGCTGCCCAATTCAGGCTCAGGTGATTAATAATAAAACGGTTTTTATTCAGGGGAACCCTAATGCGCCACAGCAGGGGACACGTGTCTGTGCTCGCGGCGGCAGCGGCGTTAGCCTGGTCAACGACCCTCATCGCATTGTTAAACCCATGAAACGCACAGGACCTCGCGGGAGCGGTGACTGGCAGGTGATTAGCTGGGAACAGGCGTATAAAGAAATTGCCGAAAAAATGACGGCAATAAAAACGCAATATGGTCCCCAGGGAGTCGTCTTCTCGTCTAAATCTGGCTCGCTGTCTGGCCATTTATTTCACCTCGCGACGGCTTTCGGGTCACCGAATACCTTTACTCACGCATCAACGTGTCCTGCCGGTAAAGCCATTGCCGCTAAAGTTATGATGGGTGGCGATTTAGCCATGGATATCGCCAATACCCGTTATATGGTCTCTTTTGGCCATAACCTCTATGAAGGGATCGAGGTTGCTGATACGCATGAGCTGATGACCGCGCAGGAGAAGGGGGCGAAGATGGTCAGCTTCGATCCCCGTCTGTCCGTATTCTCCAGCAAGGCGGATGAATGGCATGCGCTCAAGCCGGGTGGCGACTTACCGGTGCTGATGGCCATGTGTCACGTCATGATCAATGAAAATCTGTATGACGCGGACTTTGTTGCGCGCTACACCACGGGGTTTGAGCAACTGGCAGAAGCGGTACAAGAGACCACGCCGGAATGGGCGCAGCAGCTCGCGGATGTGCCTGCTGATGTCATTGTTCGGGTCACCCGCGAAATGGCCGCCTGCGCGCCTCATGCCATCGTCAGTCCGGGCCATCGCGCGACGTTTTCGCAAGAAGAAATTGATATGCGGCGCATGATTTTTACCCTCAATGTGCTGCTTGGCAATATTGAGCGTGAAGGCGGTTTGTATCAGAAAAAAGCGGCGGCAACTTACAATAAGCTGGCTGGAGAGAAGGTCGCTCCGGTGCTGGCAAAACCCGATGTCAAATTACCCAAGCCAACGGCGCAGCGTATCGATCTGGTAGCCCCGCAGTTTAAGTACATCGCGGCGGGCGGTGGTGTGGTGCAAAGCATCATTGATGCTGTGTTAAACCAGACGCCTTATCCGGTGAAGGGATGGATTATGTCCCGACACAACCCTTTCCAAACCGTAACCTGTCGACCAGATCTGGTCAAAACCGTTGAACAGCTCGACCTTGTGGTCAGTTGTGATGTCTACCTAAGCGAAAGCGCGGCGTATGCCGACTACCTTTTGCCTGAATGTACTTATCTTGAGCGCGATGAAGAAGTTTCAGACATGTCGGGTCTGAATCCAGCCTATGCCCTGCGTCAGCAGGTAGTAGAACCTATTGGTGATGCGCGTCCGAGCTGGCAAATCTGGAAAGAGCTGGCCGTGCAGTTAGGCCTTGGCCAATTCTACCCATGGCAGGATATGCAAACGCGTCAGTTATACCAGCTTAATGGCGATCATGCGCTATCTGCTGAATTGCGTCAGAAAGGGTATCGGGAGTGGGGTGTTCCGTTGCTGCTGCGTGAACCTGAAGCGGTGCGTCAGTTTGTGGAACGCTATCCGGGCGCGGTGGCGGTTGACAGCGACGGTACCTATGGCGAGCAACTGCGCTTTAAATCTCCGTCAGGAAAAATCGAACTCTATTCCGAAGAGCTGGAAACGCTCCTGCCTGGATACGGTATTCCGCGCGCGCGCAATTTTGCGCTTAAAGGCGACAGTGAACTCTATTTTATCCAGGGAAAAGTGGCGGTTCATACCAACGGTGCGACGCAATACGTGCCACTGCTTAGCGAGTTGATGTGGGATAACGCGGTGTGGATCCACCCGCAAACGGCACGTGAAAAAGGCATCAAAAGCGGCGATGACATCTGGCTGGAAAATGCGACCGGCAAGGAAAAAGGCAAAGCGCTGGTCACCGCCGGAATTCGGCCCGATACGCTGTTTGTTTATATGGGATTTGGCGCCAAGGCGGGAGCCAAAACCGCAGCGACAACGCACGGTATCCATTGCGGTAATTTGCTTCCGCATGTTACCAGTCCGGTTTCCGGTACGGTGGTCCACACCGCTGGCGTTACGCTTCGTCGGGCATGAGAAAGGAGAACATCATGAATCAATCTACAAACCCTTATGTCATGCTGCATGACGAGAAACGCTGTATCGGCTGTCAGGCATGTACGGTTGCCTGCAAAGTTCTGAATGATGTGCCAGAGGGATTTAGCCGTCTACAGGTGCAGATCCGTTCACCCGAACATGAACCCGAGGTGCTGTCCCACTTCCAGTTTGTTCGCGTTTCCTGTCAGCATTGTGAAGATGCGCCGTGTGTCAGCGTCTGTCCGACTGGTGCGTCATTTCGCGACGAAAATGGCATTGTGCAAGTGGATAAGTCTCGCTGTATTGGATGTGACTACTGCGTTGCCGCTTGTCCGTTCCATGTCCGTTATCTCAATCCGCAAACGGGAATTGCCGACAAATGTAACTTCTGCGCAGATACCCGACTCGAGAGCGGTCAATCGCCCGCCTGCGTTTCCGTTTGTCCGACGGATGCGCTGAAATTTGGTCGTCGTGACGACCCGGAAATTCAGCACTGGATAAATCAAAAAGAGGTTTATCGCCAGCAGGATACGCGTAGCGGCCCGGTGAGTGTTTATCGGCGTAAAGAGATCCATCAGGAGGGTAAAGCATGAATTCTATCTGGGGAGCAGAGCTTAACTATGCGCCGGACTACTGGCCGCTGTGGCTCATTTATGCAGGCGTTGTTGTTGTGCTGATGATTGCGGGCCTGGTTATGCACGCGCTGTTACGTCGGATGCTGGCACCCAAGACGGCAACCGGAGAAGAGCACCGGGATTACCTTTATTCTCTGGCAGTCCGCCGCTGGCACTGGGGTAATGCGCTGCTTTTTATCCTGCTTTTGCTGAGTGGCCTGTTTGGTCACTTCTCTCTCGGACCGGTGGCATTGATGGTGCAGGTACATACCTGGTGCGGTTTCGCCTTGTTGGCCTTCTGGGTTGGTTTTGTGCTAATCAACGCAACCAGCGGCAACGGTTGTCATTACCGGGTGAAGTTTAACGGGTTGATATCACGCTGCTTGTTGCAAACGCGCTTTTATCTGTATGGCATCATGAAGGGTGAACCACACCCGTTTGCCGCAACGGCAGAGAGTAAATTTAACCCGCTACAACAGCTGGCTTATCTGACCATCATGTATGCGCTGGTTCCGCTGCTAATCATCAGCGGGTTGTTATGCCTCTACCCGCAGGTGATAGGGGCAGGGCCTGTGATGCTGGTGCTGCATATGGTGTTGGCGATTGTCGGCTTACTGTTCATCTGTGCACATATTTACCTGTGCACGCTGGGTGACACGCCGGGGCAAATTTTCCGCAGCATGATAGATGGCTATCATCGTCATCGTAGCCATCACGCAGAAACGGCACCGCGCAAAGGGTAACGCCAGACGCGGTCGATATCTGAAATCCTTTCCTTACAGCAAGAAAATGTGCCTTATGTCACATTTTCTTGCAATTTATCCATGTTTGTTCGCCAGAACTTCCGTAAAAAGAACGGCTATTTCTCCATTTCCTGAGGACATGCTGTTGAAACGCCGTTTGTTTATTGCCGCTTCACTATTTGCGATGAGTTTTTCGCCCGCGTACGCGACTGACGTCGCCAGTTTCGCTCCACAGCCTCCAGCAATTAATGCCGGGGCGTGGGTATTAATGGATTACACCACGGGCCAAATCCTGACAGCCGGAAATGAACACCAGCAGCGCAACCCTGCCAGCCTGACCAAGCTGATGACCGGCTATGTTGTCGATCGCGCAATCGACAGCAAGCGTATTAGTCCGACAGATATTGTCACTGTAGGACGAGATGCCTGGGCGAAAGATAATCCGGTATTCGTCGGTTCATCCTTAATGTTCCTGAAAGAAGGGGATCGCGTTTCTGTGCGCGATCTGAGTCGCGGGTTAATTGTTGATTCCGGTAATGATGCCTGTGTGGCGCTGGCGGATTACATCGCCGGAGGGCAGCCGCAGTTTGTCGCGATGATGAACAACTATGTGCAAAAGCTGAACCTGCGGGACACGCATTTTGAAACGGTACATGGTCTGGATGCGCCAGGTCAGCATAGCTCAGCTTACGATCTGGCCGTGCTGTCGAGAGCTATCATCCATGGAGAGCCGGATTTCTACCATATGTACAGTGAAAAAAGCCTTACCTGGAACGGAATTACGCAGCAAAACCGTAACGGTTTGTTGTGGGATAAAACCATGAACGTCGATGGTCTGAAGACAGGACATACCTCCGGCGCTGGATTCAACCTGATTGCTTCTGCCGTTGATGGGCAGCGCCGCCTGATTGCAGTTGTGATGGGGGCGGAGAGTGCGAAAGGGCGTGAAGACCAGGCGCGAAAACTGCTGCAATGGGGACAACAGAACTTCGATACCGTGCAGGTTTTACGTAGCGGTAAGCAGGTTGGTATTGAACGGATCTGGTATGGAGATAAAGAAAAAATTAGCCTTGGCACAGAGCAGGATTTCTGGATGGCCCTGCCTAAAGCCGAAGTCGCTAATATCAAGGCAAAATATGTTCTTGATAAGAAAGAACTGGTTGCCCCCATTGCTGCCCATCAACGTGTGGGGGAAATTGAACTCTACGATCGGGATAAACTGGTGGCGCACTGGCCTCTGGTTACGCTGGAGTCTGTCAACGAAGGCGGCGTCTTCTCGCGTTTGAGCGATTATTTCCACCACAAGGCGTAGTTTTTCCTGATGTGCCTGACTGGCAAGAGTGCGAATCTGCTCACATAATAATCACTGATTCCTTGTGGCCGTCATACCTAAAAATTACACTGTATATAAATACAGTGTAATAACGGAGGTTATATGGAGTACGAGATAAAGCAGGTCGAGAAACGCATAATTGCCGGTTTCCATATGGTTGGACCGTGGGAACAAACGGTAAAGCAGGGTTTCGAACAGTTAATGATGTGGGTCGACGGTAAGCAGATCGTACCGCTGGAATGGATAGCTGTTTATTACGACAATCCTGACGTTGTTCCGGCGGAAAAACTGCGTTGTGATACCGTGGTGTCTGTGCCTGAAGGTTTTGAGATCCCAGAAAACAGCGAAGGGGTGATCCAGACCGAACTGGCGGGGGGCGACTATGCTATCGCCGTTGCGCGCGTTGAAAATCATGACTTCGCGACGCCGTGGTATCAGTTCTTTGAGCGCCTGCTGCAGGATTCGACGTATGCGATAGCCGCTAAACCTTGCTTTGAAGTTTATATGAACAATGGCATGGAGGACGGCTACTGGGACATTGAAATGTACGTGCCGGTACAGTCGAAGTAACTGTTTTTGGTGTAAATCAGGATGAATGTCCTGGTCATCAGGGTGATGTTTTCACTCAAAAAACAGGTACAATTCTGTTCTTTGCAATTCCCTGACGGAGTGCATGAGTGCGTGCAGATAAGTCACTGAGTCCTTTTGAAATTCGTTTGTATCGTCATTATCGTGTGGTGCATGGTGTTCGCATTGCGCTGGCGTTTCTTTTTACTTTTCTGTTGGTTCGCCTGTTGAACATTCCTGAAGGTACATGGCCTCTGATTACGCTGGTGGTAATCATGGGGCCAATTTCTTTTTGGGGTAACGTTGTCCCCAGAGCGTTTGAGCGTATTGGCGGGACAATTCTGGGTTCGGTACTTGGGCTGGTGGCTCTTCGTCTGGAGCTCTTTTCACTTCCGCTAATGCTGATATGGTGCGCGGTGGCGATGTTTCTCTGCGGCTGGCTGGCACTGGGTAAAAAGCCTTATCAGGCGTTGCTGATTGGTATAACGCTTGCGGTCGTTGTGGGTGCCCCCGCTGGGGATATGAACACAGCGTTATGGCGCGGTGGCGATGTTATTCTGGGTTCATTACTGGCAATGCTGTTTACCGGTATCTGGCCGCAGCGTGCATTTATACACTGGCGAATTCAGCTGGCGCATTGCGTAACGGGGTACAATCGGGTGTATCAGGCTGCGCTATCTCCCAACCTGCTGGAGCAACCGCGACTGGAGAAGCATTTACAACAGCTTTTAAGCGATGTTGTCAAAATGCGTGGGCTCATCGTTCCTGCCAGCAAAGAAACCCGCATTCAAAAATCCATCTTTGAAGCTATTCAGACGGTTAATCGCAACCTGGTCTGCATGCTTGAGCTGCAAATCAATGCGCTATGGGCCAGCCGTACCAGCCACTTTGTTATGTTGAATGCGCATACTTTGCGTGAAACACAGCTCAGGACACAACAGGCGCTACTGACGATAACCCACGCATTGTATGAAGGTAATCCACAACCGGTGCTTGCCAATACGGAAAAACTCAATGACACCGTGGTGGAGTTACGTCAGCTTATTGCTGAGCATAAGGGCGATAATGTCGCTGAAACGCCCATTCACGGCTACGTTTGGCTAAATATGGAAATGGCGCGACAGCTGGAGTTGCTCTCTCATTTGATCTGTCGCGCGCTGCGCAAATAAAGAGCAGATGAGGGGATTGGTTCTACTGCTGCTTCGATTCAGCAACGATTAGAGGTATGATACTGAAAAAGGCTAAAACCATTGGTAACTGCAATGGCTTTACCCTCGATAATTCAGGTTTCAACCATGCATGGTCGATGCAGATGCAACTTGAAGTATGGCGGGCATGAAAGTAATGTTGACCCACTTTAGCCGTTGTTTTAACGAATCCGAATCTCACATTATCAGGGGTGTAAAAATGGAAACTACCAAGCCTTCTTTCCAGGACGTGCTGGAATTTGTTCGTCTGTTCCGTCGTAAAAACAAACTGCAACGTGAAATCCAGGACGTTGAGAAAAAGATCCGTGACAACCAGAAACGTGTTCTGCTGCTGGACAACCTGAGCGACTACATCAAGCCTGGAATGAGCGTGGAAGCGATTCAGGGCATTATCGCCAGCATGAAAAGCGATTATGAAGATCGTGTTGATGATTACATCATCAAAAACGCTGAGATCTCTAAAGAGCGCCGCGACATCTCTAAAAAGCTGAAAGCGATGGGCGAAGTGAAAAACGGCGAAGCGAAAGCCGAGTAACGATTTTATGCTTGTCCGGGTCGCTGCTTAGCGGCGGCCCTTATTGCAGTTCGACCCCGCCAGTTACCATCCGCAACAAATGCTGTTCCGGCCAGTGTTCCGTCAATTTTTTCTGCTTCAGCATCCATTTAATGTAGTCCACATCATGACGCTTTCTGTCGAGCATCAGACCGACTACGCTGCCACTGTGCGCAACGTTGACACCGTATAAATCACATTCTTCTACCAGCGCTAAAAGTGAATCAAAATTTGGTTTAGGTAACAGCAACTGGCTGGCGATCGCGCTCAGCGTGGCGGCTTCACCCATCCGATAAGGATTTTGACTGATACAGGCTTCCTGTACCTTTTCCCATGCGCGTTTCAGCGCTGGAGCGCCTGCCAGTAACCCTGACTGGCGTGGAGTACGGTGATAATCAGCAGTAAGCAAGGTTTCCGGACTTTCGAGAACCAGCAGATCGAGTTGAGGCTGGGCTTCACAGGCAATTTGCGTGGAGGCGTCGTTGTGATCGAACAGCGTAAGCTGGCGGAAAACGGTGCTGTCGGTAGGTTCCAGCGAAACGCAAAGCTGCGCCAGAGTAGATTCGTCTAGCTGATGCCCCAGATACTGCGCTGTGGCGATTGCCGTGGCGGCGATATCCGCTGTGCTGCTGGCCATCCCTTTAGCGACAGGAATGGTTGACTGGACATCAATTCGAATATCCTGACTCATTTGTGCCGGGTATTGCCAGTGCAGCAATAACCTCTCAACCATCGCCCGCGAAAGTGGACGTTCATCTGTCAGCGGTGAACCTGAAGTGACCTCAACGGTGCTATACCATTCAACCGGGCAGGAGACCAATTTCTCACTGCCCAGAATCCAGCCCTGGATAAGTTCTCCGCACGATGCGGGACATTGCGCAACAGCCACGTCTTCACCTATGTGATCAGCAATCCTCGGCGCATAGTGTCATGGCGATCTCGCTATTACCATGATTTGCCGCAATTTGCGGTGCGGCAGTATTATGCAGGAATGCCCAATGTCACAGTTTCAGATATCGCTAAACGCATAACGTCTTGCGCAATCATCAGCTCTTCATTGGTATTAATCACCGCCACTTTGACCATCGCATTTTCCGTCTGAATGAAGGTGGCATTACGCTGATTTTTTTCCTCATCAACGGCCAGCCCCAGAAAATTCAGATTACGACAAATCGCAGCGCGCGCCCGTGCGGAGTTTTCGCCAATACCACCGGTAAACACCAGGGCATCCAGACCGCCCATCTGCATAATATAGCTACCAATGGTGGCACGAATGCGCTCAGCAAAAAGCGTCAACGCCAGCGCAGCCTGGTGATTGCCCGTATCTGCGGCATGTTCAACGTCGCGGTAGTCAGGGGAGATGCCAGAAACACCGAGCAATCCGGACTCATTGTTGAGCAATTGGTTGAGCTGCTGCGGTGTTTTGCCTTCTCGCAGGGCAATCCACGGTAAAATGGACGGATCGATATCGCCACTTCGCGTGCCCATCATCACGCCAGACTGCGGCGTAAAGCCCATTGACGTATTCACCGATTGTCCGCCTTTGATGGCGCAGATGCTGCTGCCGTTGCCCAGATGACAACAAACAACGCGCAGGGCGCTGAGTGGTACACCCAGTTTTTCAGCAAGCTGTGAGCTAACGTATTTGTGGCTGGTACCATGAAAACCATAGCGACGAATACCCAACTCTGCATAGTAACGCCAGGGCAGGGGATAGATGAAAGAAGGCTCATCAAGCGTTTGATGAAAGGCGGTGTCGAACACCGCAACGGCTGGTGTTTTGGGCAATAGCTGGCGGAATACCGCGATCCCCAACGCATTTACCGGGTTATGCAGAGGGGCCAGTTCCGCGAGTCGCTCGATTTCTGCCAGCGTTTCATCAGTTACCAGCGCGGAGTCTTTAAAAGATTCTCCGCCGTGCGCGACGCGATGACCCACGCCGTCGATCTCTTCCAGACTGTTGATAATGTGGTGGTTGAGCAGTTTTTCCAGGAGCAACGTTACGGCTTCACGGTGATCGGCTACGGGCAAAGTCTCCTGCCATTTCTGCGCTGGCGTTTTTAGGGTGACCTGCGCATCAGACAAACCGATACGTTCAATCAACCCCTGACAGATCATTTCACCCTGCGGCATCGCCAGTAGTTGAAATTTAAGCGAGGAACTACCTGCATTAATGGCCATTATTTTGTGAGACATGAAGGTTCCTTTGCATTCAGAAAAATGAACATCTCATCGACCCCAGTATTCTCCAGCGCGCTGGTGACAAATACTTTTTGCGCACCAGCCTGAACTAACCAACTCTCCACAAGAGAAAGACGCTGCGGATTGGCTAAATCGGCTTTGGTAACGAGGCCAATAACGGGTCGGTTCATTGGTCCGGTAAAACCGGGAGAAAATGGTGACCACGGCGCGTCAGCATTGAGTACCAGCGCAATAATGTCTGCTTCACAGGCGCTGGCCAGCAGCGCGCTGTACAGGCAGCGGTTCTCAAGATATTCACCCGGTGTGTCTATTGTCGTAGGAGACCAGACTATGGCCTGGGTCTTCTGATAGTGAAGCGCCTCTCCCCGCATGCACTGCGTGAGCGACGTTTTACCGCACTGGCTGGGGCCAATTAGCATGATACGTTTCATGAGATTACGTCCGGGTGATGGGACACGCGGTAAAACGCATCATTTCGCCGAGCGTTCGGGTTACCTGTTTCAGCGCGTACTCAACGGCGGAAACATCACCCGTCAGTACCACCGCGCCGGTAAACCGGTCGAGAAAACCAATCTCTACCGCCCCGGATTTCGTGGCGATATCACAGGCGATGATTGAGGCTTCGCTGGGGGTAATGGTCAGAATACCGATTGCGGAAACCGCATCTGGTAATCCCAGCTTCTTGAACAAATCTTTACCTGGATTAGCAATAAGATGCGCCAGCGTGACCTGTTTGCCTGGTACATATTCCTGAATCATTCGATCCGTGGTGGGTTGTCTTTCCATTATCCCTCCACCATTTGTCGCCACATGCTTTCATGCGGGCGAGGTATGACCGAGCGGTAAACCAGCAGGCCTTTTTCACCCGCACTTTCACTGGCAACCGTCACTGCGTTATTCACATCGGATACATCGCCAGCAACGACCATGTAGCACTTGCCGCCAATACCAAATGCCATATGGACACGTACCAGCGTGACGTTGGAGGCTTTAACCGCCCGGTCGGCGGCGCAGATGCAGGCAGCAACGCTCCATGTTTCGACAATACCAACAGCCTGACGCTTATCCACGCTGTTTAGTCCGCTGATTGCGGGGAGTACGCTGGCATGAATGTTGGGGAGTACCAGACTGTCAACGAGCATATCGCCAGCAAGAGATGTTCCAGTGGCAATCGCCTGTTGTACGGCACCTACGTCACCACCGAGCATGAGTAGAAATTTTCCCGGGCAGATGGTCTTGCTGACCAGTAAATTCACATTCGCGCTTTTTAACATGGCATCACCAGCTTCCATCCCTTTGGCAATGCTGGTGAGTTCTAAAATCCCTATAGCCTGAGACATGATTAACCTCTAATTACCGTGATAGATTGCTCAGTGATTTCGCTGACAATACCGTCAATGCTGGCGTGAACAGGCGCGCCTAATGCACCGGACGGCACATCGGCAACGCATTGACCGCGAACAACGCGTTCGTCTTGTTCTACACATGGGATGGCGCTGGCACCAATATGCTGGCGTAACAACAGCGTCGTTTTATCTGTGGAATAATCAGTCTCAGCCAGTGGCGCATCGTGATACCAGTCGCTAAGACCCAGTTTGGTAATAAGGCGCTTAACCGGGATCAACCGGTATTTCGCCATTTCATCCTCAGGATTTAGCGGCCCTTCATAACGATGGTTGAGCGCCCGCAGCTCGCGTTTCAGCATACGGTTGATGCGCATCGGTGAAATCCCAACCGGGCAGGCTACGCTTTCACACACGTTGCATTCTGAACAGGTCAGGGCCGTGAGCAGCAGTTGCGGTGTGGCCGCCTGCTGATAATTAACCGCACGAACCAACAGGTGCGGGGATAATTCATGGCCGATCAAATGCCTTGGGCACAAATCCGTACACAAACGGCACTGCTCGCATACGGTTTTTGCTACAGAAAGCACGGTGCGTTCATCCTGCATCCGCCGCTGAATCAACGCATGAGACTTAGGCAAAACCAGCAGGCCCCCGGTGGTCTTGCTTACGGGGGTATCCAGTGAAGTAATCAGGCCGCCCATCATCGGACCACCGTTAATAAAACCGGGATCGTCAACGGTTGCACCACCGGCCAGCGCCAGAACGTCACGTAAAGACATTCCGATAGGGACAGTAAGTGTGATGGGACTGGCGACTGCACCGTTAACGGTCAGGGTGCGACGCGTAACGGGGTACTGCTGCTCAACTGCTCTGGCGATGTTGATCACGGTCTGGACGTTATTGACCACTACACCGACGCTGACTGGCAGCGCGGCAGGCGGAACTCTCCGACCTGTTGCCATCCAGATGGTCAGAACCTCGTCACCAGCCGGGTAGACATCGGGCAAAATATGTAAGCGGATCCCGGTAGGTAGAAGGGGCGTTAATGCATTGATAGCCTTCTGGTATTTCTCTTTGAGCGCAATAATCCCGGCACTGGCTCCGGTCGCCGTCATGGCATATTGAACGCCGCGGATAAGTCGATCAGCCTGGACGGCCATCAACTGCTGGTCAACTTTCAGCATTGGCTCACATTCAGCCGCATTGACCAGAAATGTATCGACCTGCGCCTGTAATTTTACGTGAGCAGGAAAGCCTGCGCCTCCGGCTCCGACAACACCCGCTGCGCGAACGCGTTCGCGAATGGTCTGCGCATCATAAAGCGTGGACTCTGCCGTCATGGCTGTCTTCATAATAATTCCTCAAGCAGTTCCTGCATGGCACTGGCATCGGCAACACGAGGATTGGTTTGCAGCGTGACGTCAGCCAGCGCGGCCTGAACCATCAATGGGATACGTTGTGACCAGGCTTGCTTTCCGTCTTTAAGCGCGTCAACAAAAGAAGGCAACGCACACTGTTTTTTGAGTAGCTCGATATGATGAATGAGCGCATTCAATGCCGCTGTATCGTTCGCGTTATCCGGGCATAAATGGCAGGCTTTAGCGAAACGGGTATAGCGCTTCGCAGCCCGCGGGTCGCGGGCATTAAAATGAATGACATGGGTCAGCAGCAGCGCATTGGCAAGTCCATGCGGCAGATGAAACTGACCACCCAACTGATGGGCAATCGCATGATTGATCCCCAGTCCAGCCTGACTAAATGCCATTCCCGCGAGCGTTGATGCATTGTGCATTTTCCCCCTGGTTGCCAGACAGTCGCCTTTGCTGACGGCGACAGGCAGGTACTGGAAGACGATTTGAGCCGCTTTTTCAGCCAGTGCGTCTGTGAAGTCGCTGGCCTTCGTGGACACGTAAGCCTCCAGCGCATGCGTTAACACGTCCATGCCGGTATTCGCGGTGATGGCAGGTGGTACGCTGACAACCAACGTTGGATCAAGGATGGCCATGTCCGGGTAAAGCGCATTATTAAACAATGGATATTTAATGCCTTTATCCGGATCGCTAATCACGCAGGCACTGGTTACCTCGGAGCCTGTGCCGCTGGTGGTGGGAATTGCGACACAGGTTTCAATTTCAATACCGAACTGTCGGCTGAACCAGACGATGGCTTTTGCGGCATCCAGTGCTGAGCCGCCACCAAAACCCATCACGACGTCCGGTTGCAGGGACTGCATTTGTGCAATCCCTTGAACTACCGTGCCGATGGTGGGATCGGGGGTGATATCGCTGAAAATGCTGATGCGGTTATCCGCTGGCAGAGCGTTGCGCAGCTTTTCAATCAGGGGAGAACGCGCGAGAAAACCATCGCAGATAATCCAGATATGCTTATTCGTGAAGCGCTTGAGCACATCCAGACTTCCCTGGCCGCTGTACAATCGAGTTTGCAGTGAAAAGCTTTTCATAACGGCCCCATTAGCGAATAGAAAAACCGTTTGTCAGCACGCAACGACGAGAGCGTGCGAAAGTGCGTGCAGATGTTGTTCCTTCACCGGTTGGCGTCGCAATAGTGAAGGTTGTAAAACCTTCGCCACCAACGCCGATCCCGGCGTAAGAGGGGCCATTTTTCACAAAGATGGAGGTCTGAAGCGTGCGCGCGGCAAGGTTCAAACGTGACACATTTTGCGAATGCATAATGGCGGTGTGATGCAATCCCTCTTCAACTTTCAGGGCCAACGTTAATGCACTGTCAAAATCGCTCACCGTTACGACGGGGAGCATTGGCATCAATTGCTCGCTGGTAACCCACGGGTCGTCAGCCTTGACGATGCCTGTCAGTAATCGAGGTACTTTTGCCGGAACCGGTATTCCTGCTGCTTCCAGTAAGGTTGCCGGGCTTTTACCCACCAGTTTTTTATTGGCTATGCCTTCTGGTAGACAGACAGCGCGCAGTTTGTCTACCTCTTCGCTATTGAGAAGCATCGCACCAAAAGACTGCATCTGTTGAACCAGTCGTTCGGCAACGGCATCAACAACAATCAGGCTCTTCTCAGCGATGCAGGGGAGGTTGTAATCAAAGGATGCGCCATTGATGATATCCTCTGCCGCCTTAACCAGGTCGGCCGTTTCATCAACAATGCAGGGTGGATTTCCTGCGCCTGCGCCGATGACTTTTTTCCCGCTTTTCATGCCCATAGCAACAATGCCTGGGCCACCGGTAATCGCGAGAACTGCGATTTTAGGGTGCGCCATCATCTGCTGGGTAGCCTCAAAGGTGGGTTCTGTGACCGTAACGACAAGATTACGAATTCCGCAGCAACGGAAAGCAATATCTTCGATCATGGCAATCAGCTTGAGTGAAACCTTTTTGGCACCCGGATGCGGACTGAAGTAAACGCTATTCCCTGCCGCCAGCATGCTGATGCTGTTGTTAATAATGGTCTCTGTCGGGTTAGTACTGGGGGCGACAGAACCAATCACGCCAAATGGGGAATACTCGAATAACACCATGCCGCCGTCACCGGTTAACGCCGTGGTAGTGAGATCTTCGATTCCTGGAGTGTTGTCCAGCGCGGCTTTATTTTTAAGGAACTTATCCTCTTTGTTGCCCATTCCTGTTTCAGCTGCGCTCTCAGCGGCCAGTGAAGCAAGATGAGGCGTCAGTTCCTCGCGTAGGGCGTTTATGATGGCGCTGCGGGTTTTCAATGGACATTGCTGGTAACGCAGAAAAGCCTGATGCGCTGCATCGATAGCTTCGCCAACGGACGGAAAAATACCGTTACCCTGAACTTCTGCTTTTGCCGGGGCGAGTTGCTCACTCAAAATGTTACGAATAAGGGTTTCAAGTTCTGAAGTATTCATTGATGTGTTCTCACGTTAATCGCCGCAATGGCCGTTTCTGCAATGTCCATATCCTGTTCAACGCTTCCTCCGCTGATGCCAAGACCCCCGAGGAGTAAACCCTCACGCCATAATGCGTATCCGCCACCGAAGGTGACGACTTTTCCCTGCATATGGCTTTCCAGACCGTAAAGCGCAGCGCCGGGTTGCACTGCCGATGTCAGCTCATGTGTGGCGGTTTTCATCGCCACGGCAGTCCAGGCTTTTTTGGGTGCCAGTTCGCTACTCACGAGTAAAGCGTCAGGCATGCGCCAGGCCACCATTTGGGTTCCGTTGGCATCAACAATGCTAATGACGACCGGAACCTGAAGTTCTTCTGCTCTCGTCACCGCAGCGCGAGTGAGTTGGTGGAGCTCCTGAAAAGACAGAGACATAGTCGGCTCCTTTATGGCTGGTGCTTGAACGGCAGCGAGATAGCGCTCAGCCACTTTCTGAATGATGTCGTTTTGATGGGCGTCATGATCTTCTGCTCGTGCAAGCGCATATAAGCAGTCGGACAGGCGATTGATATAACGCATCAGCACGTGTCTGACGGATATATCGGTGGAGAGCTCGACCAGTCGTCTCTCTGCGCGGCGTGCCAGCGTACGGGCAAAGTGCAGTCGGCTGGCGGCTTCGCTGCGGCCAGGTAGAATAAAGCTGCGCAGGGGCGGTACTCTTCCCATTGCGGTATCGATGGCAGCTTCCAGTGCCGCAATTTCTTCTGAGCTGATGTAGCGCTGCTCTGGCGTTGGTTCTTCGCTTTCGCTTGCCAGTTCGGCGCTGAACCAAAAAAGCTGCAGCTGGATATTTTCAAGTAACTGCCGGTGCTGCGGGGTTTTCGCTGCACAAACGCACAGACTTAGCGCCGCATTCAGTTCGTCCAGCGTACCGTAGGCTTCCACGCGTGGATGCGTTTTGCTCACGCGCTGTCCGGTAAAGAGGGCTGTTGTTCCGGCATCACCAGTGCGGGTATAAATCGCCATAGTTCCTCCTAACGAGAAAGCGTGTCGACAATGCCGACGATAGCCAGATCGATGGCCTCATTAGGGCCAGAAAAAACGTGTCTGGCGCTGGATCCGCTGCTGAGTAATACCAGTTCGCCGGTCCCTGCGCCGACAGAATCAACAGCGACTTCATCTCCACTCACAGGGGATGCAGGAAGCTCTCCGTCAGCACTTACCCGACGTACCAGCAACAGTTTTTTTCCCACCAGTGATGGGGATTTTTGCGTGGAAACCACAACGCCTGTAACCCGGGCCAGATGCATAGCTCACTCCTGCTTAATTAGTTGGACATTTCGCAGACTGACAGCTTCCTGAGCCAGAGCCGTCACAACACACCGACGGCGCAACACCAGTACGCCATCCCTTAATTGGGCGACGTCGGCATAGCTGAGAAGCTTCTCAGGATGCAAAAAGATGATTCGTCCCCGTTCGTCATTGAACTCCAGCGGCAGACGTGCGAGTTTTTTCACGGGGATTGCGGGTAACAATCGGTGTTGTAGTGAAATTTTCACGCGGACTCCGCATGCCAGCGCGTCGTGAATCTTTCCCACCGACATGTTGGCTGGGCAGCCTTCGGCAATTTGTTCCAGTAATGGCAGATCCACTTGCTGGAGATGGAGCGACGAGTACTGGCAGCATACTGTCCGTGAATCGATTTCCCGTAACTGCGCGACGCTAAGAGTGAGCGTGCTTTCCGCGCGTTTTTTTAATCGGGAAACAACCTCCTCGATAATGCGTTGCAGCAGTTCGTTGTTCATCGTGAGGTCACCAGTGTGGCGAATGCCTGGGGATTATCAGCGCCTGCAGCATTGGCTTCGTCTGTATCGATATGCATTTCGAGGCGCATATCCGGCGAAACGCGTACGGCGACGTTATCGAAAATCAGTCGACGTTCATCGCCATTAATGGCGACCGAGACTTTATCACCATGGGAAACCCGCAGAATCAGAGCATCAAGCGGCGACATATGGATATGCCGTTGGGCGACGATCACCCCAGATGCTAAGTCCAGTTCAGCAAATGGGCTGACGAGACGAACACCGGGTGTGCCCTGAATATTGCCCGACATCCGCAGCGGAGCAGCAATCCCCAACGTGCGGGCGTCGGTACGAGAAATTTCGACCTGGCTGGTACTGCGCAGCGGGCCGAGTAAACGCACATTTTTTAACTGACCTTTTGGCCCCACCAGCGTGACAGTCTGCTCTGCTGCATATTGTCCTGGCTGCAGCAGCCCTTTTTTCTCACTAATGGGGTGATTGGGAAACAAGCGACCGTAATCTTCAGCGCACAGATGAATATGACGATTAGAGATCCCCAGCGGAATCGGGCGCTCGCGCATTTCGTCCAGAACCTTAGCGACAGTGGTCTCCAGTTGCTGTTTATCCATTACGCTTCACCTCGTTTGCCAGAGTGAAGACAAAGCGTGCGCGGCTCGCCTTTTTGGCGAGGGCAGGCAGGATCAAGACACAAATTGCAGCAAATCAACTCTGCATCTTGCGGTGCTTCGGGTACATCATGGTCTACAAATATCTCTTCATGCGCTACGGCTGGTATGGGTTCGGGCGTTGGCTCAGGCTCCAGGACAACGCTATGCGACAGGATCCCATCCCCGGGTCTGGAAATGACTTTGTGAGCCACCAGTCCATCTCGCTGGTCAGCGAAACTGACACCGGTGGAAATGGCCGCCTGGACGGAGGCCACATCCCCGATTATCTTGATCACCGTCCAGCCTGAGCCGTTGGTTTTTTCGAGGCCCACCAGCGTGATGGAGGCGGCTTTCGCCATGACGTCCGCGCAACTGATGGCTAATGCCAGACCACTAACTTCAAGTAATCCCAGTGATTGCTTCACGCTGTGCTCCTTGGTTGCAACGACTTATGCGGATTTAGGTAAAATGGCTTCAACGTCGCTGTGCGGACGCGGGATAACGTGGCAGGATTTCACCTCACCAACGGCGCTTGCGGCTGCGCTTCCAGCATCTACGGCTGCTTTCACCGCGCCGACATCACCGCGAACCATAACGGTGATAAGGCCAGAGCCGATTTTTTCGTAACCAACCAACTGCACGTTTGCGGATTTCACCATGGCATCAGCGGCTTCAATAGCGCCGACAAGCCCTTTTGTTTCAACCAGTCCCAGTGCGTTATTCATACTGCTTTTCTCCTGTGGGTTATGAGTGGCATTCCCGGAACGGAATGCCTTTAACCAGCCGCGCAGCGTTGTTACCAATGCTGCGGCGATCGTGGCTATTTTGTTGATACGTCAGCGTAAAAAGTGGTGCTGATGTGGGTAAGTTTTTGTAGTGCACGACCAGTTTTTCGCGGCTACAGCCAATACCGACCAGCAATGGAGACTGGCAGGCGGCCAACCATGCGTTGTGGATAACGTCAGTTGAGCTACTCTCCTGAATCACAAAGGGGATCCCTTCTTCTTCAATACCCAGCAGTACGTCATTCCAGACGTCAGCACAGTCAGCACTGGTGAAGATAACGATGGCTGGGGTGGTGAGATTACTTTCCATGAGCGAATGCCTTATGCCAGGAGAGAATCAGTCCTGTCGCAACCGCATTGCGCGGACCTTCGGTACCACGAATGTTGCCGCGCCCGGCAACCAGTCGATAATGCGCCAGAGCATCGGTGACCAGCTGTGGAACTTCAAAATCCAGAGATGAGCCGCCAACCAGCACCACAAAGGGAATATCCCGAATGTTCCCGGTCGGACTGACCTGACGTAGCGCTCTGAGTGCGTTAGTAACGAAAACGCGCTCCTTGGCGCTTCGACGAATGGCCCGTACTTTCTCCAGCGCCAGTTCACCAGGCAGTGGCACCAGTTCATCGGATTTCACTACGCACACGCGCGCAAAAACCGTTGGTGGGAGTGGCGTAGGGAAGAACTGAACGCTGCCGTCTTCGTGGCGAAGGTGGAACAAGCTCTCAACTTTCGCCAACGGATACTTTTTAATCTCTTCAGCGAGATAACGGTCATCCAGACCCAGTTCACGGGCAATGATCATCGTGACCATATCGCCTGCGCCTGCCAGGTGCGTGGCAATAATTTCGCCCTTAGGATTGATGATAGAAGCGTCGGTTGAACCCGCGCCGAGATCCAGAATAGCCAGTGGTCGTGTTGTGCCCGGAGTTGTTAAGGCTCCCAGAATGGCAGCTTCGGCTTCGGCCCCGCCAACCTGGACGTCAATGTTGAACTTTTGCGTGATCTCCTGGGCAATCATCGCCATTTGCAGGCGGTCTGATTTCACCATGGAGGCTATGCCGACAGCCTGCTCCAGCGAGAACTCACCGGCAAGTCCACCCGTCACACTGACGGGAACCGAGGTATCGACCGCCAGCAGATCCTGAATAAAAATTTCATGACTGGGTTTGTTGGTTAATTCAGCCATCGTCTGGCGCACATGCTCCAGCATGCCGCCAATATTGGTGCCAGCTTCTCCGGTCACGTTATCCAGTTTTGGGCATTCACCAACCGCTTTCATAATCGCTTCGGCGCCCGCGGCAACGTCGACCCGTACGGTACGACCCTGAGACTGTAGCTCCAGATTTCCGGCAGGAATCGCTCGCGCTTTCACATCACCTGACGGCGTTTTCACCACCACGGCTGAACGGTTGCCGATCAGCGCCCGTGCCATCGGAACAATGTTTTTAGTCTCATCGGCATTGAGGCCAAAGACAGTTGCAATGCCGTAGGGGTTAGAAAGGGTTTCAATGACCTTTCCTGGTACAGCGACCTCAATGGCAGCCAGCATCCCCAACGGGATACGGTCGATATGAAGGACTTCATCGACGATGGGCAGGGGATGAGTCAGACGATTACTGACCAACACACCGTCGTCCTGCTGCAAAATAACGCCAGTCAACTGGTATCCGGCACGGACGGAGGCATTAATCATCGTAGCGACATCGGCGAAATCAAATGCCGATGACACCACCAAAATATAGGGCGTATCCGCCGGGCGACTGAGAAGGTCTTCCGGCGTAATAGTGACGCCCACGCCTAACCCGACGCCGCCCGGTGTTTTAGGGTTATGGCCGATCATGGTGGATTCAGTGATGATGGTTTCGGTTATTGTTTCCATCGCCACGTCGCCAATGACCGGGGTGGCTTCGTTAATACGGATGAGCGAAATATCGCTGACATTGATACCGGCGTTTTTTGCCGCCAGCGTAAGGGCCTCCTGAATGCCAAACACATTACGTAATGTGCCCTTAATTCCGGTGGTTTCTGCCAGCGCGCTGCCGGTGATGCTCAGCACGCCAGACTCATCCAGAGTAGCCAGAGCGACTTCTGTTGATGAGTTGCCTATGTCAATGCCAGCTATATATCGCATGATCCTGTCCCTGAGTTAGTCGTCGCCTTTGAGTTTTTTACGCTCAACGTACAGCGCTGCCGCTTCACGAACGAAAGCTGCGCAGATTTTTGCCTGATAACGATTTTCGAGATCGTCGGCGATAGCCATCAGCTCATCTTTTGTTGAGCGGTACGGGCGCAGCGCGTTGTAGATCTCAAGAATGCGATCGTCAGGAACAGCGGTTAGCTCGGCTGCACGCTCGAAGTTCATCGCCAGCCTGTCACGTCCGGCATCTTTGGCGATTTCCGCCTGCAGGCGCAGTGTTTCAGGGGTGATGCGCATGTCCTGCGCGGTCACTTTGTTGCTCAGAACATTTTCAAGCGTGAAGTCGTCCAGCGTTTTGTTGGTCGCAGTTTTTACCCACTCAGGATGTTTATTCGCGAGAGGGTAATCCGTGACTTTCGCGGTATGTGCTGATGAACTCGCCGCGGGCGGAGTCGCAGACTCGCCTTGCAGGCTGTTCATCCGGCTCAACACATCCCGAACCATCGATTCAATTGCGTCGGTATTCATGGAGGTATCCTTTATCAAAGCGCCACGCGCAGTTCCTGCGGGTTTTTGCCTGTCACAACGTATTTGGTCTCTTTAATGTGCAGAATGGCTGATTTCGCCTGGTACTTAGGACGGGCCATCTGGTCATTCAGAGTAGGGACCGGTTGCGGAGATTCACGCTTGGCATAACGCGCGGCGTTTTTACCGATCTGACGATAGGTTTCCAGCGTCAGAAGCGGTGCCTGAGGGAACAGCTCCAGGTTTGAAAGCGGCGGTAACCCCTGCTGGTGGATAACCGTGGTACCTTTTGACTGGATGCCGATAGAGATCCCGGAACCGCTCAGACGGTTCCCCTCAACGGCGACAAACGCCACATCGGAGGATTTAAAGCAGCGGATAACGCGCGCTTTAATGCCTTCTTCTTCAATACCGGCAATCACTTCGCGCAAGATATTCTTATGCGGGATACCTACGATATTGACGGTTTGCGAGAGCCCGAACGCCGGCCCTACGGCAATAATTACTTCGTCCTGTTGCTGGCCTTGTTTGGCTTCACCAATCTCGGTCAGAAAGCTGTCTCCCTGTGTCGCCGCAGCCTGAGGTGCGCTTGCCGCTGTAGATGCGCGGAAAGAGACGGGTTTGTCGCTGGTCTGCATTTCAGACAACACATCTTCAATTATCTGGCGCAGTAGTTTTTCATTAATTTCCATTTTTCACCCCTTAGCCAAGCTCGTTGGGATCAAGTGCGCCAGGGATGTTTTTGATTTCTTCCCAGCGTTCGCCCTGCAGGCGATAACCTGTTGCCGGACCGGCGTAGTCGTTAACATCATTGACAGCGGATAGCACCTGTCCGTCGCCAACGATAATGGCGGAGGTATGCAGATAATCCCCGGTTAACTTGGCTTTCTGGATGTTGAGCATGTCCTGAGCGACATCGGTAAATCCGCCCTGAGCAAGGGCTTTCACCACTTCCAGACCGTTACGGTTTTTATTGATGATCTCTTGTGCAAACTTGATGTCTTCAACGATGTTACGTTCCGGCATATCTTTCGAACCGTGGGCGTAGGTCGCAGCTTCCACTTCTTCATCAGTGATTGGTGGTAATCCCATCCCGGCAAAGACGGCCTGCAGCGCACGTGCCGCTTTGTTACGAATGGCGATAACATCTTCTTCGCGAACCGGGCGCAGACCACCGTCTACTTTCAGGTCACGCTGGAGAACGTTGTAGTCGTCAAAATCTTCAGCATCCTCGTTCGAACCCGCAAACATGTTGTCGTAGTTCGGCACCGCGGAATAACCAGAAGAAATGAAGTCAGTACCCGGCAGGAACTGCATCAGCAGACGCGCAGTACGACGCATATCCGAGTGGGTAAAGGTTTGGTCGTTGCTGGAGGCGCATTCCAGATCCAGAGAGGAACAGATCAGGTTTTCAGCCAACACTGCACGAATGCCTGACGGCACGGCGGAAGGGACACCGATGCAGCTTACTGAACCGTTTTGCAGGCCCTGTACACCCGCAGCTTTGGTGATGTAAATGCAGCGGGCTTCCAGATAAAGCATTGATTTGCCTTCGGCGTAACCCATTTGAACTTCTGAGCCAGAGCCGGAGGTAAAGCGCATTTTCAGACCACGGGAAGCATAGGACGAGGCGAGGAAGCCTTTCGACCATGGCGTGTCATCGCCGTCGGTAAAGACGGGTTCAGTACCATAGACGGAGATGGTTTCCGCGTAGCAGGTGTGGCCTAGCATGCCGAGTTTAAGTTCGGTAGCTTCTTCCAGCGAGCACTGGGTTAATACGCCCGGGCGTCCAACCTGTGAGCCGACTAACAGCGCAATGGCGTTAAATGGCGCATAACGTGCAACGGCAACGGTTGTTTCCTGTTCGTCAAACCCGCGCCATGCGCCTTCAGCGGCATCAGCGGCAATCTGCACCGGGTTATCTTTGACGTTAGTGACGTGCGCTTGTTGAGATGGTGTACGACGAGCACGCATTTTCTGCATCGCCATCATCATCTCAACGACGTTCATATGGGACACCACTTCGACAATTTTTGCCGGCGTCATTGCGGTGGTCAGCGGCACAATGTCTTTGCGCTTCACGTTAGGGTCGCAAAGCATATTGGCCAGTTTGACCGAGTCCATCGCCATGACCTCTTCAGCGCGCGCCAGGTTAATGCCATAGCGGGCAATGAAATGGTCGATTAAGTCAAATTCACTGGCGGATTTACCGTCCAGTTCAGTGACTGTACCGTTGACGATTTTAATCGACGGTTTGGGGTCGTTCGGGCTTTCCATCGCAATGAAGCCTTCTTCGATCCACTCCTTAACGAAACCATCCTGATTCACAGGGCGCTTCGCCAGTGCTTCAAATCTTTTCGATCTCATGAATCAGCCTCACTGATATCAGATGTAGGACGGACGATCGTTTTTCGGCTCTGAGCCGAGGGTCCCGAGTACGGTTTTACCGATTTCACGGGCGGAGATAACGGCCTGACGAACAGCGCCAGAGTCACCCGAAATAACCAGAATGGCTTCGTTACTGAAGCTGGTGCCATGGGCAGGGGAGCTGTAGGCCACAACTTCCACGTTGGCGGATTTCAGGGCCGTATCGGCCATCAGGACACCAACGGATGCTGGCGCGCCGACGATAACGCCACAGGCACGGCCAATCGGTGCGCCAAAGGCTTTTTCCAGCGCGTAGCTGGCGCGTGCGGTGTACTGCATTTCGATGTGACCGGCTTCGTTGGCATAAACATCGCCAAAGGTGCGATCCAGTTCTTTCAGTGCGACTTCAATGCCGCGTTTCACGTCGGAAACATCGTTGCCACCAAGAATAATCAGCGAGCCATGACCTGCGCCGCCTTTGGTATCACGTGGTAACTCAATACTGACGACTTCAGTATTGGTGGCTTTTACCGCTTCATCGGCGGCCATGATGTGCGGGCCTGCGCCAGTACGGGCGCCAAGGATGCCAATGGAGCGATACCGTTTTTCAAGTTTCATCGCGTCCAGTAGGGCGCTGTCTACGTTGGCGATTACCAGACCGACGGTGTCGCCAATCGCGGTACCGACAAACTCCGTTAAACTGCAGCTTTTCTCTGCCATAGCCGTTTCTCGTGTTGGAGGATTATTTTCAGGGATAGCCTGCTGTTCCGGCGTTGCCACGCGAGCAATCACCTGCGCCATGATCTGTTCAACCAGCTCATTGCTGCTCATTAGCTAATTCCCTTCGGTAAGATTTTTTCTACATCGGTATGCGGGCGTGGGATGACGTGTACGGCTTTCACTTCTCCCACATTACGGGCTGCGGCGGCACCTGCATCTGTTGCTGCTTTGACTGCGCCGACATCGCCACGGACAATGACTGTTACCAGTCCCGAACCAATTTTTTCGTAGCCGACCAGCATTACATTGGCTGACTTCACCATTGCATCTGCGGCCTCTATGGCTGCAGTTAAGCCTTTGGTTTCTACCATTCCTAACGCTTCTTGTTGCATAAAGACCTCGCCTGGGTTGTCCCGATTTTTATGACTATAAAAAGAAGCGAGGAAAAAGAATGGCTGAGTTGAAAGTAAGAGTGAAAAAATAGTGGGGTTATGGTGAGATAAAATTGCCATATACCATCATAACAATTTGTTTTTGTTGATTATTTATATTTATTGTAATGTGACTATTTGGTTATGTTAATTCCATATTTACACTTTTTCGAGTGACAGTTTAAATATCATTTGCTATGCGAGAAAAATGAAATTGTGATGATCGTTTGAAAATGGAATTCTGCTGTTCGCAATATTTTATTATTTTGAAAATGTACTTTTAATAGGGTAAATCCTCGTTTTACCGCCTGCTTTAATAAAGGTGATAGCAAGAATTTGCTATCACAACACGATTTTTAAGGGCATGTCGCTTGCAGATTGCCAACAATTTGCCGATACAGATTTTTATAGTAAGCCTTGAAGTAATCTTCCTGCCAGCAAGGAGTCCGCTGGTAAAGACACGAACTCTGCTTAGAAGGTGTCACAATGAACGATTCACTAAGAGCGCAATGTATTGCTGAGTTTTTGGGTACCGGACTATTTTTGTTTTTTGGTATTGGGTGCCTGAGCGCCCTGAAGGTCGCGGGTGCCAGTTTGGGATTGTGGGAGATCTGCATCATATGGGGTTTGGGGATCTCGCTTGCAGTTTACCTGACAGCCGGGATTTCTGGGGCCCATCTCAATCCCGCTATTACCATCGCACTTTGGTTGTTTGCCTGTTTTCCGGGTCGTAAGGTACTACCTTATTCTGTCGCTCAGATCGCGGGGGCCTTTGGTGGCGCTATGCTGGCCTATTTGTTGTACGGCAGCTTATTTATTGAGTATGAATCAGCCCATCAAATGGTACGCGGTAGTCTGGAAAGCCTGCAACTTGCCAGCATTTTTAGTACGTATCCTGCCGCCGCACTGAGTGTCTGGCAGGCCGCACTGGTCGAAGTGGTGATTACCTCCATTCTGATGGGGATGATTATGGCGCTAACGGATGACGGTAACGGTGTTCCCAAAGGCCCGTTAGCACCACTGCTGATTGGTATTCTGGTTGCTGTTATCGGCGCATCAACCGGTCCACTTACCGGTTTTGCGATGAACCCGGCACGTGATTTTGGTCCTAAATTGTTTGCCTGGATGGCTGGGTGGGGTGATGTTGCGATGACAGGTGGGCGTGATATCCCTTATTTCATCGTGCCGATTGTGGCACCCATCATCGGCGCCTGTGCGGGCGCAGCAATTTATCGTTATTTTATTGGCAAAAATTTACCGTGTAATTCGTGTAAGTTGGAGGAAAACGAGAGCTAGCTTCACGAAAGATGTTTATTATTGAAAGGTAAAAACTGTTTTCGTGATCCGGTTTCCTGAACGGCTTAAAAAGTCTCCCAACAATGGGAGACTTTTGTTATGTTCAATGCTGACTTTCATCAGAGCGCTGGATCGCGAGATGAAAATGAATGTGTGAATAATATGTTTTATTTATAACAATAAATTAACTGAGAGGTTTTATCATGATTTCTGCGAGTGCCCTGAACTCAGAACTCATTAATAAAATCGCACAGGATTTTGCACAGGCCACCAGTCTGGCTGTTGTGGTTGTCAATATTCACGGTGATGAAATTTCTGAGCTTTTTAATTTCACTCCTTTTTGCCAGTTGATGCGCCAGCATCCTCAGCATAGTACGCGTTGTCGTATGAGCGACCGCTGTGGAGGGTTGGAAGCCTCTAAATCCGATCAACCCTGCATTTATCGCTGCCATGCCGGGCTTACCGATTTCTCAATTCCGCTGGTCATCGCGGGACACCTGGTAGGGTTCGTGCTTTGTGGACAAGTACGCTTAAGTAACGATGTAGGCCTCGTTGATATTCTGAACGTCGATGACCGCTGGCAAGCCGATCCCGAACTGGTCAACGAGTTCCGTAATGTACCTGAAATGGACTATTCTCGAGTCATTGCTTCAGCGGATTTACTCAAGCTCATCGTCGAAAATTGCCTTAAGAAACAACTTAATTTTGTTGTTATCAAAGATAACCCGCAGCAGTCAGAGCCGGTACGCGCTAACCGTAGTACCAACCCTCATGACAGTAAAATGAAAAAAGCCCTGCGCTATATTGATGCACATTTATCAGACGATCTGCGTCTGGAGGATGTTGCCTCTCATGTTTTCCTTAGCCCGTACTATTTCAGCAAATTGTTCAAAAAATATCAGGGTATTGGTTTTAACGCATGGGTAAACCAGCAAAGAATGGCCAGTGCCAAAGAGCTGCTTTGTCACAGTGACTGGAGTATAGCCAGCATTGCGCGTAATTTAGGCTTTTCGCAAACAAGTTATTTTTGCAAAGTTTTCCGCCAGACCTATCAGGTTACGCCGCAGGCATTTCGTCAGCAAATAAATGTCATTTCACGCGGTGAATCCGCTTAAATAGCAATATTTTGCTATTGCCGATTTTTGATATCGGGCGCTATGTTAGTCATTATAAAATGAAATGTGACAACAGCAGTCAATAAATTGTCATAGCGCAACAAAATAATGGTATTAGAGGGATAAACTGCACCAGTTTTTATTTTTGTGATGAGATACAGTGTCTGTGTGAATGACTTTCTTTATTCTTAGCTGATACTTTCATTCAAAAAGTGAACGTGTGAATAAGTGGGTTAAGGCCAGAAAATTGGCTGAATGAACTCGGAAAGATATTAAATTGAATTATTGTCATGAGGTCGTGAATTTACCTCATAACAGAGAGCTTAATTAACCAGGCTCTTGAACTGACAGGTTTGCCACATTTGTGGTAGGGAAGGGGGTGAGAATCCCCCGCAGCCCCCGCTGCTGTGATGCTGACGACCCCGTATGGACCACTGATCGCAAGATTGGGAAGGACGGGTGAGGATGACGCTAAGCCAGAAGACCTGCCTGTCAGTGACTACCAACAACTTCGGTGGGAAGTGGGTGGTTCAGATGCATACAGTCGAGAGACTGGGTATCTCTACACCCCTACCACCCTGAACAGGATCAGGGTATGGCGGCCAATTTTCACGCATTTGTTCTTGCAGGTACCGGAAGCGGCTGTGGTAAAACCACGGTGACGCTGGGCTTGTTGAGCTTGTTGAAAAAACGCGGTTTGCGCGTCCAGCCTTGCAAAGTGGGTCCTGATTACCTTGATACCGGCTGGCATACAGCGGTATGCGGTACCGCTTCCCGCAATCTTGATAGCTTCATGCTTCCCGTCCCCACGCTGAACGCTCTATTCAACGAGCAGATGCAACATGCGGATATCGCCGTTATTGAAGGTGTTATGGGGCTGTATGACGGCTATGGTACCGACCCAAACTACTGCAGCACCGCCGCGATGGCTAAACAGTTAGGCTGTCCGGTCATCTTACTGGTTGATGGCAAAGCCGTTTCCACTTCAATCGCCGCAACGGTAATGGGTTTTCAGCATTTTGATCCCACCCTGAACATCGCCGGGGTTATTGTTAATCGGGTTAACAGCGAAACGCATTACCAGTTACTGAAAGTCGCAATCGAACGTTACTGCGATGTACCCGTCTTGGGCTACGTACCCCGTATGGATGGGGTTGCCCTTCCCGAACGTCATCTGGGTTTAGTAACCGCACGTGAGTCGGTTATCAATCAGCAACCGTGGCAGGCTTTTGCCGCGACGCTGGAGCAAACCCTTGATATCGACGCACTTCTGACATTAAGCCAGTCAACCAATCTTCCTGCTGGCGAATGGCCCGCGCTTCCTGCCGCAGACGCCGGAGCAGGGCTAACGGTTGCCATTGCCGATGACGAAGCCTTCAACTTCTACTACCCGGATAACATTACGCTGCTGGAACGTACGGGGCTTAAAGTTGTCCGTTTTAGCCCGTTGCACGACACCTGTTTACCGGACTGTCAGATGATCTGGTTAGGTGGCGGATATCCAGAGCTACACGCTGCGGCGCTGGCTCGCAATGTCTCGATGCTGAATCAACTGCGAGAGGCACATCAACGTGGCGTCGCGATTTATGCAGAGTGCGGCGGGCTGATGTATCTCGGCAGTTCGCTTGAGGACAGCAACGGCGATACCTGGCTGATGGCGGATATCATTCCCGGCCACAGCAAAATGGGGAAACGTCTGACCCGATTTGGCTACTGCGAAGCGCAGGCCGCGCAGCAAACATTGTTAGCTGCAGAAGGCGAAGTGCTGCGCGGGCATGAATTCCACTATTCCGATTTTACCCCTGAAACGCCAGCGGTGATGAACTGTCGCAAAGTGCGCGATGGTAAAACGCTGCAAGCCTGGTCCGGCGGCTGGCAGGTCGGAAACACCTTCGCCAGCTATCTACACGTTCATTTTGCTCAACGTCCGCAGATGCTTAACCATTGGCTGGCAGCTGCGAGGAGTGCGCTATGACGATCCTTGCATGGTGTGTTGCCTGGCTGCTTGATTTTATCATCGGCGATCCGCAGAACTGGCCGCATCCGGTGCGCTGGATTGGTAATCTGATTTCTGCCGTGCAGCGAGTTATTCGGCGTTATTGCCATAGCGACCGTGCGCTGCGCATCGGCGGCGCGGTGATGTGGATTGTGGTGGTTGGTCTGACCTGGGCGGTGTCCTGGGGCGTGCTGGCACTGGCAGAATCTATTCATCCCTGGTTGGGTTGGGTGGTAGAGGTATGGATGATCTTTACCGTGCTGGCCGGACGCTGCCTGGCAAAGGCCGCGCAGGATGTCGAACGTCCGCTACGGGCCGGTGACCTTGCTCAGAGTCGGGAAAAACTATCGTGGATTGTGGGGCGTGATACCTCACAGCTGCAACCGCAGCAGATCAATCGCGCGGTGGTGGAAACCGTGGCTGAAAACACCGTAGACGGTATTATCGCACCGTTGTTCTTTCTCCTCCTCGGCGGTGCGCCCCTGGCGATGGCCTACAAAGCGGTAAACACCCTTGACTCCATGGTGGGCTACAAACATGAAAAATACCGCGCTATTGGTATGGTCAGCGCGCGTCTGGACGATGTCGCGAACTTTATTCCTGCAAGACTGAGCTGGCTGTTGCTGGGCGTGGCGGCATTTTTATGTCGTAAAGACGGCTCTCGAGCTTTACAGATTGGCTGGCGCGATCGCTACAACCACAGCAGCCCAAACTGTGCGTGGTCAGAGGCATCCGTAGCCGGGGCATTAGGCATTCGGCTGGGTGGTCCTAATGACTACTTTGGCGAGCGCGTTGAGAAACCGTGGATCGGTGATGCTCAACGTGACATTTCGGTAGACGACATTTCCCATACGATTCGACTGATGTGGGTGGCATCGACGCTGGCACTGGCGCTGTTTATTGCGCTGCGGTGGCTGTGGGTCGGTGTAGCCTGAGGACAACATAATGCAATACATCCAGCAACCCCAGGCGATTGAAGCCAAAAGTTTCGACATTATTGGCGAGATCATCCGTGAAACCCGTCCGGACTATCAGTTTGCCAGTCCGTTACATGAAGCCATTATCAAGCGGGTTATTCACACGACGGCAGATTTCGACTGGCTGGACATTCTGTGGTTTTCCAGTGATGTGCTGGAGCAGTTTTGTGCGGCGCTTAGCCGTTCGAGCGTGATTTATACCGATACCACGATGGCGCTTTCCGGGATCAATAAAACGCTGCTGGCAAAATTCGGCGGTGAATGCCGCTGCTACATCAGCGACCCGCGGGTTGTGCGTACGGCAAAAGAGCAGGGTATTACCCGGTCCATGGCGGCAGTCGACATTGCGGTGAAGGAAGAGGGGGAAAAGCTGTTTGTCTTTGGCAACGCGCCGACTGCGCTGTTCCGCCTGCTTGAGCATGATGTTGCCGTCAGCGGTGTGGTGGGTGTACCGGTCGGGTTCGTTGGTGCTGAAGAGTCGAAAGATGCCCTGACCCAAAGCAATTTGCCCGCCATTGCAGCGTTAGGCCGCAAAGGGGGAAGCAATGTCGCCGCCGCTATCGTCAACGCCATGCTTTATCACATGCAGGGGGCGCGATGAGCGAGGCCTTCGATACGCCGGTGTGGCACAACGGTAAAGCGCTGCGTAAAGGATATACCACGGGATCGTGCGCCACGGCGGCGGCAAAAGTTGCCGCGTTGATGGTATTGCGCCAACACCTCATCCATCAGGTTTCCATCGTGACGCCTTCCGGGGTGACGCTGTGCCTGAACGTGGAGTCACCGCATATCGAAGGGCAGCAGGCAATAGCGGCCATCCGCAAAGACGGTGGAGATGATGTGGACGCCACCCACGGCATGCTGATTTTTGCTCGCGTGACGTTAGACGATAGTGGCGTGATTGCCTTACAGGGCGGTGAAGGGGTCGGTACGGTAACCCGCAAGGGGATTGGCCTGCCGGTGGGCAGTTCGGCGATTAACCGTACACCTCGCCAGACCATTGAATCAGCCGTCCGCGAAGCGATTGGCCCAAATCGTGGGGCGCAGATTGAAATCTTCGCGCCAGAAGGCGAAGAACGGGCGCAAAAAACCTACAACTCTCGCCTTGGCATTCTTGGCGGCATTTCGATTATCGGCACCACGGGTATTGTCACGCCGATGTCAGAAGAGAGCTGGAAGCGTTCGCTGTCGCTTGAGCTGGAAATTAAGCGGGCGGCAGGGCTGGAGCGTGTTGTACTGGTGCCGGGAAACCACGGCGAGCGTTTTGTGCGCGAGCAGATGGGTATCGACACCCAGGTTGTGGTCACCATGAGCAACTTTGTCGGTTACATGATTGAAGAAGCTGTACGTCTGGGGTTCCGGCAAATCGTACTGGTGGGGCACCCCGGTAAGCTCGTCAAAATCGCGGCGGGGATCTTCCATACCCATAGCCATATTGCCGATGCCCGCATGGAAACGCTGGTGGCCCACCTCGCGCTACTTGGCGCACCGCTGGAACTGCTGACGTTGGTCAGCGAGTGCGATACCACCGAAGCGGCGATGGAACATATCGACGCGTACGGTTTCCAGCACATTTATGACCATCTGGCTCAGCGCATTTGTATGCGTGTTCTGCAAACGCTGCGCTTTACCAAAAATCCCCCGACCTGCGATGCCATCATGTTTTCTTTTGATAATCAGGTTCTTGGAAGTAATCGTCCGGTCGCAGAGATTGCTGAGGAGATGCAATGTTAACCGTTGTAGGGATGGGCCCCGCCGGTTTGCATTTGATGACGCCTGCGGCACGAGAAGCGGTCGCGACGGCGGATGTTCTGGTCGGTGGAAAGCGGCATTTGCAGCAATTCCCGGATTTTGCCGGTGAACAGTTTGCTCTTGGCGCCAATATCCCGGAACTCCTGAGCTGGATTAGCGCGCACCAGGAGAAGCACGTTGTGGTACTGGCGTCTGGCGATCCCCTGTTTTACGGCATCGGGACGCGCATGGTGGCGCATTTTGGTATTGAGAATGTGCGGATTATTCCCGGCATTAGTGCGGTGCAGTACCTGTGCGCGCAGTCCGGTATTGATATGAACGATATGTGGCTGACCAGTAGCCATGGCCGCAGCGTCTGTTTTGATGAGTTGGCGCGACATAACAAGGTGGCGATGGTGACTGATGCGCTGTGTGGCCCGCGAGAAATCGCGCAGCAGCTCATTGCCCGAGGCAAGGGGCATCGCTGGATGGTGATTGGCGAAAACCTGGCGATGGAAAACGAACAGATCCATTTCCTGCCTGTGCGTGAAGTTAACGCTGACTATGACATGAATGCAGTGGTGATCCTTGATGAAAGATGAGCTGTTTCTGCGTGGAGAGAAAGTGCCGATGACCAAAGAAGCGGTACGCGCACTTGCCCTCTCAAAACTTGAATTACACCGCGCCAGTCACCTGATTGATATTGGTGCCGGAACCGGCAGCGTGTCGATAGAGGCGGCGTTGCAATATCCCGGATTACGTGTAACGGCCATCGAACGTAACCCGGCGGCGCTCAGGTTGCTGGATGAAAACCGCCAGCATTTTGCCTGCGCAAATATCGATATTTTTCCCGGCGTTGCTCCCATGACCATCGCTGAAAAAGCCGATGCCATTTTTATGGGCGGCAGCGGAGGCCATCTGACCGAACTAATTGACTGGTCGATGCGCCAATTGCATCCCGCAGGGCGTCTGGTAATGACGTTTATCCTCCAGGAAAACCTCAACACCGCGCTGGCACATCTGGATCATCTTGGCGTACAGGGAGTGGATTGCCTGCAGCTACAGGTTTCCTCGCTTACCACGCTTGGCAATGGTCACTATTTTAAACCGAATAACCCCGTATTTGTTATCGCCTGTCAGAAGGAAGGAAACCATGTCTGAGATTTTTGATCCCCGTAGCGTGTGGTTTGTTGGCGCAGGTCCTGGCGATCGCGAGCTGATTACCCTCAAAGGTTACCGGTTGCTGCAGCAGGCGCAGGTTGTTATCTACGCCGGATCGCTGATTAACACTGAATTGCTGGAGTATTGCCCTGCCGGTGCTGAATGTCACGACAGTGCCGAACTGCATCTGGAGCAGATCCTTGATCTGATGGAGGCCGGAGTGAAAGCGGGCAAGACCGTTGTGCGCCTGCAAACCGGTGATGTCTCGTTGTACGGTTCCGTACGCGAGCAGGGTGAGGAGCTGACCAAACGCGGGATTGACTGGCAGGTGGTCCCCGGCGTCAGCGCGTTCCTCGGCGCGGCGGCGGAGCTGGGCGTGGAGTACACCGTACCTGAAGTTTCACAGAGCCTGATCATTACGCGCCTGGAAGGCCGCACCCCGGTACCAGAGCGTGAACAGCTGGAGTCTTTTGCCAGCCACCAGACATCAATGGCGATTTATCTTTCCGTCCAGCGTATTCATCGGGTGGCCGAGCGTCTTATTGAAGGCGGCTATCCGGCGACCACGCCCGTGGCGGTGATCTATAAAGCGACCTGGCCGGAAAGTCAGACCGTGCGCGGGACCCTGGCGGATATTGGCGACAAGGTTCGCGATGCGGGCATCCGTAAAACGGCCCTTATTCTGGTCGGTAATTTCCTGGGCTCGGAGTATCACTACTCCAAACTCTATGCGGCGGACTTTAGCCATGAATACCGTAAAGCCTGAGTCAATTGCGCTTTTTTGCCTGACTCCTGGTGGCGTTGTGCTGGCGAAACGTCTGGCAGCCATGCTGCCGGTTACCTGTTTTACCAGTGAAAAGCTGCTGGAGGAGGGGTTTATTCCCTTTGAAAACGGCTTTGCGAATACCGCCCGCGAAGCGTTTACGAATTACTCGGCGCTGATTTTTATCGGTGCGACCGGCATTGCGGTGCGCGTACTGGCCCCGCTGGTCAATGACAAATTCTGCGATCCGGCGGTGGTGGTCATTGATGAACGTGCCCAGCATGTCATCAGCCTGCTCTCCGGTCACGCGGGCGGTGCCAATGCATTGGCGCGTTATCTGGCGGGCATGTTGGGCGCTGACCCGGTTATCACTACCGCGACGGATGTGAACGATATGGCGGCACTGGATACGCTGGCATTTCAACTGAATGCCCGGATGAGTGATTTCCGTTCGGCGGTGAAAATCGTGAATCAGATGCTGGTCAGCAATAAGCGGGTTGGTCTGTGGTGGGATGACGAACTGACGCAGGATGTCAGCCATTGCGACCGGCGCGGATTTATCACGGTAACCGATCTCAACCAGCTCCCTGAACTGGATGCGTTGGTGTGCATCACCTTACGCACCAATTTACCTGACCTGCCTGTTCCGCACTGGAAGTTGGTGCCACAGCGGGTTGTGGCCGGAATTGGCTGTCGCCGTGATACGCCGTTCCCTCTGCTGGCTGCGCTGCTTGCCCGGCAACTTGAAGCTCAACAGCTCGATCCGTTGGCGCTAAAAGCGATTGGCAGCATCACGCTGAAAAAAGATGAACAGGGACTTATCCAACTGGCTTCGTGCTGCCGCGTTCCTTTCGAAACCTTTACTGCTGACGCGCTGCGTGAGCATGAGCACCGTTTTCCAGCCTCATCGTTTGTTCGCAAAACGGTGGGTACAGGAAGCGTTTCCGGTCCTGCAGCCTGGCTGTTGAGCCACGGAAAACTGTTAGGCGAGACCCTGCGAGAACAGGGCGTCACTATCACTTTGGGAGTTTCACACTGATGTTAAGCGTAATTGGAATTGGCCCTGGCTCGCAGGCAATGATGACCATGGAAGCCGTTGAAGCACTGCAGGCAGCGGAAATCATCGTTGGCTATAAAACCTACACCCATCTGGTAAAAGCGTTCACGGGTGACAAGCAGGTGATCAAAACCGGAATGTGCAAAGAGATTGAACGCTGCCAGGCGGCGATCGAACTGGCACAGGCGGGTCACAACGTGGCGCTGATCAGTAGCGGTGACGCGGGGATTTACGGTATGGCCGGGCTGGTGCTTGAACTGGTCAGCAAGCAAAAGCTGGATGTTGAGGTCAGGCTAATACCTGGCATGACCGCTAGTATTGCCGCGGCCTCTTTGCTGGGTGCGCCGCTGATGCACGACTTCTGCCACATCAGCTTAAGCGATCTGTTAACGCCATGGCCGGTTATCGAAAAACGCATCGTTGCCGCCGGTGAGGCAGACTTTGTTATCTGTTTCTACAACCCGCGCAGTCGGGGTCGCGAAGGTCATCTGGCGCGCGCATTTGAACTGCTTTCCGCCAGCAAAAGCGCACAAACGCCGGTGGGTATTGTGAAGTCTGCCGGACGTAAAAAGCAGGAAAAATGGTTAACCACGCTCGGTGAAATGGATTTCGAACCGGTTGATATGACCAGCCTTGTGATCGTGGGTAACAAAACAACCTATGTTCAGGACGGCCTGATGATCACGCCACGAGGTTATGTGCTGTGAATTACGGTGATGTGCTGGTCATGGGCGGTACGAGCGATGCGCGCATGCTGTGCCAGCAACTGGATGCGGCAAACGTGGCCTACACCCTGTCAGTTGCAACCCCAACAGGGAAACAACTGGCGGGAGACATCAAAGGCCAGGTGCGCTGCGGGCGTCTGGAGCGCGAACAAATGATTGCCTGGCTACAGGAAAATCGGACGCGCTGGGTGATCGATGCCTCGCATCCGTACGCCGAGGTGGTGAGCCGCAACATCATGAGCGCCTGCGAAGCGGCGGGCGTACTGCTGAGCCGCTACCAGCGCCCTGAGCAGTTGAGTGGTTTAACTCACCCGCACCTGTATACCGTACAAAGCATTCAGCAAGCCTGTGAGTTGGCGCGACGCTTCGGCGATCGTGTGCTGCTGACGACCGGCAGTAAAGATCTGGCTATCTGGCGCGAAGGGTTGCCTGAAAAAACGCTGCTGGCGCGCGTTCTGCCTGTTCCTGAGGTCATTCAGCAATGCGCGGATCTGGGATTTGGCGTCGGTGAAATCTTCGCACTGTGCGGACCGTTTAGCGCCGAGTTCAACGCTGCGTTTTATCGCCAGTGCCAGGCTGATGTGGTGATCACCAAAGCATCTGGCGCTGAAGGTGGTTATCAGGAAAAGGTTCAACCCTGTCTGGATGCCGGAATCCCCTGCATCGTGATTACACGTCCGGCACCGTTGGTGACGGGAGAAGAGTTACTGGAAAGTCAGGCCGCCTTTGGGGCGCGTTTAACGCGCTGGCTGGCCACTGCTTAAGGAGTTTGAGATGAAAAAGGCGCTTCTGGTGGTCAGTTTTGGCACCAGCTATCACGACACCTGCGAGAAAAATATTGTGGCCTGTGAGCGCGATCTTGCAGCTAGCTGCCCTGACCGCGACCTGTTCCGGGCGTTTACCTCCGGGATGATAATCCGCAAGCTCAAGCAGCGCGACGGCATTGAAATCGACACGCCGCTGCAGGCGCTGCAAAAACTGGCGGAGCAGGGGTATCAGGATGTGGCTATTCAGTCGCTGCACATTATTAATGGTGACGAATACGAAAAAATTGTCCGCGAAGTGCAAAGTATGCGTCCGCTGTTTTCACGCCTGACGCTGGGTGTACCGCTGCTGAGCAGCCATGAAGATTACGCACAGTTGATGCTGGCGCTGCAACAGCAGATGCCGGCGCTTGGCGAAAGTGAAAAAGTGGTCTTTATGGGACACGGTGCCAGCCACCATGCTTTTGCCGCCTATGCCTGTCTCGACCACATGATGACGGCGCAGCGCTTTCCGGCGCGGGTTGGGGCGGTGGAAAGCTATCCGGAAGTGGATGTGCTGATTGAAAGTTTATCTCAGGAAGGGGTGACGGCGGTGCATCTGATGCCGCTGATGTTAGTCGCTGGTGACCATGCCATCAACGATATGGCCTCCGACGAAGATGATTCCTGGAAAACGTTGTTCAATGCAGCAGGGATACCGGCTACGCCGTGGCTTAGTGGTCTGGGTGAGAACCCGGCGGTTCGCGCCATGTTCGTGGCACATTTACAGCAGGCGCTTAATGTGGCGCTGGAGGAAGCAGCATGAGCGGAAAACTGTATGCACTGAGCACCGGGCCAGGTGCTTCCGACTTGATTACCGTGCGTGCCGCACGCACGCTGGGCGCGCTGGATATTCTCTATGCGCCTGCCGGGCGTAAAGGCGGCGACAGTCTGGCATTGTCGATTGTACGTGAGTATATCGGTGAACAGACCGAAGTCCGCTGCTGCCATTTTCCTATGAGTGCCGATAGCGCTGAAAAAGAGGCCGTCTGGGATGAAGTTGCTGCCGCGCTGGTTCAGGAAGTCGAGGCCGGTAAGCAGGTGGGGTTTATCACTCTCGGCGATGCGATGCTGTTCAGCACCTGGGTCTTTTTACTTCAGCGTATTGGTTGTCCTGACTGGCTGGAAATCGTTCCTGGCGTCACGTCTTTCGCCGCGATTGCCGCGCGTTCCAAAACGCCGCTCGCTATGGAGCAACAGTCACTGGCGGTGGTCTCCTGTACCGCGCCGGAAGCGGAAATCCAGCAAGCGTTAAAACAGCATGACAGTCTGGTGTTGATGAAAGTGTACGGTCGTTTTGCACGTATCAAAGCGCTGCTACGACAAGAAGGTTTGTTGGACTGTGCATTAATGATGTCTGAAGCCACGCTGCCAGGTGAACAGTGCTGGCGTCATCTCGATGAGGTGAGCGACGATCAGCCGCTGCCTTATTTCTCGACCATTCTGGTCAATAAACAGTGGGAGTATGCACAATGAAGCTTGAACAACAGCTAAAACAGCTGTCTTTCAGCGGGTTGGCTGCGGCGCTATTACTGATGATTGTTCCTGAACAAGCGTTCGCCATGCACATTATGGAAGGTTTCTTGCCGCCGATGTGGGCGCTGGCCTGGTGGCTGCTGTTTTTACCCTGCCTGTGGTACGGGCTGGTACGTCTGCGTCAAATTGTGCAGGAGGATAACCACCAGAAGGTTTTGCTGGCCCTGTGTGGCGCTTTTATTTTTGTGCTGTCGGCGCTGAAAATTCCTTCCGTTACCGGAAGCTGCTCACATCCTACCGGTGTAGGCCTGGCGGTTATCCTGTTTGGACCGGGCGTGGTAGCCATCCTTGGGGCGATTGTCCTGCTGTTCCAGGCTCTGCTGCTGGCACACGGTGGTTTGACTACGCTCGGCGCGAACGGCATGTCGATGGCGGTAATTGGCCCGGTAGTGGGTTACATGGTGTGGAAAATGGCCTGCCGCGCCGGATTGCGTCGTGATGTCTGCGTCTTCCTGTGTGCAATGCTGGCGGATCTCGTCACCTATTTTGTGACTTCTGTACAGTTGGGCGTTGCGTTCCCGGATCCCTCTGCTGGCGCTACCGGCTCAATCATTAAGTTCATGGGGATTTTCTGCCTGACGCAGATCCCAATTGCGATTGCGGAAGGGTTACTTACCGTGCTGATTTACGATCAGCTAACCAAACGCCAGTTGATAACCGCACAAGGGCATTAACGATGAAAAAGACGCTGATTATATTGGGCATGGTAGTGGCGCTGGTGATCCTGCCGTTCTTTATCAACCACGGTGGGGAGTACGGCGGTTCAGATGGTGAGGCGGAAAGCCAGATTCAGGCTATTGCCCCGCATTATGAGCCCTGGTTCCAGCCGTTGTATGAACCTGCAAGCGGTGAAATTGAAAGTCTGCTGTTTACGCTCCAGGGATCGCTTGGCGCAGCCGTGATTTTCTATATCCTGGGTTACACCAAGGGCAGGCAACGCCGTGATGACCGGGCTTGACAGGCTTAGCTATCAAAGCCGTTGGGTTCATGTCTCGCCGGTGCGGAAATTTCTGCTCTGGCTGGTGATGATGATTCTGGCGTTTACTCTGCCCCCATTGGGGCAGGGTATTGAGCTTTTACTTATTGCCGCGCTGAGCTGCTGGCTGCTGCGTATTTCCTTCTGGCGCTGGTGCCGTTGGATGGCATTGCCGTTTGGTTTTCTCACGGTTGGCGTGGTGACCATTTTGTTTAGCATCAGCCGCGATCCACAGACGCTGTTGGCCAGCATACCTGTGGGAAGTTTCTGGTTGGGGATCAGCGCACCAGGTCTGGTAACCGCCAATGAAACCTTCTGGCGCAGCCTTGCCGCGTTGGCGGCAACCTTCTGGCTGGTACTGAATCTGCCGTTTCCGCAATTAATTATCTTACTCAAACGCGCGCACGTTCCTCGCCTGCTAACTGAGCAGATCCTGCTGACCTGGCGGTTTATTTTTATCCTGTTAGACGAGGCGCTGGCTATTCATCGCGCACAAACGCTGCGTTTTGGTTATCGTAGCTTGCCGTTGGGCTACCGCTCTCTGGCAATGCTGGTGGGATTGCTGTTTACCCGTGTGTTGATCCGCTACCAGCAAATGACCACCACACTGGATATCAAACTGTATCAGGGTGATTTTCACCTGTAAGGAAAAGTATGCTTGCCACCTCAGCGCTTTGGTTTCGCTATCAGGATGACCCGATCCTCAAAGGGCTAACGCTGGATTTTTCGACGCATGCCGTCACCGGACTGGTAGGCGCTAATGGCTGCGGGAAATCCACGCTGTTTATGAACCTGAGTGGCTTATTGCGCCCACAGCAAGGCGCGGTGATGTGGCAGGGCAAACCGCTGGATTACAGCAAGCGCGGCCTGCTGGCGCTGCGTCAACAGGTGGCAACGGTATTTCAGGACCCCGATCAGCAAATCTTTTATACCGATATCGACAGCGATATCGCCTTTAGCCTGCGCAATCTTGGGGTGGATGAAGCTGAAATCGCTCGCCGCGTGGAAGATGCGCTTACGCTGGTCGACGCCCAGCATTTTCGCCATCAGCCCATTCAGTGTTTAAGCCATGGGCAAAAAAAACGCGTAGCGATTGCCGGGGCGTTGGTGTTGCAGGCGCAGTATCTGCTGCTGGATGAACCTACTGCGGGCCTCGACCCGTCAGGCCGCACGCAGATGATTGAGATAATCAAACGCATCGTTGCGCAAGGAAACCACGTCGTAATTTCCAGCCATGATATCGATCTTATCTATGAAGTCAGCGATGCTGTGTACGTTTTACGCCGGGGCGAAGTGCTCACGCACGGTACGCCAGGCGACGTTTTCGCCCGTACGGATCTTATTGAACAAGCGGGATTAACTCAGCCCTGGCTGGTGAAGCTGCATACAGAGTTGGGCTTCCCGCTGTGTAAAACAGAGGCTGAATTTTTTAGTTGTATGCGAGAGAACGCACTGAAGGAGGCGTCATGACGCAGGCAATAATGTTGCAGGGAACGGCATCTGATGTGGGTAAAAGCGTATTGGTCGCCGGGCTGTGTCGTATTTTTTATCAGGATGGACTGCATACCGCGCCGTTCAAATCGCAGAACATGGCGCTGAACTCTGGCATTACGCCAGAGGGAAAAGAAATGGGCCGCGCGCAAATTTTTCAGGCCGAAGCCGCAGGCATTACGCCAGATGTGCGTATGAACCCGGTGTTGCTTAAACCGACCAGCGATCGAAAAGCGCAGGTAGTGCTGATGGGTAAAGTGGCAACCGATATGGACGCGGTGAGTTACCACGAGTACAAGCCACGTCTGCGGGAACAGATCCTGTCAGTTTATAACAGCCTGGCGCAGGAGTTCGATGTGCTGGTGCTGGAGGGAGCGGGGAGCCCGGCAGAGATTAACCTGCGCGATCGCGATATCGTCAATATGGGTATGGCCGAGATGGCGCAGTGCCCTGTCGTTTTGGTGGCGGATATCGATCGTGGCGGGGTGTTCGCCTCCATTTACGGCACGCTGGCGCTGTTGCACGATCACGAACGCGCACGGGTAAAAGGGGTGATCATCAACAAGTTTCGCGGTGATGTGACGCTGCTGCACTCCGGTATCGAGCAAATTGAAGCGCTGACCGGCGTTCCTGTACTGGGCGTGATGCCATGGCTGGATGTTGATCTGGAAGATGAAGACGGCGTTGCGCTGCAAAAGGGCAAGTATTTGCGCACTGACAAACGCGACATCGACATCGCCGTTGTTCAAATTCCGCACATTTCTAACTTTACTGATTTCAATGCGCTTGCTGCGCAGCCGGATGTGCGCGTGCGCTATGTTCGTCAGCCTGAAGAGCTGGTAGGAGCCGATCTGGTGATTTTGCCGGGCAGCAAAAATACCCTTGGCGATCTGGTATGGCTGCGTGAAAGCGGGATGGCGCATGGCGTCGTGCAATTACATCGTAATAACGTACCGGTGGTTGGGATTTGTGGCGGCTATCAAATGCTCGGCGACACCATCATTGATGAAGTAGAGTCGGGCCTCGGTACGCTGCCGGGTCTGGGCTTACTCAATACAGTCACCCATTTTGCCCAGCACAAAACCACGACCCTGGTTGAGGGACAAATGTCTTCATCGCTGCCTGACTGGCTGGCCGGCACGGCGGGGTTATCCGTTCGCGGTTATGAAATTCATATGGGCGAAACAGCATTAACCGATGAATGCCGGTCGGTGATGACGTTGCACAAAGACGGCGGCAGCGTTGCTGACGGCGCGGTCACTCCGGATGGTCTGGCGTTCGGCACTTATCTTCACGGTCTTTTCGACAGCGATGATTTCACCCGAGCCTTGGTCAATGGCCTGCGAGAACGTAAAGGGTTAGCTCCGCTGGATTCCACCTTCCATTACGCGCAATATAAATCGCAGCAGTTTGATCTGCTGGCGGATGCGATGCGGCAACACATCGATATTGAAAAAATTTATACCATCATGCAGCAACACCGGGAGCCAGTATGATGATTCTGGTTACTGGCGGCGCGCGAAGCGGTAAGAGTCGGCATGCGGAAGCGCTGATCGCTGATTCCCCAAACGTTTTGTATATTGCGACTTCGCAGATTTTTGATGAGGAGATGGCTGCGCGAATTCAGCATCATCGCGATGGACGTCCTGCGCACTGGCGTACAGCCGAACGTTGGCAACATCTTGATGAACTGATCACGACAGCGAACGATCCTCAGGAAGCTATTCTGCTGGAATGCATCACCACGATGGTGACCAACATGCTGTTTGCGCTGGGCGGTGAAAGCGATCCGGACAGCTGGGATTACGCGGCGATGGAGCAGTCTATCGAAGGTGAAATCCGTTCGCTGATCGCAGCCTGTCAGCGCTGCCCGGCAAAGATCGTGTTGGTCACTAACGAAGTGGGAATGGGGATTGTGCCGGAGAATCGTCTGGCGCGGCATTTTCGTGATATTGCAGGACGCGTGAACCAGCGACTGGCGGCGGCAGCGGATGAGGTCTGGCTGGTGGTATCAGGAATTGGAGTCAAAATTAAATGAGTAAGTTGTTCTGGGCAATGCTCTCTTTTATCAGTCGCTTGCCCGTTCCTGCTCGCTGGTCGCAAGGACTGGATTTCGAGCACTATTCCCGCGGTATTGTAATGTTTCCCCTGATTGGCGTCGTGTTGGGAGGGCTGACGGGGCTGGTCTTTATGGCGCTCCAGCCCTGGTGCGGTATTCCGTTGGCGGCCCTTTTTGCGGTGTTGACACTGGCATTGCTGACCGGGGGATTTCATCTGGATGGTCTGGCGGATACCTGTGACGGCATTTTTTCGGCGCGCCGACGCGAGCGGATGCTGGAAATCATGCGCGACAGTCGTCTGGGCACCCACGGTGGACTGGCGTTAATTTTCGTTTTACTGGCGAAGGTACTGGTGGTGAGTGAACTGGCTTTGCGTGGCACGCCGATGCTGGCCGCGCTGGCAGCGGCATGTGTCGCCGGGCGAGGAACGGCGGTGTTGCTGATGTATCGGCATCGCTATGCCCGCGAAGAAGGACTGGGCAACGTTTTTATTGGCAAAGTCACCGGGCGTCAAACCTGCGTTACGTTGGGATTAGCGGCGATCCTTGCCGCCGTGCTACTTCCCGGCATGCGCGGCGTGGCAGCGCTGGTTGTCACAATAGTGGCGATTTTTATTCTTGGGCAGTTATTAAAACGCACGTTGGGTGGGCAAACCGGCGATACGCTGGGCGCTGCCATTGAACTTGGCGAGTTGATTTTCTTGCTGGCTCTGCTCTGAGTCAGCCCACATACTGGAACCCTTATGCAGACTTTAACCTCTTTACTCCGCACGATCCCATCACCCGACAGTGCCGCGATGCTGCGTGCACAGCAGCATATTGACGGCTTGCTTAAGCCGCCGGGAAGTTTAGGGCGACTCGAATCTCTCGCCGTACAATTGGCCGGGATGCCTGGCCTGAAGGGTGTGCCGCATGTGAATGGCAAAGCGATGCTGGTGATGTGCGCCGATCACGGCGTGTGGGATGAAGGGGTTGCCGTTTCGCCTAAAGTTGTTACGGCTATACAGGCTGCCAATATGACGCGTGGAACGACCGGTGTCTGCGTCCTGGCCGCTCAGGCTGGGGCGAAGGTTCATGTGATAGATGTTGGGATTGATGCTGAACCTATTCCCGGTGTGGTGAATATGCGTGTGGCACGCGGCTGCGGCAATATAGCCGAAGGTCCGGCAATGAGCCGTTCGCAGGCCGAGGAGCTGTTGCTGGAAGTCATCCGCTATACCCATGAACTGGCAAAAGACGGTGTAACGCTGTTTGGCGTCGGGGAGCTTGGTATGGCAAATACCACACCTGCGGCGGCCATTGTCAGCGTGCTGACCGGCAGTGATGCTGAGGAAGTCGTGGGTATTGGCGCTAACCTTCCTCTTTCTCGGGTGGGGAATAAGGTAGACGTTGTGCGCCGGGCAATTGCCGTCAATCAACCGGATCGCCATGACGGTGTCGATGTGCTGGCTAAGGTTGGCGGGTTTGATCTTGTCGGTATGGCGGGGGTGATGCTTGGGGCGGCCTCCTGTGGTCTGCCTGTGGTGCTGGACGGTTTTCTTTCGTATTCTGCTGCTCTGGCGGCCAGCCAGATTGCACCACAAATTAAACCCTACTTAATTCCGTCACACTTCTCCGCTGAGAAGGGCGCCCGCACCGCGCTGGCGCATCTTGAATTGGATCCTTATCTGAATATGGGGATGCGTTTAGGCGAAGGTAGCGGGGCCGCGTTGGCGATGCCGATTATTGAAGCTGCCTGTGCGATGTACAAAAATATGGGGCAGCTCGCCGCCAGTAACATCGTGCTTCCAGATGGTAAGGAAGCGTAGTTACCGTTCAACCTGAACCTCGCCTGATGGCGAGGTTTTTTTATGCGCAAATATGTCGTAACCCACTAAAACAGATAATAAAAGCTATACTTTACGGATATCTGTTGCGACGAAGGAAAGGAAAAAGATGCGTCGTGTAAAACTGCTTTGTTCACTCATTATGCTGCTTGCGAGTCAGGGAGCGCAGGCGGTGAGTTATCCGCTGCCGCCAGAGGGTAGTCGCCTGGTGGGTAGCACTTTGACTATTACGGTTCCACCAGGAAACACCAAGCCGCTGGAGGCATTTGCCGCTCAGTACGGGCAGGGGTTGAGCAATATGCTTGAAGCCAATCCGGGCGTCGATGTTTTTCTGCCTAAATCGGGTTCAACGCTGGTTGTGCCGCAGCAACTGATACTTCCGGATACCGTGCGTGAGGGGATTGTCATCAACGTCGCCGAGATGCGGCTTTACTATTATCCTGCTGGCAGCAATACGGTTGAGGTTTTACCCATTGGCATTGGTCAGGCGGGTAGAGAAACGCCGCGTAACTGGGTGACGGCGGTCGAACGTAAGCAGGAAGCACCAAGCTGGACGCCGACGCCAAATACCCGACGTGAATACGCCGCTCGCGGGGAAAGCTTGCCGGCTTTTGTTCCTGCCGGACCAGAAAATCCGATGGGCCTGTATGCAATTTATATTGGCAGGCTTTATGCCATTCACGGGACAAATGCCAATTTCGGTATTGGTCTGCGGGTAAGCCAGGGGTGCATCCGTTTGCGGAATGACGACATCAAGTACCTGTTTGATACGGTGCCTGTAGGGACGCGTGTACAATTAATTGACCGACCGGTGAAATACAGCGAAGAGCCGGACGGTAGTCGCTGGGTGGAAGTACATGAGCCGCTGTCACGAAACCGTTCGGAATACGAGTCTGACAGAAAGGTGCCTTTGCCAGTCACTCCCGCTCTGCGCACCTTTATCAGCGGGAATGACGTGGATGTGAGCCGCGGAAGCCAGGCGTTGGAAAGACGTTCCGGTATGCCGGTGAACATCAGCCTGGTACAGAAGCATTATTAATTTTTAGGGCGACCCTGTTTACCTTCAGGTCGGATGGGTCGCTTTTTTAATTTGATACTGCCCCATTTTTACCACGCCAATATGGTCAGCCATTAGCTGGGCTTCGTGTTCACTGTGGGTAACCAACAGCGCCGTTTGCCCGGCGGCGCGCAAAATATCCCGTACCTCGTTGCCAAGACGCTCACGCGTGCGCTTATCCAGGCTGGAGAAGGGTTCATCGAGCAACAGGATTTCCGGATGTGGCGCCAACGCGCGCGCAAGGGCGATACGCTGTTGTTGCCCGCCGGAAAGCTCATGCGGATAGCGGTTGGCATGGCTGTGTAACTCCACCATTTTCAACAGCTCAGTCACTCTGGCCTGTTGTTCCTCACGCGGCATGCGACGCAACCCAAAGGCCACATTTTGTTGCGCGGTCAGATGTGGGAATAACGCATATTCCTGGAAGACCATGCCGACATGACGTTTTTCCGGTGGCAGATGAACGCCGGGACCGGCAACACGTCGCTGTGACACATAGATCTCTCCGTTTTGCAGGCGTTCAAATCCGGCAACTGCGCGTAGTACCGTGGTTTTTCCGCAGCCTGAAGCGCCCAGCAGACAGGCAATTTCACCTTTACGTACCGACATTGAAAATCCGCTCAGTACCGATTGCTGGCTGTTGCCATAAGCAACGTGTACATCCTGGAGTCGTAATGCAATTTCTGACATTGTTGCTCTCTTAACCACGGCGTGTCATTTGGTGACGCACCAACAAAATAACCGGTAACGTGCCAGCTAAAACAATCATTAGCGCGGCGATAGCACCTTCTTCATAGGTTCCACGGGCGGCTTCCGCATACAGCAACGTTGCCAGCGTTTCAAAATTGACCGGGCGCAAAAGCAACGTTGTTGGCAGCTCTTTCATGGCATCAGCAAAAACCAGCAGGGCACTGCTGACTAACGCCGGGCGCAGCAGGGGAAAATGGACTCGTGCAAACGTCCCCGCACCATTCTCACCCAACAGACGAGACGCCTGTTCCAGCGAAGGTGGAATGCGGCCCAGACCAGAATCCAGCGCGCCAATGGCAATCGCCTGGAATCGCATGGCACAACAAATTACCAGCAGGATCCCGGCGGACATCAGCGGCAGGCCGCGAACATCCAGTAAATCTGCCAGCCAGCGGTCGACAGCCATGGCGGGGGGTAAAAAACCAATCGCCAGAATTGTGCCGGGAACCGCATAGCCTAAAGAGGCCAGACGCATCACGCCGCGACGAAATCCCGGCATGGCGTTGTCTGCGGCGCTATGACGCGCGCTCCAGGCCACCAGCATACTGACGCAAACCACCACTAGCGTAGTTCCCGCTGCCAGCGATAGCGTATTTTGCAATGCTGACAGTAACGAAGAGGAAAGGGGGTTCTCATCACCTATACGTTTGGCGCTTTCCCACATTAAAAACAGTACCGGAGCCAGAAAACCCAGCACAACAGGCAGTGAAATAACGCCACCGAGCAGCCAACCACGCCAGCCCTGCACGCGCGTTGGTTGAATTTCCCGTAGGCTGCGGCTGCTGAATCCTTGTTTTCTGCGACCATAAAATTCCAGCGTCAGAATAAGGAATATAAACATCAGCATCATGCAGGCAATTTGTGCCGCGGCAGATAAATCAGAGCGCGAGATCCATGTGGTGTACACGGTAACGGTTAACGTCTGTACACCGAGAAACTCCGATGCACCAATATCGTTGAGCGTTTCCAGCAGTGCCAGACTGATCCCAACGGCTAACGCCGGACGTGCCATGGGTAAAGCAACACGAAAGAAGGTTCCGGTTGCGCTGCATCCCAGCGTGCGTGCGGCTTCCAGTAAATGAGCCGGTTGGCTAATAAACATGGCGCGGGTTGTCAGATACACGTATGGGTACAGCACTAATCCGAGCAGGATGATTGCGCCGGAAAGTGAGCGTAAATCAGGCAGTCGGAACTGTCTTGGGCTGTCAAAACCCAATAAAAAACGGATAAAGGTTTGCAGAGGGCCAATCGGATGCAGCAGATCGAGCCAAGCAAAGGCCACAATGTAGGTCGGCATCGCCAGCGGCAACAGTAACGCCCAGCTAAGAATTTTACGTCCAGGAAAATCCCATGCCGTTACCGCCCATGCGCTGCCTACGCCAATCACGCCGACCATCACCGCGACACCGGCTAATAACAGCACGGTATTTTTTAGTGCGGCAGGCAGTACATACGTCAGGAGATTATCCCAGTGAGATAAATCGGCCTGGGTAGCCTGCCAAATCAGCGCAATGATCGGTGTCAGAACGCCAAGCGCTACGCACAGCGCGCCAAGATGTAGCGGCGTTAATAATGACTGCGGCCCGGAAACCAGGCCGCGTAACGTCGGAAACTGCAGAGGTTTATTGATCGAATCCAACTTTATCTACCAGCAGACTAGCTTGTTTACGATATTTAACGATTTCGGTTAACGGCGTTTTATCGACGTCGATTTCACCAATAGTTGCACTGATAACCGGATCAAGCGTCACGCCTTTCAGTACCGGGTATTCGAAGTTCGCTTTCGCATACTGCTGCTGGGCAGGTGCGGAAACCAGATATTCCATCAGCTTAACGGCATCGGCTTTATTTGGTGCATAGCGGGCTACAGCTGCGCCACTGATGTTGACGTGTGTACCGCCATTTTCAAAGGTGGGTTTAACGACTTTAATCGCATCGCCCCACTGACGCGCATCGCTGCCTTCTTTGGCGTTTTTCATATGGCCGACGTAATAGGAGTTGGCGAGACCAATATCGCAAATTCCGCCGAGAATATCGCGAGCAACATCGCGGTCGCCACCGGTAGCTTTACGCGCCAGGTTAGCTTTCACACCGCGCAGCCATTCTTCGGTCTTTGCTTCACCGTGATGAGCAATCATTGCGGCGACCAGCGCTGTGTTATACGGGTGTTGTCCGGAACGAATACAAACTTTACCTTTGTACTCAGGGCTGGCGAGTTGTTCGTAATGCCAGTTATCGATTGGCAGTGACTTCTCGGCATACAGTACGCGGGCACGCATCGACAGCGCAAACCACTGATTATCTGCGCCGCGCAGATTAGCCGGAATAGCGGTTTTCAGTGCTTCTGACTCTACTGGCTGAGTTACACCCGCTTCCACTAAATCAATGAGGTTACCGGCATCAACGGTCATCAGCAGGTCAGCAGGTGAATTTTTACCTTCAGCTTTAACGCGCTCAAGCATACCGTCCTTGATATAGACCGTACTGACTTTGATGCCGCTGGTTTTGGTCCAGCTATCAAGCAAAGGCTGGATCAGACCCGGTTCACGGGTGGTATAGAGCGTTAACGTATCCTGAGCGAAAGCCGGTAGGCTAACTGAGAAGACCAGGGCAGTGGCAAGTGTGATACGGCGCAGTCCGGCGCGAGGCAGAGAATTCATCGTTTATATCCCAGAGTAATTGGAACGTACAGTGAACCGAGCGGGGGGCTCGTTCCTTTGGCTCGCGTACAATAAATGATAATCACTAGCACTTACAATAATTGCAAAGTTTAAACGATTTACATTTACATAACTTTAATCAACGTTGTGATGCGGCATGTAACAGCGGTGCAGAGCAGGCAGGGGGCTTATGAAAGGGATTTTATAGCGACCTGAAAAGCAAAAAGCCTGCTTAGTTTCCTAAGCAGGCTTCTTAAATATGGCTCCTCTGACTGGACTCGAACCAGTGACATACGGATTAACAGTCCGCCGTTCTACCGACTGAACTACAGAGGAATCGTGTGAACGAGGCGCATATTACTGACCTCACCATGAGGTGTCAACAGTAAAATTAGCGCGTCATTTCAATTGGTTAATTAATCTTCAAATTCAGCGTTAATGCACATTTGGTGAGCGACAATGGCCACCTTAGCGGGTATCGCGTAACCGCTCCATGGGGTTCTGGCGGTAAAACTGAATGAAACGTTGCCATAAGGCCGGAAAACGTGGTGCTAATAATTCAGGGGCACTGAAGAAATACTCCGATAGAACGGCAAAGCATTCGGCAGGATCGGTCGCTGCGTAGGCATCTATACTGCACGCGGTTTCACCGACCAGATCAATTTCATCCTGAATGTTATTCATTGCGGCATGCAGATCGTGCTCCCAACTGGCAATATCTCGCAGAGGGATCGCCGGAATACCGCTGGCGCGGTCGCCATTACGCATATCAAGCTTATGTGCCACTTCATGGATGATCAGATTAAAGCCGGAGGCATCAAAAGAATCCTGAATGTCGAGCCAGTTGAGGATTATCGGACCTTGCTGCCAGCTCTGCCCGGACTGTACAACACGTTGATTATGCACCAGCCCAATATCGTCTTCCCATTCATCGTCCACGACAAACGGGGCAGGGTAGATGAGAACTTCATGGAATCCGTCGAGCCACTCAATCCCCAATTCCAGAACAGGCAAACAGAAAAGCAGCGCAATGCGCGCACTTTTTAGTGGATCAAGTTCAAACCCCTGAAGCGCTACCAATCTTTTTTGCTGTAAAAAGCGCTCGGCCAGGGCGATAAGCCTGGCTTGTTCTTGCTCGGTGAGATTCACCAGAAGAGGAATAGCCAGGGCGTCGTCCCACGGCCAGTCGTCACTCCGGGTTGTTTCTTGCTCTTTCCAGGGCCACTTAATCATCGTTTTGCTCGCAAACTCGTCACTTGAACGAAATTGACGGAACGGGGTCTGTTAAAATGCCAAATTACCTGGCATCATGGCAACCGCCAAAACGGAGAGATGCCAGAGCGGCTGAATGGACCGGTCTCGAAAACCGGAGTAGGGGCAACTCTACCGGGGGTTCAAATCCCCCTCTCTCCGCCACTATTCAAGCACTTGCACGCCTCGCTTTCAACGACAGTTCTCATGGATGTTTTTTTCTTTGAGTATCCTCACAAGTTTATCGTTGTAATGCCCGTGTGATAAAAAAATACGTTTCGTATAAATAAAAAGCCCGCTTCATATGAAGCGGGCTTGCTTGTTTTTGCGTCAATTAGAATTGGTAGACTAAACCAACGGCAACGATGTCGTCAGTTGCGATACCATTGCTTTCATAGAAGCTGTCGTCTTCATCCAGCAGGTTGATTTTATAATCGACATAGGTGGACATGTTTTTGTTGAAGTAGTAAGTCACACCCACATCAACATATTTGACCAGGTCTTTGTCGGTATAGCGTGGGGTGCCGTTGCTATGGTGATCCCAGCCGCCTAAGTCGACGCCTTTAGACTGCAGGTAAGCGATGGAAGGGCGCAGACCGAAGTCGAACTGATACTGCGCAACAACTTCAAAGTTCTGTGTTTTATTAGCGATCCCGCCTTTAGCAACATCTTTGCCTGTAGCATCTTGATAAGTTCCGCTACCGTATGCTGTCATGTTACGGGTTTCTGCATACATAGCAGCCAGGTAAACGTTGTTAGCGTCATACTTAGCGCCAATAGTCCAGGCATCTGCTGTTTCGCCGCCTGCGTATTTATTCTCATAGCTACGATCGCCACGACCAGCAGCAACCTGATTGTTAGAACGGTCAGAACTGGAATAAGCAGCACCAAGGCTTAAACCAAAGTCGAAGTCATAGGAGGTTGACAGACCGAAACCGTCGCCGTTTTCTTTAGACAGTTTACGGTTCTCACCGTTACCAGTACCTTCGCCTGCTCCTGCACTTTCATTATTACCCTGGTATTGCAGTGCGAAGTTCAGACCATCAACTTGACCGAAGAAACCTTTATTACGGTAGGTGGCAACACCGTTGGTACGACCGGTCATATACACGTCGGTCTGGGTGTAGGAGTCACCGCCAAATTCCGGCAGCATATCGGTCCAGGCTTCTACGTCGTAGACCACGCCGTAGTTACGACCGTAGTCGAAGGTACCGTTCTCACCAAAGCCTAAACCGGCAAAGGCCAGACGAGTCCAGGAATTTGCGCCTTCACCTTCGGTACCGTTAGCCTGGATGTTGTATTCCCACTGACCGTAACCGGTCAGCATGTCGTTGATCTGGGTTTCGCCTTTAAAACCCAGACGCGCATAGGTCTGATCGCCATCGCTGTCAGCATCGTCAGAGAAATAACGCAGACCATCGACTTTACCGTACAGATCCAGTTTATTGCCGTTCTTATTATAGATTTCAGCCGCATTTGCTGCGCCTGCAGCTAATAAAGCAGGGAGAAGCAGTGCCAATACTTTTCTTTTCATTATGTATTCCCTTTGCATGATAATTAAAATGAATATGTAGTACTATCCGAGTGACTACATTTGGATACTATCTATGAAGTTCATTTAATTTAAAATATAACATGTAACAAATGTATTTAAAATATTTCAAAATATTTCATTTGCATCTTTATATAATTATGCGTGTGTGTTAATTACATTGGTATTCGTCATGTGAATTGTTTTTAATCAGTTAGTTATATGTGTTTATCTATTTATTTGTTATGTGCATTTTATTTGTTTTAGATGTTTGTTTTTAATATTCATATAAATTATTTTTCGATATTGGCGTGGTGGGCTTTATAAATTCATGTGGATTTTATTTTTAGTGCAATAATAAAAGATGATTATGTAATGGGGCGGGCGGTGGTCTGCAATGAAAATTATTGCTAAGGTGATTTTCTTTCTACAAAGGGAGATAGCATGAAACTGCACGACTGGCAGTCGCGATTTGAAGCCTGGTTAGCTGATAACCATTCTGGACAAGATGCTGCACATGACATCTTTCACTTTCGACGTGTGTGGATAACGGCGCAAAAGCTGAGTACAGATGCAACCGTAGACTGGCTGGTGGTGCTGACCGCGTGCTACTTCCACGATCTCGTCAGTCTGCCAAAGAACCATCCTGAGCGTCATTGTTCGTCGGTACTGGCAGCCCAGGAAACACGTCGTGTTTTGATGCGCGATTTTCCGGATTTTCCACAACAGCGGTTATCGGCAGTGTGCCATGCCATTGAGGCGCACAGTTTTAGCGCCAAAATCGTGCCAGAAACCCTTGAAGCCAAAATTGTGCAGGATGCGGACCGGCTTGAGGCGCTGGGTGCAATTGGTTTAGCGCGCGTATTTGCCGTTTCAGGGGCGTTAGGGGTTGCGCTGTTTGATGCGGAAGATCCGTTTGCCCGAAAGCGTAGCCTTGACGATAAACAGTACGCGCTCGATCACTTCCAGACCAAGTTATTGACGTTGCCGTTGACGATGCAAACCGAACAAGGGAGGCATTTGGCACAACATAATGCGGATTTTTTACTGACGTATATGGCGAAGCTGAGTGCGGAGTTAAAAGGAGAATACGAAATGCTGGATCTTGACGCGATTCAACCCTTTAAAGCGCGCTAGTCGTCAATACGGCTGAAACGTCAACCGTGCTAATTTATGTTAATCTGTCGGTTATCCATTTCTGCCGGTTAAATGTATGCAGGATAATTTTTCAGTAGCAGGCTCCATGAACCCGATGACAGATGAAAACGAGACCGACGTGCAGGTGATGTTGGCTAAGTTGCTTGAAATATATGACGTGAAAACGCTGGTTGCTCATCTGAATGGCGTTGGCGAGAACCGCTGGAGCCCGGCCATTTTTAAACGAGTGGTTGCTAATGAAACATGGCATCGCCTCAGCGACCGCGAGCTCATTCATCTGAATACTTTGTTGCCGAAACCACCTGCGCATCATCCGCATTATGCCTTTCGCTTTATCGATCTTTTTGCTGGCATTGGCGGTATTCGTCGCGGCTTTGAAGCGATTGGCGGGCAGTGCGTGTTTACCAGTGAGTGGAACAAGCATGCGGTGCGCACCTATAAAGCGAACAACTACTGCGATCCGCTCCAGCACAACTTTAATGAAGATATTCGTGATATCACACTCAGCCATCACGATGGGGTGAGTGACCAGCAGGCGGCAGAACATATTCGCCAGCATGTTCCTGAACATGACGTGCTGTTAGCCGGATTCCCTTGTCAGCCATTTTCTCTGGCTGGTGTATCAAAGAAAAATGCGTTAGGGCGGGCACATGGTTTCGCCTGTGATACGCAAGGCACGCTATTTTTTGACGTGGTGCGCATTATCGATGCGCGTCGGCCCGCCATATTTGTGCTCGAAAACGTCAAAAACCTGAAGAGTCACGATCAGGGCAAAACGTTTCGCATCATTATGCAAACGCTGGACGAGCTGGGTTATGACGTAGCGGATGCGGCGGATAACGGCCCGGACGATCCGAAAATCATCGATGGGCAACATTTTTTGCCTCAGCATCGCGAACGTATCGTGCTTGTCGGCTTCCGACGCGATCTGAATTTGAAATCAGACTTCACGCTGCGGGATATTGTCACGCGTTATCCGCAGCGGCGTACCACGCTTGCGGAACTGCTTGAGCCGACCGTCGATGCGAAATATATACTGACGCCGGTGCTGTGGAAATACCTCTATCGCTATGCGAAAAAGCATCAGGCGCGGGGCAATGGATTTGGCTATGGCATGGTGTATCCCGGTAACCCTGATTGTGTAACGCGCACGTTATCTGCGCGTTATTATAAGGATGGAGCGGAGATCCTGATTGACCGTGGTTGGGATATGGCGCTGGGTGAAAAAGATTTTGACGATCCGCAGAATCAGCGCTACCGCCCACGCAGACTTACGCCCAGAGAGTGCGCGCGCCTGATGGGGTTTGAATCTCCGCAGGGCTATCAGTTCAGGATCCCTGTGTCAGATACCCAGGCTTATCGCCAGTTTGGTAATTCGGTAGTCGTTCCGGCATTTGCGGCGGTGGCCAGGTTGCTGGAGCCGAAAATCAGGCAGGCAGTTGCTATTCGCGAGAAAGAGAATCAGCGTGGCAGACGTTCACGATAAAGCAACACGCAGTAAAAATATGCGGGCGATAGCTACCCGCGATACCGCAATTGAAAAACGCCTTGCCAGCGTGCTGACAGAGCAGGGGGTAACGTTTCGCGTGCAGGATGCGACGTTACCCGGTCGCCCTGATTTTGTGGTGGATGATTATCATTGTGTGATTTTTACTCATGGCTGTTTCTGGCACCACCACGATTGCTATTTGTTTAAAGTCCCCGCGACACGAACGGAATTCTGGCTGGAAAAAATAGGCAAAAATGTCCAGCGCGATGCGCGGGATTGTGAAAAGTTGCAGGTTCTGGGCTGGCGCGTACTGATTGTCTGGGAGTGTGCCCTGCGTGGTCGCAAAAAGCTGGACGATGAAGCGTTATCTGAACGTGTCATCGAGTGGATCTGCGGCGGTGGTGACACCGCGCAGATCGACACACTCGGTATTCATTTACTGTAACGTTTTTTCCGACGGGGTAGCAACAGCTTCCGCTTTAACAGGGAACAGGTATTTCCCCAACGTTACCAGCACCACAGCAAACACGATCACGCCGAGCGCCAGCCATTCTATAGGGGCCAGTCTTTCTCCCCCCAGACCGGTACCTAACAGCACGGCAACAACCGGATTGACGTAGGCATAGCTGGTGGCTAGCGCCGGGCTGACATTGCGGATCAGGAACATATACGCATTAATGGCAATAATGGAGCCAAACAGGGCCAGGTAAGCCACCGCCATAAAGCCTGAAAATGTTGGCATGGTGGTCAGTTTTTCCCCGGAGAGTAGCGATGCACACATCAGCACAATACCGGCGGCTAACATTTCAATGGCTCCGGCCATCATGCCAACGGGTAGGGTAATGCGTGAACCGTACACCGAGCCAAACGCCCAGCTTATTGAACCGATTAGGATCAAAATAGCGCCCCACGGATTGCCACTTAAATTGCCCCCGCTGTTCAGCATGATGATCCCTGCTAGCCCAATCGCTATCCCCAACCATTCCAGCTTGCGCGTTTTGATGCCAAAAAAGTGGCTAAAATACAGCGTAAATAACGGGACGGTGGCGACCACAACGGCGGCAATACCGGAAGGGACATTTTGGTGTTCTGCGACGGTGACCAGCCCATTACCTACAGCCAGCAGCAGGATACCAATTAACGCGGCGTTCAGGATTAGGCGTAAGGGGGGCAGCTTGTGCCCGCGAATAAGTAAGAAACTTGTTAATAAAATGCCCGCGGAGAGAAAACGTACGGCTGCCATCATTAACGGCGGCCAGCTTTCAACGCCAATGCGAATAACGAAGTACGTGGAACCCCAAATGATGTACAGCGCGAATAGCGCACTGAAAAGCGGTAACAATTGCCTGAAACGCATAATCCCTCACGGTGGAAATAAAAAGGTGCAACATAGTAAACGTCAAAACTATCTTACTGGCGAGATTTATAATTACGTGTTGATGTTAAAAACTTGTTGACCAGAAAGGTCAGTTTCAGCATTGCGTGTTTTACTTCATACTTATGACTGCAAAAAAATAATATTGAGGGTGAAAATTTTGGCAGGAAGTAGCTTACTGACCTTACTCGATGATATCGCCACGCTGCTGGATGATATCTCAGTGATGGGAAAACTGGCCGCGAAAAAAACCGCGGGCGTGCTGGGGGATGATCTGTCGCTTAATGCGCAGCAGGTGTCGGGCGTGCGGGCGAACCGCGAACTCCCGGTGGTCTGGAGTGTGGCGAAAGGATCGTTTGTTAACAAAGTTATTCTGGTGCCGTTGGCGCTATTGATAAGCGCATTTATTCCCTGGGCGATCACCCCCTTATTAATGGTAGGCGGGGCGTTTCTCTGTTTTGAAGGGGTGGAAAAGGTTCTGCATACCCTGGAGGCGCGGAAGCACAAAGAAACTCCGGAAGAACGTCAGCAGCGTCTGACATCTTTGGCGGCGCAGGATCCGCTCACCTTTGAGAAAGATAAAATCAAAGGGGCAATACGTACCGACTTCATTTTGTCTGCCGAGATTGTCGCAATTACGCTGGGTATTGTAGCGGACGCACCCTTGCTGAATCAGGTGTTGGTGCTATCAGGTATCGCGTTAGTGGTGACCGTGGGCGTGTATGGCCTGGTCGGGATTATCGTTAAGCTTGATGACATTGGGTACTGGTTGGCAGAAAAGCGTAGCCTGCTTGCCCAGTCGTTGGGCAAAGGGTTACTGGTGGTTGCCCCCTGGCTTATGAAAACACTTTCTGTGGTCGGCACACTGGCGATGTTTTTAGTGGGAGGCGGCATTGTGGTACACGGAATATCGCCGCTGCATCATGCGATTGAACATTTTGCTCAGCAGCAAAGTACATTGATTTCGCTAATGCTTCCGACCCTGCTTAACCTGGTGCTCGGCTTTATCATCGGTGGGATTGTCGTTTTGCTGGTAAAAGCTGTCGCCAGAGTGCGCGGGATTTCGCACTAATTGTTACAGGACTGATTACGCAAAACGCCTCCTTGTCATCTAAGGTGTAAAGGTTTCTCTTGATACAGGAGGCAGGTATGGTCTTTTCTGTCAGTGAGGAAGTCACCTCTAAAGAAGGTGGCCCACGTATGATCGTTACCGGGTATGCCAGCGGAATGGTGGAGTGTCGCTGGTACGACGGCTTTGGCGTTAAACGGGAAGCATTCCGTGAAGATGAACTGGTGGTGCCTGGAGAGCGAAGACAGCTCTCCCAGGATGCCTGAACATTTGGCTCGACCGTAACCTGGTGATCTCTCACCCATTAGTTATATTTATCATTCCGGTGAGAATTATTTACTTGTCAGGCAAAAAAATTGCAGATAAGGTTTGGTTCACATCAGATTTTCTGGTGTAACGAATTTACAAGTGCTTCTTGCATAAGCAAGCTTGATCCCGACCCGATAAGGGCCGGGATTTTTTTCGCCCTCAGTCAGCGATTGATTTCCGACACGCTAAAATCATGGATATCAAGCTCGAACGCATCGGCCAGTTCATGCCATGTATGGTAATCACGCCCGTCAACGCTGACGCGCTCCGGGTCATCCTGGCTGCGATGAATTTCACTCTCGCAGATTTCGTTGATTGCCTTTAGCAGCGCGTCGACATCGACGCTGACTTCACGTTTGGCCGTATCGCTGTACTCTTTCGCGGTTTTCATCCTCATACCTCTCAACCGTTAAGGATACCGGGGGAGCGTACCCAAACATCAGATACGCACAACTTAAGTATAGACCGTCGATAAAACCCGCAATCGCGCGTGCACAGCGCTGCCAGAAAAAGGAATTTGTTCTACACTGGCACAAAGCCACAGGAGGAAAACTATGAAGGTGAATGATCGGGTTACAGTCAAAACGGACGGCGGTCCTCGTCGACCGGGCGTGGTACTGGCAATCGAAGAGTTTAGTGAAGGCATCATGTACCTGGTTTCGCTGGAAGACTACCCGCTCGGTATCTGGTTCTTTAATGAATCAGGTCATCAGGATGGTATCTTTGTGGAAAAAGTGGAGTGAGATGAGTTTCGCTGTTTGATTCTGACTGGTGGAGTCGCCACCAGTCAGAACGTCTTAGCGCATATTCACAAAGATACCATTGGTGACGTTATCCGTAAGCCTTACAACGTGATAGATAACTTGCTTATTATGCGTTTTAATCTTTCGTTTTATATTCCCCTTATGGGATGACACCGTCTTGGCTTTGATATTCATTTGATCTGATATCTGTATTGTTCCCTGACCCTCCATCCACATACGCAGCATGCTGGATTCGGTTCGACTTAATGATAATGTCGGCAGATTCACATCAATAGCAATATCTACTTCCTTTTTCAGAATATCGCCAAGTAGTTTATCCAGTGAGTCAGGTTTAATCGATTTAGAACTAATCAATAAATTTTTTCTGACGAGTAGATATTCATCAAAATGTACGTTGGCAATTGCCATAAACACAATAAATAATGTGCTGGGATGCTGATTAATGATTTGCTTTATTTGCTGGCTATTAGCAGGATCGTGGATAAAGCAGTCCTCATTAATAAACACCACAGCGGGTTGTTGAGAGACACAGGCGAGACTGAGTTCATCAACGTTGGAAATGTTGTTGATTTCCCTTTTTTTCACTCCCCGACTTACCAGATATCCGGTTAACCCTAGTCGGGTGTAACTGCATAAATCCATAATAATCGTTGACATGGCATACCCTCACTCAATGCGTAACGATAATTCCCCTTACCTGATTATTTCATCACAACTAAACGGAATAATAACGACCCAAGATGACGCTTTCGCTGTTTTTCAGGCGAATTTACTATCCCGTAAAGTTGCGTATAATTTGCCAGGAAACATCTTAAAGTAAAGTGAATGTTGCGTTATGTGAGTGAGGCAAAAACAAATAAGCCGCGACAGAGATATCCTGGTGGATGTTGTCACTTTTTAAATTTAGGACAATCCTTAGTAAAACAGGATAAAAAATAAGGGTTATTATTTTCCAGGCATTTCGCTGACGATATCGGCCAGTAAATTAAAAATTTCACTGAATAATCGTTCGCAGAATGGCGCAATTAATGGCATTAGCGCCGCCATTAGTGAAATACCTACGGTCAGAGTGAGAGGAAAGCCGATGACGAAAACCGACAGCTGTGGTGCCATGCGATTTAACAAACCAAGTGCAAGGTTCAGCGTGAGCAGCAGCGTCATTACCGGCAGGGCCAGCATTAGCCCGTTGAGGAAAATCAGGCTGCCCGCCCGTGCCAGCGCGAGAAACGCATTGCTGTTCACCGGATTGCCGCCGATGGGCAGAGTATGAAAAGTATCTACCAGCAGCGAAATCAGCCATAAATGGCCGTTAAAGGTGAGGAACAGCAGCATGGCGAGCATGTCGATCAGTCGTGCCAGAACCGGCATATTCAGACGGCTACCGGGATCGAAGAACGTCGCGAAGGAAAGGCCCATTTGCAGGCCAATTAATTCCCCGGCGGTACGTACTGCGGCAAACGCAAACTGCATGGTGAAGCCTAATGCGATACCGATCAGGATTTGTTGCATTGCCTGCCAAAGCGCGCCAACAGAAAAGATGGGGACGTCAACGGCGGGAATCGATGGGGCGATAACGACGGTAATCATCAACCCCAGCCCCAGCTTTACCCGTTTGGGGATGGCTCGTTCACTGAGGATGGGGGCCGTTGAGATGAGCGCCAGTATGCGCAACAAAGGCCAGAAGTATAAATTCAGCCAGTGGAGCCACTCAACGCTGGACACCTGCAACATAACGTTGTCTACCCGATGATATAGGGGATATTGCTGAACAGCGTACGCACGTAGTCGAGCAGCAGGTTAAGCATCCACGGGCCAGCAACAATGATGGCAATAAACACCGCGACAATTTTGGGGATGAAGGACAGCGTCATTTCGTTAATCTGGGTCGCCGCCTGCAGAATACTGATGATAAGACCCGTGATGAGAGCGACCAACAGCAAAGGTGCGGCAAGGGCCAGGGCGACTTTCATCGCCTCTGTGCCCATCATCATGACCGATTCAGGAGTCATTTCGCGCCTCTAACTGTAAAAGCTTTGTGCCAGCGAGCCGACAAGCAGCTGCCAGCCGTCTACCAACACAAACAGCATCAGCTTGAACGGTAACGCGATTGTGGCGGGCGGTACCATCATCATCCCGAGCGCCATCAACACGCTGGCGATCACCAGGTCGATAATCAGAAACGGAATAAAAATGGTAAAGCCTATCTGGAATGCTGTTTTCAGCTCACTGGTGACATAAGCGGGCAGCAAAATTCGCATCGGCACGGCTTCTGGTCCCTGTAACGGACCGCTGTTTGCTAAGCGCGCGAAGAGTGCCAGATCGGCTTCACGGGTCTGGCGCAACATAAACTCACGCAGCGGCTGGGCGCCTTTCTCCATGGCTTCCTGCATGGAGATCTTCTCTTCGCTGAACGGTTGGTATGCGTCAACGTAGATTTTATCGATCACCGGCGACATGATGAAAAAGGTCAAAAAGAGCGCCAGGCCCAGGAGCACCTGGTTAGGTGGTGCTGAGGGGGTACCCAGCGCATTTCGCAGTAGACCGAAAACGATGATGATGCGGGTGAAGCTGGTCATCATCAGCAAAATTGCAGGCAGGAACGTCAGCGAGGTGATGAACACCAGCGTCTGCACGGGTAACGTCCAGTTTTGTGCGCCGCCCGGCAAAGGCTGACTAACCAGACCCGGGAGTTGGGCGAGGGCAACGGGGCTGAAAAGCCACAAGCCTGCCAGCGTAAGGGATAACAAACGGCGCATCAGGATCTCCCAGGACGCTTCAGCAAACTCTTCATCATGGCCTGGAAATCCGCAGGGGAGGCCGTTTTTTCTTCTGCATCGGCAGGTGCCGGGGGCAGGGTGTGCAGGACGTTAATCTGCGAGGTTGTGACGCCCAGTACCAGACGGGCATCTTCGACCTCGACAATCACCACGCGCTCACGTGGACCCAGTGAGGTGCTGGCCGTGACTTTCAGCCCGCGCGTACCGGCACTTTTGGGGGCAAACCCCAGACGTTTAATGACCCAGGCCGCCGCCAGGATCAAGACGATGATCCCGAGCAGCGCGCCGCTTACCTGCACCAGCGGTGAGCCGGGAACGGCGGCGGGTTGAGAAACGGTAGCCTGGGTATTCATGATTAACGGCTCAGGCGGCGCATACGTTCAGACGGGGTGATAATGTCAGTGATACGCACACCGTATTTATCCGCAACTACGACGACTTCGCCCTGGGCAATCAGATAACCGTTGATCAGAATATCCAGCGGTTCGCCTGCCAGACCATCCAGTGCGACAACCGAACCCTGCGTCAGACGCAGCAGCTCTTTGATGGTCATGCGGGTACGGCCCAGTTCGACGGTCAGCTTGACCGGAATGTCCATGATCAGGTCGATGTCCTGCAAAGCACCGCTGACGTCGCCGCCACCTAACTGCTGGAATACCGCATCGGCCGCACTTTTGGTGGGCGTGGTTTTTTGCTCGTTTAACGCGTCAGCCCACAGATCGTCCAATGCGCCAGTGTTCTCATCGGACGGATTATTCATATCACTCATTTGGGCTGTTCCTCATTCAGCGAATTCAAAATCGGGTTTATCAGATGTTCTACGCGTAACGCATACTGACCGTTTACGGTGCCATACTGGCTGGTCAGCACAGGCACGCCGTCCACATGAGCAATAATGCGGTCGGGTTTTTCAATCGGCAGTACATCGCCGGGTTTCAGTTTTAAAATCTGGGATAGCCGCAGCGGAATGTCGGCAAAGTTTGCCACCAGCTCCAGCTCAGAATGCTGAACCTGACGCACCAGATTATTGCGCCAGTTCTGATCTTCATTACGTGAGTTTTCCAGCGGCGGATTCACCAACAGCTCACGCAACGGTTCAATCATGCTGAATGGCAGACAGATGTTAAATTCACCGGTCAGGTTGCCAATTTCAACGTGGAACGGGGTATTCACCACGATGTCGTTCGGAGAGGTAGTGATATTGGTAAATTTCACCTGCATCTCAGAACGGACGTATTCCACTTCCAGCGGGTTGATGGCCTTCCACGCGTCGCTGTAGCTTTCCAGCGCCAGCTTCAACATGCGGTTGATAACGCGCTGTTCCGTGTGCGTAAATTCGCGACCTTCGACTTTCGTCGGGAAACGACCGTCACCGCCAAACAGGTTGTCTACGGCGATAAATACCAGACTCGGTGAGAACACCACCAGACCCGTACCGCGCAGCGGCTTCAGGTGGATTAAGTTCAGGTTGGTCGGAACCGGTAAGTTGCGCGCAAATTCATGGTATGGCTGGATACGGATCGCACCCACGGTAATATCCGGGCTACGGCGCAACAGGTTAAATAATCCCATTCGGAACTGGCGCGCAAAGCGTTCGTTAATGATCTCCAACGCCTGTAAACGCTCACGTACCACGCGACGCTGAGTGTTGGGATCATAAGGACGAATATCGCTTTCTTTTGCGATACCTGAAATGGGTTCGTCTTTGGTTTCGCTATCGCCGTTGAGCAATGCGTCGATTTCAGCCTGAGAAAGAATACTGTCGCCCATGTCTTTACCGCAGAATAAAAGCTGTATAAAGAACGTCGGTGACAACCTGTTTCGGCTGTCCAACAACGAGCGGAGTCGCCAGCGTCTCTTTGATGGCGGTAATCAGCTGTTGCTTACCTTCCTCGGTGGCGAGTGTGGCTGCATTCTGACGAGAGAACAGCAGCAGCAAGCGGCTGCGCACTTCCGGCAGATATTCGTTAAGACGTGAACGTGTCGCCTCATCTTTCATGCGCAGCGTGATACCGATATACAGTACACGGTCTGCATCACCCAGATTGACGGTAAAGGTATCCAGCGCAAAGAACACCGGTGCTGGCGGTGGAGCCGGTTCCGCTTTGACGCTGGCGGACGGCTGCTGCTGCATGCGCCAGTAGCTATAACCCGCAGTTGCGCAGGCGGCGAGGGTAATTAATACCAGCAGAGGGATCCAAATAGCGCGTTTACTTTTTTTGTTAATCGCGGAGTCAGTCATCAGATACGGGCTTCCTGTTTCGGTACAGCTTATGGGCTGATTATCCCGTGTCCTGTCCACGACAAAGCGTGGAAAAGACGCGGATAATCATGCTACCTCTGGCGTTAGGCGAAGATGTCTACTGCGCCATCGCCGCGGGCAGCGGCTTGCAGCGAGGCTGGGGTTGCCAGTATTGCGTCATCTTCAGCGGCAAAAATGTCTTGTCCTTGAGCGCGACCAGCCTGCTGTTGCTGCCCGGAAGACTGCTGTTGTCCGGCGAAGCTTTCACTGCTGATGTTGCTTTGCCCCAGTTGAATGCCGCTTTCAGCCAACTGCGTACGCAGCATCGGTAATGCGGCTTCCAGTGCGGCGCGCACGTGACTGTGCGGTGATACCATTTGCAACTGTGCGAGGTTGTCGTCCAGCTTGAGAGAAATATGTACCTGACCCAGGTCCTGCGGATGCAGACGCAGCTCTGCGCTTTGCTGGCCCTGGCGCGTAAACAATGTGACGTGCTGGCTCAGCGATTGCTGCCATTCATGGCTACCTAACGGAGCGCTTAACACTGGCGCGGCCGTCGGTAACGGTTGTGCGTGTGTTTGTGGACCACTTAGCGGGGCCGCAGTCATGCCAATGCTGGTCGGTGACGGGGTGCTGTCGATTTCAGCTCTGGCGTTCGCCGCCGCCGTCAGCGGGGTTAGTGTTGGATTGTTTGCCTGATTAGCACCACCGCCAGCAATTGTGACATCCGCTTTGCCTTTTTTGGCATCACCCGGCAGCAATGCGTCTGCGTTATCAGTCGTCGCGCCGTGTACCGCGCCACGTGACAACACCGAAAGCGTGGCATCAACCGGGGCTGGTGCGCTGTCGACGGCAGGCGTAGCCAGCGGTTGTCCTGGCAGCATGGCGAACAACGCACTCAGGTTGGCGAGATCGTCATCACTCAGCGTAGTGTTTTTTTCGTCCTGCTGAGCAACTTTGCCCAGCGTCGTCAGGGCATTAGCTTTCAGTGAAGGTGTGAGAGCGGACAACAGTTGCTGAGCGTCTGTCATGTCGGCAAGAGAAGCCTCGGTTTGTTGCTCCTGTTGCGCCAACAGATCGGTTAATTTGACCGACTGTGCGGCATCGCCATTTTTTTGCAGTAACCCTTTTTGCAGCTTACTGCTGGCCGCCTGTAAGTCGGCAAGCGACAGCGGAACGTCTTTACCCTGCGCGTCGCCCGCACCTAATGCGCCAGCCAGCAGCGCTAAAAAATCCTCGGGTGAATCTACCGCTTTGCCTGACTGAAGACCTGCGGCTACGTCGGTGTCGGTGGTAATCAGTTGGGGTAAAGTAATCATTCGGGTTTCCTCATAGCTGCGCGCTGAGCAAATTCATCCATTTTTTTCTGATCCAGACGGTTTTCGGCTAGTAACGCCGCCGAGGTTTGTCTGTCCTGCAACGTCTGCCACGCCTGTAATCGTTGTTTTTTGTCGCGCCAACTGTTCAAAGCCATGTCCACTTTTTGCGTCCACTGATTGAGCTGTTGGCGGTGTTGTTCAATCGCTTTTTCCAGCGTCTGAATGAATTGCTGGTAGTTAATCCAGCGATTGCTGGTAATACCCTGGCCCATATCGGTATTCAGATTGTTGCGATACTCATGCTGATAATCGATCAGCATTTTTAACTGTTCTTCCGCCTGCTGACAGCCACGACGCATCTCTCCTAATAAGACAGCGGCGTCATCTACCTCTTTTTCAGCCAGGTCTTTCAGTGTTGCTAACGCACCATGTTGTGCCATGACCTATGCTCTCCTGCTTAATCACACACCAGGGAAAATCAGTTCTAAAGCTTGTAGAGAATCTTCCCAGTCAGCCCGTTCAAAGATGCCTTGCTGTAAAAACGCTTCCAGCTGTGGCCATAAGGCGATGGCTTTATCCAGCATTGGATCGCTGCCTTTGGCATACGCCCCCACGCTAACCAGATCGCGGTTACGCTGGAAGCTGGACAGCAACTGTTTAAAGTTGCGCACCCGTGCGTAGTGTTTTTCACTAATGAGCGCGGTCATGGCGCGGCTGATCGAGGCTTCAATATCGATGGCCGGATAGTGACCCGCCTCGGCAAGATGACGAGACAGCACAATGTGGCCGTCAAGAATCGCGCGCGCGGAATCGGCAATCGGGTCCTGCTGGTCGTCACCCTCGGTCAGTACCGTATAAAACGCGGTGACTGAACCGCCTCCGTGAATACCGTTTCCGGCACGTTCAACCAGCGCCGGTAATTTGGCGAATACTGACGGTGGATAACCTTTGGTTGCCGGTGGCTCGCCTATTGCCAGGGCTATCTCACGTTGCGCCATCGCATAGCGGGTGAGGGAATCCATAATCAGCAATACGTGCTGTCCACGATCGCGGAAATCTTCGGCGATGCGCGTGGCGTAGGCCGCGCCTTGCATACGTAACAGCGGCGAAACGTCCGCCGGAGCAGCAATCACTACCGAGCGTGCGCGACCGTCAGCGCCGAGAATATTTTCAATAAAATCTTTAACTTCACGGCCACGCTCGCCAATCAGGCCCACGACGATGACGTCGGCCTGGGTATAGCGCGCCATCATGCCGAGCAGGACACTTTTACCGACGCCGGAACCTGCGAAAAGCCCCATACGCTGGCCGCGACCAACGGTTAACAACGCGTTGATGGGGCGTACGCCAGTATCCAGGACGTGTTCAATTGCGGTACGTTGCAGCGGGTTAAACGGTGGTGTAATCAGCGCGCCGGTTTCGGTGGTATCCGGGGCGGGCAGTCCGTCGAGCGGTTTGCCGCTGCCGTCCAGCACACGCCCCAGCAGAGCAGGGCCAAGCGGTAATTGCTTCCCGCTTTGCAGACCTTCTCCTGCAATGTTCTTCGCGTATACGCGTGCGCCGGGCAGAACGCCTTCGACCTCTTCGAGCGGCATCAGAAACAGACGTTGACCGTTAAAGCCTACGACTTCGCTTTCAACTTCCTGGGTTTCGTTGCCATCCTGGCGTTCAATGACGCAGGTGGCACCCAGCGGCAGCTGTAACCCCGTGGCTTCCAGCACCAGCCCGGTGGCGCGGGTCAGGCGACCGTAACGACGCACCGCAGGCAGCAGCGACATTTTCTCTTCGAAGTTGTCCAGCGTATTGAGCCAGCGAGTCAGGCGAGTGGTCATTACACGACTCCCGGCGCTGCCAGACGGCAGAGTTCTTGCCAGCGTGTGGCGACGCTGGCATCCAGATCGCCTTCGTCGGCTGAGACTTTACAACCGCCGTGATGCAGCGTGGGATCGCCGCGCAGCCGCCAGCCGTGCAGGCTGAGAGTGGCACCGAGCATCTCCTCCACACGCTGGAGATCGTCCGGATGTACGCGTAGCTGTGGCTTACCGCTAAACAGCGGTTCCTGTTGTAATAACTGTTGGATCTGCTTAATCAGCGCAGCGTTATCCACGATAGGCGTCTGACCAATCACCTGACGCGCAGCTTCCAGCGCCATTTGCATCAGGCGCGAGGCAATGACGCTGTCCAGTGCGTCCAGCGTATTCTGAAACTCGCTCACCAGCTGCTGCATACGGGCATGAATCGGCGCATGCTGCGCACGCGCCTGGTTCTGGCCTTGCTCCAGCCCCTGGCTCAGACCATCCTGATAGCCTTGTTCATGACCCTTTTGTCGACCTTCCGCCAGCCCCGCGTTATACCCTTGCTCATGGGCCTGCATTTGCAGCTGTGCGAGCTGTTGTTCAAGCTGTTGCTCTGCCGAAAGCTCGGGTTCTTCCGTCTCTTCGGACAGCGGCGTTTCGCTGTGGTCGGCCAGCACGAACTCTGCCATCGGTGGGGCGAGATCGTCCGGAGTCCAGACTTTCCACGGCAGTTCGTTAGACATAGGTATCCTCGCCGCTGCCGATCACCATCTCGCCGGTTTCCGCCAGACGACGCACAATAAGCAGAATCGCTTTCTGTTCGTTTTCCACCTGCGACAAGCGCACCGGACCGCGGTTGGCAAGGTCGTCGCGCAGAATATCGGCAGCACGTTGCGACATGTTGCGCAGGAACTTCTCGCGTAGCGGCTGTTCGGCACCTTTCAGCGCAATCAGCAGCGATTCGGAATCCACTTCCTGCAGCAGGCGCTGGATACTGCGATCGTCGACGTCCACCAGGTTTTCGAACAGGAACATCTCGTCGATAATTTTCTGCGCCAGTTCGCCGTCGAACTCGCGTACGGCGGTGATAACCGCTTCTTCCTGCTGGGTTTTCATCAGGTTGATAATTTCTGCCGCCGTTCTCACGCCGCCCATTTTGCTGCGCTTGAGGTTCTGGCCATCGAGCAGACCGTTCAGTACCTCGGTCAGTTCTGCCAGTGCGGCAGGCTGCACGCCGCCGAAGGTAGCAATACGCAGCATCACGTCGTGACGTAAACGCTCGTCGAACAGCGCCAGAATATCGGCGGCCTGGCCCCGTTTGAGGTGCACCAGAATGGTGGCGATAATCTGCGGATGCTCGTCGCGGATAAGGTCGGCGGCGCTTTGCGGCTCCATAAAGTTGAGCGTTTCAATACCGCTGGTGGTATCGCGGGTTTCCAGAATATCTTCCAGCAGGCTGGAGGCGCGTTCCTCGCCCAGCGCTTTCACCAGCACCGAGCGCAGATATTCGTTGGCGTTGATATTCAGCGCGGCAAACTGTTCTGCTTCTTGCTCAAACTCGGCCAGCACGTCCGTCAACTGTTTGTTGGAGATCTGGCGTACGTTCGCCATCGCTGTACTCAGCGCCTGAACTTCGCGCGTGGAAAGGTGTTTAAACACCTCTGCCGCGCGATCTTCGCCAATGGTCATCAGCAGGATGACGCTTTTATCGGTACCGGTAAGGGCATTACTCATGATCGTTACTCATCCACTGGCGAATGACCAGCGCCACGACGCGCGGATCGTTATCTGACATTTCACGAATACGCTGGCTCATCACTTCTGCACCCAGACGCTGATTCGTACGACGCTGCTGGGTCTGCTCGTCTTTGCTGAGGCGAACTTCTACCGCTTCTTCGGTTTCCTGACGGATCCGCGTTTGTTCTTGTACCGCTTTTGCTTCTTCGCTGCGGCGAACCAACTGCGGGCGAACAGCTTTGCGCCACAGGATCCAGGCAACAAGCAGAACCAGCAACCAACGGCCTGCGGTCATCAACTGATCAATAAAGAACGGCTGTTTCCAGAACGGCAGCTCGCCAATGGAATCGTCGGTCGCCGTGAACGGAGAGTTCACCACGTTCAGGGTATCGCCACGTTTGTCGGAGAAGCCCATCGCTTCGCGGGTCAGGTCCTCAATCTGTTTCATCTGATCGGCGGTTAACGGCAGTGGTTTGCCGTCCGGCAACGTTTTATAGTTGACCACCACAGCCACCGAGAGACGCTGCACATCCCCGACGTTCATTTTGGTGTGGCGAATGGTACGGTCGACTTCATAGTTGCTGGTTTCATTGCGCTGCGTACTGCGTGGACCGGCATTATTGCTGTTATTTGCCGTCTGCGTGGTTTGCGCATTTTGCTGATTAGCTGGAGGGTTGGCGATTGGCGCGGTATTCGCCGGTGCTGGCTGATTAGACAATGCGCCCGGTACGCCGCCTGGCGCTCCGCTTCCGATCTGCTCGCTGACGTTTAACTGGCGTGAACGCAGCACGGCCTGGGAATCATCACCGTTTGGACGGTACTGTTCTTCGGTTTGCTCTTTATTAGCAAAATCCAGCTGCGCGGTGACCTGCGCATGTACGTTACCGTTGCCGACAATCGGCGACAGGATCGATTCGATACGACGTTGAACGCGGCCTTCGACATCGCTGGCGTATTTCAACTGCGCATCGTTAAGATCGCGGCTGCTGGTGTTTGACTGAGTTAACAGATGACCCGCCTGGTCGACCAGCGTAACGTTGCCCGGCGGTAACCCGGCGACAGCGCTGGAAACCAGATGCGTAACTGCACTGATCTGACCTTCATCCAGTGCACGGCCTGGTTCAAGATTCACGGTCACGGAGGCTGAAGGCGCTTTTTGCTCACGCACAAACAGCGACGGTTTCGGCATTGCCAGATGCACGCGGGCGCGTTTTACCGGTCCCAGCGTTTCAATGGTCCGGGCTAATTCACCTTCCAGCGCACGCTGGTAGTTGACCTGCTCGCTAAACTGGCTGATACCAAACTTTTCCTGATCCAGCAGTTCAAAACCAACGGCGCCGCCTTTCGGCAGGCCTTGCTGCGCCAGACGTAAGCGCAGTTCGTGGACTTTATCGGCAGGAACTTCTATAGCACCGCTTCCCTCAGTAAAACGATAGGGAACGTTCATCTGCGTCAGTTGGGTGACAATCGCGCCACCATCCTGATCGGAAAGATTGCTGAACAGCGTGCGATAGTCAGGCGCTTTGGCCCACAGGACCATCGCCACGATGATAGCGACGGCAGCGGCTCCCGCCACAATCAAAGGAATTCTGGGATTCGCGCGCAGGCGGTTTAACCACTCGAGAGGTTTAAGCTGGGTTGCAGTCGATGCTGTCGCACTCATCTCGCACCTCGTGGCTTATCGTGGACGGCGTTTTTTGCAAAGTGGAACAAGACTCACTCCCGGGTCAGCAAACTCGAAAAATTGACGGTCTCATTATTTGCGGTTTCGAATTTTTCTATGCGTTAAAAACCGTGGTTTTTTATCGTTATTTAACGCCTTTATCTTATTGACTAACTGGTAATCTCAGCTACGTAAAAAATCATCCAGGGGATCAGAATGTCGGCAATACAGGGGATTGAAGGGGTCATCAGCCAGTTACAGGCCACGGCGCTGTCAGCAAAAATGCAGGATATGCAGCCACAACCGACCGTGAGTTTTGCCGGACAACTGCATGCGGCGTTAGACAGAATCAGCGATGTGCAAACCGCGTCCCGTACGCAGGCGGAGAAATTTACCCTGGGTGAGCCGGGTATTGCGTTAAATGATGTGATGACCGATATGCAAAAGGCGTCGATATCGATGCAGATGGGTATTCAGGTGCGTAACAAACTGGTGTCGGCGTATCAGGAAGTGATGTCGATGCAGGTGTAGGGACAACATGCTGGGAATGTTTGCCGGATAAGCGCAGTGCCATCCGGCAACCAGTTACTTCTGAATCAAATAGCGGATCGTTGGACCATCCTGCTGAATATCCAGCACCGTATAGCCGTGATTACGCGCATCCAGTGGAATATTGTTGATTGACTGCGGGCAATCGCTCACCACTTCCAGAATTTCACCTTTCTTCAATTGCGGCATCGCTTCCAGCGTGGCTACAGCCGGATATGGACACGGTTCGCCGACCATATCGAGGCGATAATCAGGCACGATATTTTTCATACAGACTCCTTGGCAGGCGTCAGCCCTGCACGACGGAAGAAACGTTTTTCCCAGCCGATAATGAGCATCAGCGCGGAAAACAACAGCAGATAGGTCACCAGCAGACCGCCGAGCGGACCGAAGGTGTTGAGCAGATTCACTTTGTCCCAGTTGGTGGCAAGCGCGGGAGCAAAATCATCCCAGTAGTAGGCCAGAATGGTCGAGCCAATAACGTTGCCCAGACCAACCCACCAGTAATGCACCTGGCCTTCGACGGCGCGATACATCCAGCCGGTTTCACATCCGCCCGCTAAAACGATGCCAAAGCCGAACAGCAAGCCGCCAATCACCGCATTCGGACCCGCCCACATGATTTTAGGCTCGACGCCCAGTTGCACGTAGCTAAAGATACCTATGGCGCTGACCGCCATCCCGAAGATGATCGCTTTTGCCATATGGGTGCGACCGGAAATCCACAGGTCGCGGAAGGCGGAGGTGAAGCAGATTTGCGCCCGTTCAATCAGCAGTCCGAACCCAACGCCGAACAGCATCGCCAGACCGAGCTTGGGTTTATCCATCGCCGTGAGTAGCGCCCAGCCGATCATGCCGATAAACACCAGCATGCCCAGGCGGAAACGGCGACGGGCCTGATCCGGCTTTTGCGTCAACGGCGAAGCGGCGGAGACTTTCTGCATTTTGACCGGAATACGAAACATCGGCAGCAGGGTAAAGCGTGCACCAAACCATGAGCCAATAGCTGTGGCCAGCGCAAAAAACCAGGCGTGTAGCGAGAACTGCGGAATGCCGGTGAAGAATGCGGCCAGGTTACAGCCCATTGCCAGCCGTGCGCCGAATCCGGCGATTGCCCCGCCGACTATCGCCTGCATAATGCGCACCCGACTGCGCGGCATGCGTAACTTGACGTTGTTGGCCCACAGTGCGGCAGCAAAACAGCCGCCGAACATACCGAGGATCATCATGCCGTCGATGCGGGTCAGGGGCGAGCCTTCGAGATGGATCAGCTTGTAGTATCCCCACTCTTCGGCGTGCACACCAAACAGTTGCAGGATTTGACCACCCCAGCGGGTGAATTCACCGGTAACGGCCCAGAAGGTTCCCGTAATGCCGAAATAATAAGTGGAGAGAATACCCGCTGCGATGACCGCAGGGGCGGGGGCCCAAAATTTAATTAACCAGGCCTGTTTGAAGTGTTGCCATGACATGCGTTGTGCCTCTGAACTCAGAAGGTATGTAACAAGAAGTGTGGATACTACACCGTTCAGAATTTTTGACTATGAGTAATAAGAGGTAACACCGTCTGGATCAATCTTTCTCAACGCTGCCGAAAGGCTGGCGACATCAGGCCTTTAATGCCACAATCCCATTTTCTTCGCATGCAGGATGAATGATGAAAAAATTAGCAATCGTTGGTGTATTTCTGGCGCTTACCGGATGCGCCGAAGTAGAAAATTATAACGACGTGGTGAAAACGCCAGCGCCAGCCGGTCTGGAAGGATACTGGCAGTCAAAAGGTCCGCAACGCAGTCTGGTGAGTCCGGAAGCGATTGCCAGCCTGGTGATAACGAAAGAGGGCGATACGCTGGATTGTCGCCAGTGGCAGCGGGTGATCGCGCTGCCAGGGAAACTGACGATGCTCTCTGGCGATCTCACCAACGTGACGGTGAAACGCGAGCTGTACGAGATCGAGCGCGAAGGCAATACGCTGGAATATGACGGTATGACGCTGCAGCGGGTGGATCGCCCGACGCAGGAATGTGCTGACGCGTTAAAGAAAACGCCGCTGGCAACACCGCTGCCATAAGCCGTACGCCCCGGTAACCATCGGTCACCGGGGTTGAGCTTTACAACACGTCTTCAATCACCCACACGCTGACGCTCCCGCCGTTACAGAAAAACGTCGCTTCGCCGTTTTCATCGGTGATCACGCTTTCTTCACGATTTCCCAGATAGTCCCGCCAGGTTTTATTGCCATAATTGGCGCCGAGATTGATGGTCTTTTCTCCGTCATCGCCGTTAGACAGCACCACCACACAGCCGGGATCCTCATCCGTACCGCTGCGGCTAAAAGCGATACAGTTAGGGTGGTCAAAAAAGAGCGTCTGTACCCCATGCGCGAAGCGCTGGCGTGCGAGGATCAGTTCATCAAGCTGTTCAATGATCGGCATGTCGATAGGATAGATTTCGCCATCGCCGCCGGTGTCTTCGTAATGCGCTCCGTAGAGGTCAGGGTAAAATACCGACGGCACGCCGTTTTCGCGCAACAGGATCAGTGCATAGGCCAGCGGCTTAAACCACGGTTCGACAGGGGCTTCGAGTGCCTGCAAGGGTTGGGTGTCGTGATTGGCCACCAGCGTGACGGCATGAAACGGATCTGCCTCCACTAACGTGTCGGTGAAAATCTGGCTCATGTCGTAATCGCGGCCCTGACGGGAGGCTTCATGGAATTTCATCTGCAAAGGGGCGTCGAATAGCATGGTTTTCCCCTCCACCTGATTTATGTAGGTTTGCAACTTATCGACTTCATGGGACCAGTATTCCGCCACAATAAACAGCGGCTTGGGTGCAACCTCCTGCACGTGCTCAATCCACTCTTTGTAAAACCATGCCGGAATATGTTTCACCGCATCTAAACGAAAACCGTCACACTGGGTTTGCTCCATTACCCAACGCGCCCAGTATTTGAGCTCCTCAGTCACCGCGTGATTGCGAAAATCAATGTTTTCGCCCATCAGATAATCAAAATTACCCAACTCATCATCGACCTGATCGTTCCAGCCTTCTCCGGTGTAATCGTTAACGATTTTAAAAATCCCGTCTTCGGTTGGGTTCTCGATATGGTCAATGCCGCTGAAGCATTTAAAGTCCCAAATGAATTGCGAGTACTGGCCTGCGCGGGCAGGGAAGGTATAGCGCGTCCAGCCCTCACATTCGATAATCTCATCATCTATTTGCGTGCGATCTTCGGCGTTAACGCGCTGGACGCGGATCTTTTCTTTCTCATCAGCGCCCATTTTGTGGTTAACCACCACGTCCAGCAGTACGGCAATATCATTGTGCTTAAGTGCGTCAATCGCCGCCAGCAGCTGGTTTTTATCGCCGTATTTGGTGGCGACGGTTCCCTTTTGGTCGAATTCGCCCAGGTCAAACAGATCGTAGGAATCATAGCCAACGGAATAGCCGCCGGACGCGCCTTTATAGGCGGGGGGCAGCCATACCATATTGATGCCGATATCATTGAGTCCGCCTGCGCGTTCGGCAAGCTCAGGCCAGAGTTGACCGCCATCAGGGTAATACCAGTGGAAGTACTGCAATAACGTGGGATTTTTCATCTTCCGTGCTCCAGAAGTCGTTTGGCCGACCTCTGGAGTATGGAAGATAATTCAGACGAGACGGGAAATTATTGTGGCGAGGTGGGGGCGTCGGGTACCAGCAGCATGCCGGAAAGACGACCATAGGCGTTATTCAGCGTCTTTTGGCGTGTCGACTGGCCGATGAGGTTGCTGAGCTCATCCAGTCGCTGCTGCAACAACGTTTTGAGTAATTGTTCGTTATCCAGCGTTTGCTTAATATACCCGGCCACTAAGTCCTGAATACTTCGCGTAATGCCCGGTGGAGTTTGCTCTTCCATGACCACTTCAATACTTTGCAGATAGGTAACTTCCTGTTCCAGTAAAAGGTCCCATTCACCACGCTGCGCCAGTTCCAGCAGCGAGTGACTGAGTAGCGCGATGCGCTGCCAACGGTTGATAAACTCCACGGCTGAGGTCATTAACGAGACTCCTGGGACGACGCTTTCGGTGAGATCTGTTTCCAGGCTTCCGCAATGTTGCCGAGCAACCCTTCGACTTCTTCAATGGCTTGACAATCATTACGCAAGTTGGCTTGCAGTAAACGGCGAATCATATAGTCATAGAGCGCAGACAGGTTGGTGGCGATTTCACCGCCATTTTCCTGATCCAGACCTGCTTTCAGACCATTGTCGATAATATTAATGGCTTTACTTAACGCCTCGCCTTTGGCGACGATATCGTCCTGTTGCATAAACAGGCGAGCGCGCACCAGGGCGCTGTTCGCACCATCAAACAACATTTCGATCAGCTGATGTGGGCTGGCGCTCATCACGGCGCTTTCCACGCTGACCTGTGCATAGGCTTTGGTACCGCTCGCGGTATACATACTTACCTCGTGTTATCAGGATTTATTCATCGCTGTAAATTGTTGGCCCAGATAGGTACTGGTGTTATTCAGCTTGCTCATCATGCTATCGAGCTGGGTAAACTGCGCCGTATAGCGCGCAACCATGTCATCAATGCTGGCGCTAACTGACAGATACTGTTTGGTCAGTTTTTTCAACGTGGCGTTAATGGTGTCTTGCGCATTATCGATAATGCCGTCATCAGCCAGATAACTTTTCACTTCAGCGGCAATTTTGGTGGTGATGCCAGTTTCCTTGCCGTCGCCCGCCAGCAGTTCACGAACAGAGGCGGTATTTTCGTCCAGCGCTTTTTTCAGTTTGGTATCATCGATGGACATCTTGCCGGTTTTGCCATCTTGTTTGATGCCGATTTCATTCAGGGTCTTAAAGGCACCTTCAGTACCAGAGTTGGCAAACTGCGCGCGAATACCGGTCTGAATGGTACGCACCACGCTATCACCGACCAGCGCGCCGTTATCTTTATCCTGACCTTCAGCCCCGGCATCAACCGCTTTATACTTGGTCAGCGTATTGAAGGTATCAATCAGCGAGTTATAAGCATCAACCCAGCCTTTAATTGCTTCTGTCGCTTTGTCATTGCTTTTGGTCACGGTCACGCGCGCATCAGTGACTTTCTTGGTCAACTCCAGCGTGACGCCCTGCGGCGCATCGGTGACTTTGTTGCTTTGACGTTCAATATCGATACCGTTCATCGTGAGCTTGGAGTTTTGGGCCTGAACCAGCTCGGTCATTTTTCCAGTACCGGTCTTACTGTCGTAGGCCAGCAGATCGTTCAGCTTACTGTCGCCGTCAACGGAGATAGTCATCTTACTGTCCATACCTTCAGCGGCGGTCAGTACCAGTTTAAACTCGCCGTCTTTCACCTTGACGATACTGGCAGAGATACCGCTGTCGGTATCGTTAATTGCCTTGCTGATATCATCCAGCGTGGTCTTATCTTGCGAGAGTTTAATCTCCAGTGGCTCTTTCCGACCCGGCTGTTCAATTTTAATTGTACGAGTACCAGAACCATCACCCAGAGCCTCTTTGTTTGAAGCAACTGATTTGGTACTCAGAGATTGCGCCTGTGCCAGTTGCGTGACGCTGATGGTATAAATACCCGGTGCCGCACCGGCTTCCGTGGTGATTTTCAGATCTTCGGTACTGCTGGTGACATTACTGCTTCTGAACAGCTCCGGTTTATTTAACGCGGTATTGGCCGTCTGGAATTTTTCCAGCGCACTCTTAAGCGTACCGTAGGCCGTCAGGCGGGCGGTATTGTCGGTCTGTTGCTGAGTAATTGGATTTAAACGTTTTTTCTCAGCAATAGTCAGGTTGTTTAGCAACGTGTCCAGTGGTAAGCCTGAGCCTACGCCTAATGATGTAAATGAAGCCATGCCCGATTCCTTGTGATTGCAAACAATTGTTATGCGGGTTATCGGCAATTTGCGCGCAAAGTTTAATGATAGTTTGGTGAAAATAATGCGCAGAATAGTGGGGCATATAGAGGGTATTTCGCGGGCTAAGAAAAAAGAGGGCGAAAAGTAAAAATTTTCTAAAGTTCGAATTTAAGGTGCCGATACATGGGTTACGGTCAGAAACCGTGGGCAACAGCCCAATAACATCGAGTTGTAATTGATAAGGAAAAGATCATGGCACAAGTCATCAATACAAACAGCCTGTCGCTGTTGACCCAAAACAACCTGAACAAATCTCAGTCCGCTCTGGGCTCTGCTATCGAGCGTCTGTCCTCTGGTCTGCGTATCAACAGCGCGAAAGACGATGCTGCTGGTCAGGCGATTGCCAACCGTTTCACCTCTAATATCAAAGGCCTGACTCAGGCGTCCCGTAACGCCAACGACGGTATTTCTATCGCGCAGACCACTGAAGGCGCGCTGAATGAAATAAACAACAATCTGCAGCGTGTGCGTGAACTGTCTGTGCAAGCGGCGAACGGTTCTAACTCAGATTCCGACCTGAAATCTATTCAAGATGAAATCGATCAGCGTTTGAATGAAGTCAACCGTGTTGCAGAGCAGACTGACTTCAACGGTAAAAAAGTATTAAGCCAAGATGGTCAATTAACTATTCAGGTAGGTGCAAATGATGGTGAGACTATTACCATCGATCTGCAAAAAATTGATAAAACTGAATTGGGACTGGATAAACTTGATGTATCCAAAGGGGTTGCAAGTACCATTAGTGATAAGTCAACTTTAAAAGTTGGAACAACTGTTGACTCGGCTAAGTTTACTGATGGCTCAACAGGCACTAAGCCAGCTGCTGATAAATTAAGCTTAACTCAGGATAAAAGTGGTAAGTACTTTATCCAAGATGACACTACAACTGGTACTCCTAAGTTTTATGATGCTAACGTTGATGCTGCTACTGGTGCGATTAGTTTTGACTCAAGTAAGGAAGTAACTGCTGTAAACCCTACGGCGGTTGCAACGTTAAATCGCGATGTGAAGATTGATACGAGCGATCTAAAAGGCAATGAATCATTAGTTAAGTACAAAGATAGTGATGGTAAAGACGCTTATGCCGTTCGTACACTAGCAAATGATGGCACTTCAACATTTAAGGCCGCGACTTTTGATACTGACGGTAAAGTTAAAGCCGGAACTACGGCTGTGACTGTGAAATCTGATATTGATCCGTTATCTAAAATTGATGATGCCTTAAATAAAGTTGATGCATTCCGTAGCCAGTTGGGTGCTGTTCAAAACCGTTTTGAATCCGCAATCACAAACTTGGGTAACACAGTTAACAACCTGTCTTCAGCTCGTAGCCGTATCGAAGATTCCGACTACGCGACCGAAGTGTCTAATATGTCTCGTGCACAGATCCTGCAGCAGGCGGGTACTTCCGTTCTGGCACAGGCTAACCAGACCACGCAAAACGTACTCTCTTTACTGCGTTAATCCATCGATTGGATTACCTAGTAGTCAGAGCCAATAAAGGCAGCGAGAGCTGCCTTTTTCTATACTGGAGTTTGAATAATGCAAGAAATTACCGTTACCGAACCGGCTTTTGTTAAGGCCTTCCAATGCTCTGGAACGCAATGTCGCGATCATTGCTGTAAAACATGGCGTATAACCCTGGATAGGTCAACGGTGAAAAAATATATTTCCAGTAAAGATGATCGTATCAGAAAAATCGCTAAGGAAAATATTATTCTCCTTAAAAAGGATATCGGTAATTGGGGATTAATCAAACTTAGTGAAGATAGCGGGAACTGCCCTTATCTGACTGAGGACAGTCTGTGTCAGGTACAGAAAACGTTGGGTGCGAAGGCATTAAGTACAACATGTAAAACATTTCCGCGTAGTGAGCGTATCTACAAAAACGATGTAAGAAAAGCATTACATCTGTCGTGTCCGGAAGTAGCGAGTTTAGTCCTGACCGATCCCAATGCGATGGTTCTGAATGAGAGCAGTAAAATTGTGCCAAATGCTTTTACTGCATCGGTCTTTTCGCAACAGCAAAAGCTGCTTAATCTTTTCTGTCTAAGCCTTGTGGAACAGGCAGGGCGTGATGTAAATGTTGGGCTGTATGCACTTATTAAACTTACTTTATGCGTTAAGAAGTTTAATCAGATTGATAATGTGGCGCTGGCTGAAGTTGAGCAAATTTATCACGCGATTATGACTCAGATGCAGTCAGGTGAAATGCGAGAGGAGTTGTCGAAATTTTCTGCTGACAACAATGTTAAAGTCAATTTAGTGCTCTTGCTTCAGGATTATTTCCGCAGTCTGCCGGTAAGCCGCGCCAATGGTGTACTTAACTATTATATCCAGTGTCTTTTGAGAACATTGACCCTGGAAGATAATCACTCTGTGGGTGAAGGGGTTGCTAAACTTGAGGCTACATGGCAGAAGGTTTACGAACAACAGGATGAGGCTGGATTCGATCTTAAAAATTTCATTTTGTATAAAATTTGGGAAAACAACTTTCCCAATCAAAAGAACGTAGACCCGCTTCGTACGTTATATATGATAAGTGTCGAATACTATTTTATCAAAATACTGATTGCCGCGAGCGCCTACGAGAGAACGTATCTGGAGAAGGAGGATGCTATCAATATCGTCTATAGCTTCCATTCGCTAAGCCAGCATAATCCGACCGTGCATGAAAACTTCCATAAGCACATCGAGACCGTGCGCACAGGGGATGACCTGTCGATGATTCATCTCTTGACATAATTTTAACGGGGATGCGTTGAAAACGCATCCCTCGCAAGCTAACTATTTGATTTATGCTTGATTATTTCTTATGCGAAATAACGCTATCAGCTACATAAGTGAAATAACCCTTCTTTTATAGCCTTATTCCTCCGATAGAACCCCCTGCAGAAACGGATAATCATGCCGATAACTCATTTAACGCAGGGCTGTTTATCGTGAATTCACTGTATACCGCTGAAGGTGTAATGGATAAACACTCGCTGTGGCAGCGTTATGTACCGTTGGTGCGTCACGAAGCATTGCGCCTTCAGGTGCGTTTGCCGGCGAGCGTAGAACTGGATGACCTGCTACAAGCGGGCGGCATCGGGTTATTGAATGCCGTTGACCGATATGACGCTTTGCAAGGAACGGCATTTACCACTTACGCAGTGCAGCGTATTCGTGGAGCAATGCTGGACGAACTACGTAGCCGGGATTGGGTGCCGCGTAGCGTTCGGCGCAATGCTCGCGAAGTGGCACAGGCGATGGGACAACTGGAGCAGGAATTAGGGCGCAACGCGACGGAAACCGAAGTGGCGGAGCGTCTGGCTATTCCTGTGCAAGAGTATCGTCAGATGTTGCTCGATACCAATAACAGCCAACTCTTCTCTTATGACGAGTGGCGGGAAGAGCATGGCGATAGTATTGAGCTGGTGACGGAAGAACATCAGCAGGAAAACCCGTTACAACAGCTTCTTGAGGGTAACCTCCGCCAGCGCGTGATGGACGCGATTGAGGCGTTGCCGGAGCGCGAAAAGCTGGTGTTAACGCTGTACTACCAGGAAGAGCTGAATCTGAAAGAGATTGGCGCGGTACTGGAAGTCGGGGAATCACGGGTCAGCCAGTTGCACAGTCAGGCCATCAAACGTCTACGCACCAAGCTGGGTAAGCTATAGGGGTACATCATACCCCTGAACAATGCCGCATTACGAATTGACTACCAGGAGTTCTCATGACGGTGCAGCAATCAAAAAGACGGCCTCTAAGCCGCTACCTCAAAGATTTCAAACACAGCCAGACGCATTGCGCCCATTGCTTTAAGTTGCTCGACCGGATCACGCTGGTTCGTCGTGGGCAAATTGTGAATAAAATCGCCATCGCCCGTCTGGACACTTTGTTGGATGAAGTCGAGTGGGAGCAGGAGAAAAAAGAGTGGGTGGCACTGTGTCGTTTTTGCGGTGATTTGCATTGCAAAGAGCAGAGCGACTTTTTCGACATTATCGGTTTTAAACAGTTTTTATTTGAGCAGACCGAAATGAGTCACGGCACGGTACGTGAATACGTTGTCCGTCTGCGTCGCCTCGGGAATCACCTGACCGAACAAAATATCTCTCATGACCTGCTGCAGGAAGGGTTCCTCGACGAAAACCTTGCCCCGTGGCTGCCGGAAACCAGCACCAACAATTACCGCATCGCCTTGCGTAAGTATGAGCAGTTTAAAGCCCATACCCATATGGGACATATGCAGAAATCCTCCTGGACAGCCAGTTCTGATATATATTAAAAACGAATAAGGTGTAACAGAGTCGTGTTTGTGGATCACGACAAACGCTCTACACTACAGTCATATACACGTCATCCTTCAAGCTGTCTCTGCGTTGGCTGCGCTCATTCACCCCAGTCACTTACTTTAGTAAGCTCCTGGGGATTCACTCGCTTGCCGCCTTGATACAACTCGAATGATTTTGTGTATAAATAGCAGTCACTAATGACAATATTCGGGGTAACTATGAAATTAGCACTTCTGGGACGTCAGGCTCTGATGGGTGTAATGGCTGTTGCACTTGTCGCCGGAATGAGCGTAAAGACTTATGCAGATGAAGGTCTGTTAAATAAAGTTAAAGAGCGCGGCACGCTGCTGGTGGGCCTGGAAGGGACCTATCCCCCGTTTAGTTTTCAGGGCGATGACGGCAAGCTGACCGGTTTCGAAGTGGAGTTCGCTGAGGAACTGGCCAAGCACCTTGGGGTGAAAGCTAACCTGAAGCCGACCAAGTGGGACGGTATGCTGGCCTCTCTTGATTCCAAGCGCATTGACGTGGTCATCAACCAGGTGACCATCTCTGACGAACGTAAGAAAAAATACGATTTCTCTACCCCGTATACGGTTTCTGGTATTCAGGCGCTGGTGAAGAAAGGTAATGAAGGCGTTATTAAGACCGCTGCCGATCTGAAAGGTAAAAAAGTCGGCGTTGGTCTGGGCACCAACTATGAAGAGTGGCTACGCCAGAACGTGCAGGGCGTGGATATTCGTACCTATGATGATGACCCGACCAAATACCAGGATCTGCGTGTAGGCCGTATCGACGCCATTCTGGTTGACCGTCTGGCGGCGCTGGATCTGGTCAAGAAAACCAAGGATACGCTGGCTGTAACCGGTGAAGCATTCTCCCGCCAGGAGTCCGGCGTGGCGCTGCGCAAAGGCAATGAAGATCTGCTGAAAGCGGTTGATGCGGCCATTGCTGAAATGCAGAAAGACGGTACGCTGAAAGCCCTGTCTGAAAAATGGTTTGGAGCGGATGTGACGAAATAATCGGCATCCGATGAAAAAAGGCGCCTTTAACAGCGCCTTTTTTTATTCCATTGCGCCTGAACGTGCATAATAAAAAGAACATCACAACAACGAATACCGGAGGCTGTATGCCGCTGCATAACTTAACGCGCTTTCCACGTCTGGAATTTATTGGCGCACCAACGCCGCTCGAATATCTTCCACGTTTCTCCGACTATCTCGGGCGCGATATTTTCATCAAACGCGATGACGTCACGCCGATGGCCATGGGTGGCAATAAGCTGCGTAAGCTGGAATTCCTGGCCGCAGACGCACTGCGTGAAGGCGCTGATACGCTGATAACCGCGGGTGCCATCCAGTCTAACCATGTTCGACAGACGGCGGCGGTAGCGGCGAAGCTTGGGCTGCACTGCGTAGCACTGCTGGAAAATCCGATTGGCACTACTGCGGAAAACTATCTCACCAACGGCAACCGTCTGCTGCTGGACCTGTTTAATACGCAAATCGAAATGTGCGATGCGCTGACCGACCCTAATGCGCAACTTCAGGAACTGGCGACGCGCATTGAAGCGCAGGGCTTCCGCCCGTATGTGATCCCCGTTGGCGGTTCCAACACACTGGGCGCATTGGGTTATGTGGAAAGCGCGCTGGAAATTGCCCAGCAGTGTGAAGGGGCCGTTGCGCTTTCTTCCGTTGTGGTGGCATCGGGCAGCGCGGGAACGCACGCCGGGCTGGCCGTAGGCCTGGAACAACTGATGCCAGACGTCGAGCTGATCGGCGTGACCGTCTCGCGCAGCGTCGCCGATCAAAAGCCCAAAGTAGTAACGTTGCAGCAGGATATTGCCCGTGAACTGGAACTGACGGCCTCGGCGGATATCCTGTTATGGGACGATTATTTTGCGCCGGGCTACGGTACGCCAAACGAAGAAGGCATGGAGGCGGTAAAACTGCTGGCGCGCCTGGAAGGCATTTTGTTGGATCCGGTGTATACCGGTAAGGCGATGGCGGGTCTGATTGACGGCATCAGCCAGAAGCGCTTCAAAGACGAAGGGCCAATCCTCTTTATTCATACCGGTGGGGCACCTGCACTGTTTGCCTACCATCCTCACGTGTAACAACCAGGTCGAAAAACGCTAATGCATGAAAGTATCCAACTGGTAATTGATTCTCTGCCGTATCTGCTCAAAGGCGCGGTTTTTACGCTGCAACTGAGTATCGGCGGGATGTTTTTTGGCCTCGTGCTGGGGTTTATCCTGGCGCTGATGCGTTTGTCGCCGCTGTTGCCTGTGCGCTGGCTGGCGCGTTTTTATATCTCTATTTTTCGCGGAACACCGCTGATTGCCCAGCTGTTCATGATCTATTACGGTCTGCCACAGTTTGGTATTGAGCTTGATCCCATCCCGGCGGCGATGATTGGCTTGTCGCTGAATACGGCGGCCTACGCTGCGGAAACCCTGCGTGCGGCAATCTCTTCCATCGATAAAGGGCAGTGGGAGGCAGGCGCCAGTATTGGTATGACGCGCTGGCAGACCATGCGCCGGGCAATCCTGCCGCAGGCTGCGCGCGTTGCGTTGCCGCCGCTGAGCAACAGCTTTATCAGTCTGGTGAAAGATACCTCTTTGGCCGCCACTATTCAGGTACCGGAACTGTTCCGTCAGGCGCAGCTGATTACCTCGCGTACGTTGGAAGTCTTTACGATGTATCTGGCGGCCTCGTTGATTTACTGGGTGATGGCGACGGTGCTTTCTGCGCTGCAAAACTATTTTGAAGAACAACTGAACCGCCAGGAGAGAGAGCCGAAATGAGTGCTATCGAAGTCAGAAACCTGGTCAAAAAATTTCATGGGCAAACGGTGCTGCATGGGATCGATCTTGACGTCAAACCTGGTGAAGTAGTAGCGATTATCGGGCCGAGCGGATCGGGCAAAACCACGCTGCTGCGTAGCATTAATTTGCTGGAGCAACCGGAGGCGGGCACTATTAAAGTGGGTGAGATTACCATTGATACCGCGCGTTCGTTGACCCAGCAGAAAGGGCTGATTCGTCAGTTACGTCAGCACGTCGGTTTTGTGTTCCAGAACTTTAATTTGTTCCCGCATCGGACGGTGCTGGAAAACATTATTGAAGGGCCGGTGATAGTCAAAGGTGAACCAAAAGCTGAAGCGACAGCTCGTGCGCGTGAATTGCTGGCGAAAGTCGGGTTGGCGGGCAAAGAAACCAGCTATCCGCGGCGTTTATCGGGCGGACAGCAGCAGCGCGTAGCGATTGCCCGGGCACTGGCGATGCGACCTGAGGTTATTTTATTTGATGAACCTACCTCAGCGCTTGACCCTGAACTGGTTGGCGAGGTGCTGAATACCATTCGCCAGTTGGCGCAGGAAAAACGCACCATGGTAATTGTGACGCATGAAATGAGCTTCGCTCGCGATGTTGCCGATAGAGCGATATTTATGGATCAAGGACGGATAGTGGAGCAGGGACCAGCAAAATCCTTATTCACGCATCCGCAGCAGCCGCGTACCCGTCAGTTTCTTGAGAAGTTTTTGATGCAATAAATAGTGCATATAGCACTCGTCGGAATTGTTTCTGGCGAGTGCTGTTCGCATAACTATTTATAATTATTGCTTTATTATTAATGCTTGAATCTGTTACTTCCTTCCACTGTTGAGTAATACTCAAGTAATTCTTCATTTGTCCGATAATTTGCATATATAAAATACATTTATGTGTTAGCTTGTTTCATATGTTTGGATGATTATCAATCTCAGGGGCATTACCACTTAGTATGCAGGATCATGATTTCTTCACCTGGCGACGGAGCATGCTGTTACGCTTTCAGGAAATGGCGACGGCAGAGGATGTCTATACGGAATTACAACAACAGACGCAGCACTTAGAGTTCGATTTTTACGCGCTCTGTGTTCGTCATCCGGTACCTTTTACCCGACCTAAAACGTCTCTTCATACGACCTATCCCAAAGCATGGGTGGCGCATTATCAGTCCGAAAATTATTTCGCCATTGATCCGGTGCTGAAACCTGAAAACTTCAGTCAGGGGCATTTACCCTGGAACGATACTCTGTTTCGCGATGCGCAACCTTTGTGGGACGCCGCACGCAATCACGGTTTACGCAAAGGGATGACGCAATGCTTAATGTTGCCTAATCGGGCGTTGGGTTTTTTATCGGTATCGCGTGCAAGTATCCGTAACAGTCGCCTTGCGAGCGATGAAGTGGAGCTCAGGATGCAGCTTCTGGTACGGGAAAGCCTGTCTGTACTGACGCGGCTGGAAGATGACATGGTTATGGCGCCAGAAATGCGCTTTAGCAAGCGGGAAAAGGAAATATTGAAATGGACGGCGGAGGGGAAGACCTCTTCAGAGATAGCCATCATTCTGTCGATTTCTGAAAATACCGTAAACTTCCACCAGAAGAATATGCAAAAGAAATTCAATGCACCAAACAAAACGCAGATAGCCTGTTATGCCGCGGCAACCGGGCTTATCTGAGTAAATTATCGTTCTGAGTGTCAGACGCAAAACCGGCTGAGAGCATTGCTATCAGCCGGTTTCTTTTTACTGGCGGTAAGCTTGTTTAATTTGCTTAACCGTGTTGGAAAATACCGCCGCCTGTGATTGATCTTCAATCAGCGCGAGCTGTTTTTCCATTTTAAGAATCACGCGGCCTGCATCGGCTTGACCCATTGCCTGCAGCATCAGCGTTAACATGGCTTTCAGGCAGGTGACTTCATTGGCCAGTTCCTGGTTATTCTCAGCAGTGGAAAAGTCAGGCGTACTCATTTATTTTCCTCGTTATGTTTCAATGAAAAAGTGCGATGTCAAATCTTAAGGCGGCGGAGTATACCATAAGCGAGGCTAAAAATATCTGTGGTTGTTTTTTGCGCGGACCAATGTTGCGGACATTAAAATAAACAACATGTTGCAGTGCATATATTTTCTCCACATGTTGTTTATTTCGAGTATTTTCCTCGTTAATTATTGTTACAACTTTGACTGCCTATTTTGCATTCAGCGGGGGAATATGAATTTTTTGTCACTATTCTGAAACAGCTATGCAGATATAACCGTGGCAGAAGGCTGTCAGGACTGAAAGTTTCCACTCGTCGTACAATCTAATTTCCAAAAACGAGAGCAAAATCGAAAGTCGGGCGTTTTTTACATTTCAAAGTTGAGATAAAACCCGTTAACATAGGGCCGATTAACTATCGGTAGCGTTATCCCTATTCTGGAGATATTCCTTTGATCAACGTTTTTCTTGTTGATGACCACGAACTGGTGCGCGCAGGGATACGACGCATTCTGGAAGATATAAAAGGCATAAAAGTTGTCGGCGAAGCGTGCTGCGGTGAAGATGCGGTAAAATGGTGCCGCTCAAATTCCGTTGACGTTGTGCTGATGGATATGAATATGCCCGGTATTGGCGGTCTGGAAGCAACCCGCAAAATTGCGCGTTCCACGGCAGACATTAAAGTGATCATGCTGACGGTACACACCGAAAACCCATTACCTGCAAAAGTTATGCAGGCAGGGGCCGCAGGGTATCTCAGCAAAGGCGCCGCCCCCCAGGAAGTAGTGAGTGCCATTCGTTCGGTTTTTTCCGGGCAGCGTTATATTGCCTCCGATATCGCTCAGCAAATGGCGCTCAGCCAGATTGAGCCTGAGAAAACGGAAACCCCGTTTGCCAGTTTGTCTGAACGCGAGTTGCAGATTATGCTGATGATCACCAAAGGTCAGAAGGTCAATGAGATCTCAGAACAGCTGAATCTTAGTCCTAAAACGGTGAACAGCTATCGCTATCGAATGTTCAGTAAATTAAACATTCACGGCGATGTAGAGCTGACTCACCTGGCAATTCGCCATGGCCTGTGTAATGCGGAGACATTAACAAGCCAGTGACCGATCAGTTTGATGCCAAAGCGTTCCTGAAAACCGTGACCAGTCAGCCCGGCGTCTATCGTATGTATGATACCGCCGGGACGGTTATCTATGTCGGGAAAGCGAAAGACCTGAAAAAAAGGCTTTCCAGCTACTTCCGTAGTAATCTTGCGTCACGCAAGACCGAAGCGCTGGTCACGCAAATCCAGCAGATTGATGTCACGGTGACGCACACTGAAACCGAAGCGTTATTGCTTGAGCACAACTACATCAAGCTGTATCAGCCGCGCTATAACGTATTGCTGCGCGATGATAAATCCTACCCTTTTATATTCCTTAGCGGCGATACCCACCCGCGCCTGGCGATGCATCGCGGGGCAAAGCATGCCAAAGGCGAGTACTTTGGACCGTTCCCTAACGGTTATGCGGTGCGTGAAACGCTGGCGCTGTTGCAGAAAATATTCCCTATCCGCCAGTGCGAAAACAGCGTTTATCGCAACCGTTCTCGGCCTTGTCTGCAATATCAGATTGGCCGCTGTCTCGGTCCGTGTGTCGCGGGTCTGGTGAGTGAGGAAGAGTATGCTCAGCAGGTCGAGTATGTTCGTCTGTTCCTGTCCGGAAAAGACGATCAGGTATTAACGCAGCTGATCGCCCGCATGGAAAAGGCCAGCCAAAATCTCGAATTTGAAGAGGCTGCGCGCATTCGTGACCAAATCCAGGCCGTACGCCGCGTGACAGAAAAACAGTTTGTCTCTAATACCGGAGACGATCTGGACGTCATTGGCGTGGCGTTTGACGCCGGTATGGCCTGCGTGCACGTTCTGTTTATTCGCCAGGGTAAAGTGCTGGGCAGCCGCAGCTATTTCCCGAAAGTACCCGGTGGTACGGAACTCGGCGAGGTCGTCGAAACCTTTGTCGGGCAGTTTTATCTGCAGGGGAGCCAGATGCGTACCTTACCCGGGGAGATCCTGCTCGATTTTAATCTTAGCGATAAAACCCTGCTGGCAGACTCTCTGTCTGAACTGGCCGGCAGGAAGATTAACGTGCAGACGAAACCGCGAGGGGATCGCGCACGTTATCTCAAGCTGGCGCGGACCAACGCGGCAGTGGCGCTCACCACAAAACTTTCTCAGCAGTCGACGATTACGCAACGTCTGACGGCGCTGGCATCGGTGTTGAAGTTACCTGCGGTGAAGCGTATGGAATGCTTCGACATCAGCCATACGATGGGTGAACAGACGGTAGCTTCCTGCGTGGTCTTTGATGCCAATGGCCCGCTGCGCGCAGAGTATCGCCGCTACAACATTACCGGCATTACGCCGGGTGATGATTATGCGGCGATGAATCAGGTTTTGCGTCGGCGTTATGGTAAGGCGATTGAAGAAAGTAAGATTCCGGACGTCATATTGATCGACGGCGGTAAGGGTCAGTTAGGGCAGGCGAAAGCCGTTTTTGCTGAGCTGGATGTTCCCTGGGACAAACAGCACCCACTCTTGCTGGGGGTGGCAAAAGGGGCCGATCGTAAAGCAGGCCTGGAAACGCTGTTCTTTGAGCCGGAAGGTGAGGGCTTTAGCTTGCCGCCGGATTCGCCTGCATTGCACGTTATCCAGCATATCCGCGATGAATCTCACGATCATGCGATTAGCGGGCATCGTAAAAAGCGGGCGAAAGTGAAAAGCACCAGCACGCTTGAGACCATCGAAGGTGTCGGGCCAAAGCGTCGCCAGATTTTGTTGAAATATATGGGAGGTTTGCAAGGCCTTCGTAACGCAAGTATCGAAGAAATTGCAAAAGTGCCGGGTATTTCGCAAGCTCTGGCAGAAAAGATCTTCTACTCGTTGAAACATTAGGCCCTCTGTAGCAACATAGGGGTAATTTCACTGACAACAGATAGTTATCCGTCATATGCAATTTAATATCCCTACGTTGCTCACGCTGTTTCGCGTCATCCTGATCCCATTCTTTGTATTGGCTTTTTACCTGCCATTCACCTGGGCTCCCTTTGTTTGTGCGCTGATCTTCTGTATCGCAGCGGTCACTGACTGGTTTGACGGTTTTCTGGCGCGCCGCTGGAACCAAAGCACGCGTTTTGGCGCCTTCCTCGATCCGGTCGCTGATAAAGTGCTGGTGGCAATCGCGATGGTCCTGGTGACAGAGCATTACCACAGCTGGTGGGTAACGCTCCCTGCCGCAACAATGATTGCGCGTGAAATCATCATCTCTGCACTGCGTGAATGGATGGCCGAACTGGGTAAACGCAGCAGCGTAGCCGTATCCTGGATCGGTAAAGTGAAAACCACTTCGCAAATGGCTGCACTGGCCTGGCTGCTGTGGCGTCCAAATATCTGGGTAGAGTATGCTGGGATCGCACTTTTCTTCGTCGCCGCGATACTGACTTTGTGGTCAATGTTCCAGTATTTGAGCGCTGCACGTGGAGATTTGCTTGATCAGTGATCGTTTCGACGCAAATTTCAGCAAACGATCGTCAGTGGTGAAAAATATCGTTGACTCATTGCGTCAGGTAAGTAGAATGCAACGCATCGAACGGCAGCACTGATTGCCAGACGATAACAAAATCAAGTGATTAACAAAGTTACTTGGTGATGCGGGAATAGCTCAGTTGGTAGAGCACGACCTTGCCAAGGTCGGGGTCGCGAGTTCGAGTCTCGTTTCCCGCTCCAAAT
>NZ_JAOWHT010000042.1:0-81050 GCF_030332445.1 Citrobacter sp. Cpo126
TTCAACCGTCGATGAACACGGTAACCCGTCAACGGTAACGCACGACCATATGGTGCATATCGATCTGCACGCGGAAGCGAGCATTACGATTGATAAGGTGACCGCCGATAACACCCTGAACCATAGCGAACTGAATATGGCTCAGCAACTCATCACCGGCACCGTCGATGGTGATGCGAAGCTTCACGACGTTGTCAGGCTTGAGATCAATGGCCACACGTTTAAGGGTGAAGTCATTACGCTGAATAACGGTCAACTGGGCTACCAAATCCCGGTCGACTCGTCGGCGTTCAGCAACAACCAGGGCCACCAGGATAAAAACGTCAACATCAAGGCGACGGTTGTCTCGCATGATGCGGTAGGCAATGAAGTGACGGCGATCAGCAACCACAGCGTGCATATCGACAACTTTGCGGTAAACCAGGTGCATATTGGTACCATTGCCGGTGATGACGTTATTAATATCAAGGAGTTTTCCGCAAACGGCGGTATCACGCAGATCGCCGGTACCGTCACCGGCGTGGATGCGGCGGCCGGGGATGTGGTGGAGTTGCAGCTGGATGGCGTCCCGGTGATGCAAGGCGTTGTTGTCACGCTGGCGGGCGGCAAGCTGGGCTATAGCTTCCCGATGAATACCCATATGCTGATGAGTCATCCGGAAATTACCATTTCGGTCACCTCCAGCGATGCGGCAGGGAACAGCGTCACGCATTCTGCGACGAAAACCATTAGCGCTGATATGTACACCCAATCGCATATCACCATTGATGGCGTGACGGATGATAACTTCATCAACATCAAAGAATCGACGGACCATAACGGTAAGACCACCATCAGCGGCACGGTAAGCGGCGATGCGAAAGAGTACGATACCGTTGAGCTGGTGATTAATGGTCAGCACTACTCAGGCACGGTGGAGAAGCTGGCGAACGGTGGCCTCGGCTATCATATCCCGGTGGACACCCAGAACCTGGTCAACGATCCGGTGATTCATGCGAGCATTCACACCACGGATAGTCATGGTAACGAAACCACGGCAACCGCGGATCGTACCGTGGGTCTGGATCTGGACGCCAGCGCCTCTATCGGCATCGATACCGTCGCAAGTGATGACATTATCAGTAAAGCCGAGTCCGACCTGCATAAGACGATCATCACGGGGCCGGTTGGCGGCGATGCGCAGAAAGACGATGTTGTCACCTTAACCTTCAATGGCAAAACCTATAGCGGCAAGGTCTTTGAACTGCCTGACCATTCGCTGGGTTACAGCATTGAAGTCAGCACCGATAATCTGAAAGATGGCAGCGACCAGAAGGTCCAGGTCTCCATTTCAACCGTCGATGAACACGGTAACCCGTCAACGGTAACGCACGACCATATGGTGCATATCGATCTGCACGCGGAAGCGACGATTACGATTGATCCGGTGACGAATGATAACGTACTCAACCATTTCGAGTTGGACAAGACCTGGCAGTTGGTTAGCGGCGTCGTGGGTAAAGACGCCCAGGTTGACGATGATGTGCGCGTTGAGATTAACGGTAACACCTATACCGGCAAAGTTATCGTTCTGGGCAACGGTCAATTGGGGTATCAAATCCCGGTTCTGTCCTCTGACTTTAGCGACAACCAGAGCAACCAGGACAAAGATGTCACCTTCAAGGCTACCGTAACGTCGCACGATGCCGTGGGGAACGAAGTTGTCAAGTCCACGACGCATACAGTAAAAATTGATAACCACGCCCAGGCAGGGATTACCATTGATACCGTGGCGGGCGACAATATGATTAACGGCGCCGAGTCCACAAAACACACCACCGAAGTGATGGGTACCGTTTCTGGTGATGTGCACATGGGCGATAAAGTGATTGTTACCATCAATGGTCACCACTACGACACAACTGTCCAGAAACTCCCGGAGCACAATAATGCGCTGGGCTATAAGCTGGATGTGCTGACGGGCGATCTGGTGAAAGATCCGCATATCGTTGCGCAGGTGGTTGGGGTCGATAATGTTGGCAACCAGCAGAAAGCCGAAGCCACGCAGGATATGGCGGTAGATTTGCACGCGAAAGCGCTGCTGACTATCGATCCTGTTACCGGCGACAATATGGTCAACGGCGATGAATCCCGCCAGCCGTTCACCTATGTGACCGGCAGAGTCGGCGGCGATGTGCACGCCAATGATACCGTTTACCTTACCGTGAATGGTCATACCCTGACCGGGAAAGTCAGCGATCAGGGCGGTCATCTCGGGTATAGCATCAAAGTCAGTACCGCCGATCTGCTGTCCGATCCGCATTTAACGGCCACCGTTAGCACCACCGATGTTGCGGGCAACCCGGCGACGGCCAATGCTGAGACCACGGTGGTGATCGATACCCGCATCGACGCGACGATTACAATCGACGACGTTACGCCAGACAACACGCTGAATTATGACGAGCAGCATCAGACCACTACGGTTGTGAGCGGCACCGTGACCGGCGAAGTTCAAAAAGGCGACCCGCTGGTCATGACCATCAACGGCGTCACTTATAAAGGTTCGGTGGACGATATCAATGGCCATCTGGGCTACCGTATTATCGTCAATACCGCCGATCTGGTCGCCAACCCGCATATTGAAGTCACCATGGACGTTACCGATGCGGCGAAGAACCATGCGCACGTGGTGGCGCACCATGACGTTAATCTGGACGACCGGGCTTTTGCTGCGATCACCATCGATCGCGTGACGGGTGATGACGTTCTGAACGGTACTGAACTGCAGGCACCGAAAACGATCATCAGCGGCACGGTGGGCGGCGACGCGCACAAGGGAAATATCGTTCACTTGGTAATTGACGGCAATACGGTTGATGCGACGGTGGTCGAACTGCCGAAGCTGGGGACGCTGGGCTATAGCATCGAGGTTGATACCCAGTGGTTGAAAAACGATCCAAATATTACGGCGACGATTACCACCCATGATGCCGCAGGGAATACCGCGACGGCGGATGCGACAAGCACGGTGACCATCGACGATCACGCTGAGGCTATCGTCAATATCGACCCGCTGGTAACGGATCATCATGATGATGTTATCAGCTACAAAGATGCGCATAACCCGCTGACCACCGTGACCGGTAGCGTGGGTGGCGATGTGCGTGTGGGGGATCAGGTTGAACTGACCATCAACCATCAGACCTACTATGCCCTGGTGCAGGATGGCAGCAACGGTCAGCACGTGTTTAGCACTCAGGTTTCAACGCTCGATCTGCTGATGGATCCGAATATCCATGCCGAGGTGACGGCAAAGGATGCAGCTGGCAACGTTGCGCGCGGGTATGATGATAGGCCGGTGGAGATTGATACCGTTGCTGATGCCGGGATAACTATTGATGTTGCCTCCAGCGGCCTTCCCCCAGGTAACCCTATTGCGAATAACCTACTTCCTGGCAGCAGACCGGACTTTATCTCCATAATCGGACATGTTACTCCCGATGCGGTTGTCGGCGATAAGGTGACCATGACAGTGGGGAACGGATTTGTCCTCACTACCCACGTGATTACACTTCCTGATGGTAAACTCGGCTATCAGGCGGATATTGGCTCCGATAAGTTCGAAAACAACGGCGATATTCTGGTTTCTATTACCGCCCATGATAATTATGGCAACACGGCGACAGCAACAGAGCATAAATTTATCGATCTACCGTGGTTGCACAATACGCCAGTGATCGGTAATACGCCTTACGGGTTCACGACGCCGCCAGTGGTCACTCCCCCGACAACCGGCACAGGAACCTCGCTACCACAGAAACCGCATGTCCACCTCACCGTCGATCCGGTGACGGGCGATGATGTAATCAACCAAGTTGAAGAGGGTAAATCCACTACGCCGATTCGTGGTCTGATAACTGGGGATGTAAGCGTCAATGATACGGTTATTGTCACCATTAACGGCAATCAATACCCTGGCAAAATGATCGCGATTCCTGGCCTGCCGGGTGAATTAGGCTATCAGGTTGATGTTCCTACCGACGTACTTAAGGCGCACCCGACATTTGAGGTATCAATTACCGTCAGTAACTCCGCGGGTAGCGACACCTCGAGCGTGCTGAAAACCATTCAGGTCGATATCGATAACCCAGTCCACATCACCATGGACAATGTCGCCGGTGATGACGTTATCAATGGTTCGGAAGCGAAAAGCGGCACAACAACGATCAGCGGTACGGTCAGCGGCGAAGGCATCCATGACGGTAGCGTAGTCTCGCTGCAGGTGAATGGTAATACTTTAACCGCTGTGGTACATGCAGGCACCACGGGATGGGTCTGGTCGCAGGATGTCAGCATCAACGATCTGCGTAATAACCCGGACATTACCGCGTCGGTAAGCGCGACCGATGCGGCCGGGAACACCGGTACTGATTCGACGTCGAAGCACGTTGAAGTCGATCTCAAAGCCGATGCGGGCGTTACGGTAGATGACATCACCACCGATAATGTACTGAACTCGCAAGAAGTTGGACAAGCAAAGACCACGGTGAGTGGTTCCGTTTCCGGCGATGTTAAACCCGGTGAAAACGTGACCTTGACGGTCAATGGTCATGATTACAATGCCGTTATTAATGCAAGTAATCACTACACAGTTGATGTAAATACGTCAGACCTGGTAGCTGACCATACCATCGACGCTAAAGTGACCGGCCACGACAAGGCTGGCAACGTTCAGGACACCAGTATCATCAAAGCGTTTTCTGTCGATACCACGGCATCGGCAGCGGTAACGGTTAATACCGTGGGCGGTGACGACGTTATCAATGCCGCTGAGATTCAGGCTGGCAAGGTTGAAGTCAGCGGTACCGTGGATGGTGACGTACACAAAAACGACAAGGTCTATATCACCGTTAATGGCAACCAGGTTGAGGCCACTGTCATTGAGCTGCCGCATATGAACGGGCAGTTGGGGTATAAAGCATTCGTGAGTACCACGGATCTTCAGACTGATCCGACTATTCATGTCAGCGTGACGGGTCATGATACGGCAGGGAATATCCAGACTGCGACGTATGACAAAACCGTGATAATTGACGATCGCGTGGATGCGACAATTGTCCTGGACCCAGTGTCCAATGATGACGTGTTGAATAACGTTGAAGCCGGGCAACCGACCACCATCATCACCGGTTCTGTGACCGGCGACGTTGAGGTCGGCGATCAGGTTACCGTCACCGTCAATGGCAAAGATCTGCCGGCGATAGTCTCCGACAGCGGCGGTAAGAAGGTGTTCCGCGTTGAAGTCAGTACGGTTGATTTGGTTCATGACCAGCATATTACTGCCCATGTCGTCGCCCATGACGATGCCGGTAACCGCCAGCAGATTGATACCGATAAGACGATCCTCATCGACCGCGTGGCTTCAGGTACCGTCGACATTGACAGCGTCACGGCGGATAACGTCCTCAACCACCAGGAGCTGTCGGGGCAGAAGGTGACCATCACCGGCCATGTCGGCGGTGACGCGCAGCTTTATGATCCGGTTACCTTGACCATCGGCGGGCATAAGTATCAAGGGAGCGTCATCACCCTGAGCGGCGGCGGTCTGGGCTATCAGATTGACGTGGATTCGGCGGTTCTACGTAGTGATGCGCACAAAGTTATTGACGTTGAGCTTACCGGCCATGACGCGCCGGGGAACCCGTTCACCGCAAAATCGACACATACCTATTCCGTTGATGAGCAGGCCAACGGTGCAATTACCATTAATGACCACATCGCAGGCGACAACGTCGTTAACCTGAATGAATCGAAGTCAGACACGGTGATTAAATTTACGGTTTCCGGCGACACTCACCCGACCGATGTCGTTGATGTTAGCGTCAATGGCAACAACATGAAGGCTTCGTTGGTACCTGGCTCCTCGACGGTTTATCAGGTTGCGGTTCCGGGAACGTATCTGAATGAGGGCGATAATAAGATTGAGGTGAAAACGACGTTACACGATGACGCAGGGAATACGTTAGACGTGCACGATCAGAAAAACGTGGTGCTGGATACTCATGCCGATGGTGCGATTACTATCAATGACGGCATCGCAGCAGATAACGTCGTTAACCTGAAAGAATCGCAGTCAGACACAGTGATTCGCTTTACGGTCTCTGGGGATACCCATTCTACCGATGTTGTTGAAGTGAATATCAACGGTCACCTTATGAAGGCTACGCTGGCACCTGGATCATCAACGGTTTATCAGGTTGCTGTCCAGAGCGCATATCTGAAGGAAGGTATCAATGATATTGATGTGAAAACGACGTTACACGACGACGCGGGTAATACAATCGATGTGAGCGATCACAAAACCATCGTCCTTGATACACACGCTGACGCCAGTATCGTGGTAGATAAGATCGCCGGTGATAACCACATCTCGCGTGCCGAATCACACGATGCCGTCACGCATATTACCGGCAGCGTGAGCGGTGATGTGAATGATGGCGATCATATTAAAGCGCTGGTAAATGGTCATCAGTACGATGCCATTCTTCATCAGGGCATTAATGGGTTGACCTATGACATTGAGGCCGATACCTCCGCATTCCGTGCCGGTCATAACCGCGTGAACGTATTGGTCGAGGCGCATGATAACCACGGTAATATTACGCCTTATAGCCAAACGTTGAACGTGACGATGGACGATCCTGCACCAGTGAAAGGGCATACGGTGGATAAAGGGAATCATGCTGCGATGCAGCATGCGCTGCATAACCTGTTCGACGACAACGCATTATCTCTGTCTTATGCACCAGCAGCGACCGGACACGGTCAGGCGACAGCGGTACTCAGCGCCGATGATAAGGCGAAGGGGGTGCTTGAAAAAGTCGATCTCAGCGATCTGGCGCGTGAACTGCATGAAGGTGTGGATATTGCGAAGTACATTCAAAGCGGCGGCGATCATCACCTGATCGCCAGTCCGGCAAAAGTGGCGCATGGAATAGATACCGCGCTGTCAACTCCGGCAAGTGGCGATCTGCATTCTCCGACCTACTCGTTGGATCACCTGATTGCTAAACCCGATCAAAACCACACTCACTAACGATTGCCTACTGCCCTGTGTAAACAGGGCAGCAGCATCATGCAAAATGAAAAGGCACTGATATGAACTCTGATTCATCTGCTGCAAACGTGCAGACAGAAGGCGTGGCAAAAAGTCCTGAAAATGACAACCAGCAGGCTTTAGCGATGCTGCAAAAAAGCGACCTGGAGATGGTTCGCGTGCTCGACGATTTGATTTACCTGTTGATCCGTAAAGGCGTGATTGCTATTACCGATCTTCCAGCGATGGCGCAGGTTAAATTAATGAATCGCGCGAACGCGCGCCAGGAACTTGGCGGGTTAGAACAACTGCTTGGCAACGATGATCGTATATTTTAGCTGATGCAGGCAGTTTGTAGGCCGGATAAGCGTAGCGCCATCCGGCTATACAAAGGCGTATCAAGACGCCAGTTTTATCACAATGGTGCGGGCTCACCTAATAATTGCCCCATTGCACCATCAATCCCTAATTCTTGCAGTACCATAAGCTCACCTTCCGTTTCAACTCGCTCGGCAATGAGCGGCAAATCAATACTGCGCGTGGCACTGCACAATACTTCAATAAACAAACGCTTATCATTTTCCTCATCAATTTTGCGGATATAACTGCTGTCGATTTTCAGATAGGCAAGACCCCATTGCGACAGATGACCGATCATATCGAAACGGCTACCGAAGTGTTGCAGTCCCAGCGCGCAGCGATGCTGACCTACGGCTTTAACAAATGCCGCCATCTGATGGGGGCCTGGTAACTGATTTTCATCCAGTTCCAGAATCAGCTTGCTGGCTAATTTCGGTGAGTACCGTAACGGATTGAGCAGGTCTGCAATGGCGGTCGCGCTGGCGACAGAACTGCCAGAAATACTCAACGCTAGTTTTCCGGGCGCGGTTTTCAACTGGTTCAATGTGAGCTTCAACATGACTTTATCGAGTCGATGACTCCAGCCAAAGCGGTGGATCCACGGCAAGAACCGCCCCGCGGTAATGGCGTTACCCTGCTCATCAATAATGCGCGACAGCACCTTGTAATGCAGGATTTTGTCCGGCTGGCGGCAATCGACCACCGGCTGATAAACCAACTGAAACTGTTGATTTGTCAGCGCATGCTCCAGGCGAACAAACCACAAATGCTGATCTTCTGTAGCTGCAGGTATTTCGGTGGTAGGAACGACCTGATGGTTGGTGTGTGTTTCCGCTTCAACCAGCAGGCGATCGGCCTGGATCAGCAATGACTGGGCATTTTCTCCGGCGCTGAATGGCACCATGCTGGTATAGGCAACCGGCTGTTGGTCTGACATTCCAGTAGCGTAAAAGGCCGTGAGTTTCTGAGACAATGAATTACACAGCTCCAGCATTTCTCCGTGCGTCACGCCAGGGCAGAGTAGGGCGAATTCACCGCCGCGAATGCGGGCGAGCGTGCTGTCGAGAGGGGCATACTTTTCTCTGTGCGCGTTCAGCAGGTTGGCGATGTTGAGCAACAGCTTATCAGTATGCGGCCCGCCAAAGCGCTGATTCAGGCCACCTAAATCCTGAACGCGAACCAGCATCAGATATCCTGGTGCCGTATCGGCATCACTCAGTCGCGTCTGGAGCTGCATATCGAATGCCCGGCGGTTGGCTACCCCGGTCTGGCTGTCGAGATAAGCTTCATTGTGCAGGCGTTCGCTGTAGATAGCTTGTTCTTCAAATAACGATTTAAGCTTAGCTGCCATTAAATTCATGGCGCCTACAACGCGGCGTAATTCCGGCGTTTTGGGTAACTCGTGGAGCGTCAGAAACTCGCGACGGGTAATAGCTTCGGATTGTTTTGCCATGTAATTGAGTGGGCGCAGCAGTTTGCGCAGCAGCAGAATACCGGCGATTAAGCAGGCAAGGCTACAGGACAGCATCCACAATAGATTGCCTAAGGTATTGTCCCACAGACGCTGCACGGCAAAGATAGGATCGCTGGTCACTTCCACGCGAGCTGCCTGCTGCCAGCCGCGCATAATCGTTGCTTCACCGGTTTGCGGGGTGACATCCACCAGATCGACGAACCAACCGGGAACGTCGGGAATTGTCGCTACCGCGCTACGCTCAAGAATTATTTTGCCGTTTGCCAGATCGACGATGCGGATTTTTTTGTAGTAACCGCTATCGAAAATGGAGCTGACCATCAGCTCGATCATTGCCGGGTCGTTGACGTTGGGCGTCAGCGAAACGCCTAGCGCCGTTGCGGCATCCTGGGCATGTGAAAGGAGTTGGTTATTGGACTGATTGCGAGAACTCTCCAGCGTCACAATAAAATTGCCGCTGAACACAACCATCATAAAGAGAGAGATTGCCAGAAGTAACTGTTTAAAAAGAGACACGGGCGATTCCTATTTATCCATCGGGAAGCCTTCTTCCCGCATTTTGGTGAAAACTTGCTGCCAGCGAGAAAGCCTCTTGCTGTCCCCAACGCGTTTATTGTTTTGATTGCCGGGAAGCCAAAGGCCAGTGTTGTTAAAGGAGTAGACGGGTAATAAGTCCATGCGCTGCGTAGCAGGCGAAATGGTGCTGGTCAGGCTGTCGAGCACCAGAGGAATCGCCCCAGGGGTGGCGTACCAGGTGAGCACCATATGCGCGCGATTTAAACGCAGGGCTTTAACGTAGGTGATGCGAAGTTTGTCTTCTGACACGCCCAACTGGCGGAGGGTGAAATATTTGGCGATTGCGTAGTCTTCACAATCCGCCTCACCTTTGCGCAGCGACTCGATAGGGGTCGCCCAGTAATCGACGTTATGCCAGACATCAATATCTTCGGTATAGCGGATCTTCTCGTTAAAGAATTGGTTTACAGCGCGTAATTGCGTTTGCTCGTCAGCATTACGCAACTGGAGCAGAAGCTGTTGCCAGGCGCGGATCCGTTGCTGTGCTTCTGGTGTTGCCGGGCCATATAGCGCATCGGACTTTTGTTGAATATTGGCAAAATCCCAGGCCGCGCGTAGCGAATGGACTGACAGCAATAGCAGCAGCGCCCCGGGGATTTTCCACAGGCGTAGCAGGCGGTGGCGTAAGCAGCGGCGGATAATGTTCAATGGCTATGCTGGCAACTGCCCGGTGACGGGTTTTTCAGCTTTTCGCAGGACCAGGGGGACAACCACTTTTTACGTAATTGCACGTTGGCCGGCGAGGCAAAAAAATCTGTCAGCGTACTGTCAACAAACGTCACAAACTGCGGATCGTTTTTCCTCATCATAATGGCATAGTGCATCTCATTGCCGATGCTCTCAGAAGAGACGCTGAACAGTTCAGGTTGCTCGCTATGATTAATCAGCGGCCAGGCCAGAATGTCATCGACAAAGAAAGCGGCGGATTCATTATGCGCCATTTTCTCAAATGCGCCGTTTATGGTGGTGGTGGTAATCGTTGAAATATTAAGGTGTTGCTCTCTGTTGGCTTTATTAAATTCCAGCAAATCTTTAGAGCTACCGGTCAGACTTACCGTGCGTCCTTTTAGATCGGCAATTGAATTTATATTATTTTTACGCAAAGAGATGATGCGCATTTTCGCGGTGTAGTAGTTGAGCGAAAATGAAACGCTGGAGGTCCGCTCCGGCGCATTGGTATTTACACCACAGTCCATATCTATTTTCCGTGTGTTTAATGCGGAGAAGCGTTCTGCAAAATTCACGGGAATATAATGAATGGTTAAGCTGTTGAGCTTCAAATACTGGCGCAACTTATCGGCAATCATGTTACATACCGCGATGGTATAACCCGTGACTTTGCCATTGTGGTCAGTAAAAGAAAACGGTGGCAGCTGGCGATAACCCACGTTGAGCACGCTGCTGTTCTGAATATGATCGAGCGTCGCGGCGTTCTGCTGCGCCATCAGCGCGGGGGTGATACCGATGCCTGCCAGTAAAAACAGCCATTGCACTATGCGGTTCACCCTTGTCATCTCACGATTAATTATATTTTTCATAATCAAAACTGATCTTCTTTTTAGCAGACGTTAATGCTTTCAGGTTATCTGACATGGGAATGTTTAAATTAATGGCTTTCGGCGGGATCGGTGACTGAAACCATTTATTGTACAGCGCAGTAAATTCGTTGCTGGCCATCAGCGAGGAGAGAGTGTCATCAACAAATTCTTTAAATTCTTTATCGTGTAACGGGAGTAACAAGCCGGCCGGTAGCGGGGCGCTGAGCGCAATGTCGGAAAGTTTATAGTCTCCAGGATTAGGCGTTTGCGCGATCATCCCTTTGAGTAAAACCGTACTGGAGATCAGTGCAGAATACTCACCATTCTTCAGTTCATTGAAGGCGGTAATGTTGTTGGTATCGAGTTGAATATTAATATCCAGGTCATTGGCGGCATTCACTTTTTGCAGTTGCTCAACGTAAATCGTGCCGCTTTTTACCAGTACGCTATGTCCGGAAAGCTCTGCCAGATTGTCGTTGCTTTCATTTTTACGCATGACGAAGCGGGTGCTTGAAAAATAAAACGGCAGCGAGAACTCGCTAATGCTGTGGCGACTTTTCGAATAGAAGGCCGGGATACACATGATGTCTGCCATGTGATTTTTAATCAGGACAAACTGCGATGCCGAGTTAGCTTTTACCCACTCGACCTTCAGGTTTTTAAGCTGAAGTTTTGTCTTGAGCGCGCTGACGATACTGTTGCAAATATCAATGGAATAGCCGGCAGGTACGTTGCCATTCTGCCAGGAGAAAGGAAACGCATCATCCTGATAACCAAGGGTAATGCTTTTCTTGCTGGCGATTTGCTCCAGCGTGTGCAACGGCAGGGCTGAGCCTGCTAAGCATGGCGTTGCTGAAACAATTAACAGGGCAAAAATCGTCAGCATGCGCTTTACCGGGCGAAAGAAGTCAGACATTGCACAGTCCTTCTTCAATGACCTCTTTGGCAAATGCGGAAAGCACTTCACGCTCGCGCAGCGGATAGCTAAAGAAATAGCCCTGAACATTCTGGCACTCAATGTCGCGCAGAATGTCACGCTGCTGCGCGGTTTCTACCCCTTCAGCGGTGACCGACATATTGTACTTATGGGCAAACTGAATCAGCATCACAATCAAATACTGACTGGCATTATCTTGCTGGAGCTTATCGACCAGCGTGCGCGCTATCTTGATGCGAGTGAAAGGATAGATCAGCAGATAATCCAGCGCCGCGTAGCCGGTGCCTAAATCATCCATCGCGATTTCAATGCCCAGTGAGCGGATCTCTTGCAGCACGGGCAAGGCAATCGACTTATCCAGCTTTTCGGATTCGGTAATTTCTATTTCAAGGCGCTCGGCTGAAAGTTGACTGATGCGTAACGCATCTTTGATAACGTCAACCAGTCCTGGGCTGTGCAGTTGGTAGGCCGATATATTGACGGCTACCCTGATACGCTCCGGCCATTTGGCAGCGGCTTCACAGGACTGACGAATAATCCATTCGCCCAAACGGACAATCAGACCGGAGTTCTCGGCGATGTTGATAAAATAATCAGGGTAAATCAGACCCTTGGTGGGATGATTCCAGCGTATCAGCGATTCGTAGCCATATACGCTTTCATCTTCCAGATTGATGATTGGCTGGTAATGAAGCTCGAATTCCTTGTTATCAATACCATCGATGATTTCCTGATTAATAAACAGGCTGTGGGTATGCTTCATCACCATGCCGTCTTCGAAGAAATGGAAGCAACCCCGGCCATGATGTTTTGAGGCGTACATGGCAAGGTCGGCATTGATCATCAACGTCGAGGTATTATTGCCCTGATACGGCGCGGTAGTGATACCAATACTGCAGCTGATGGAAAAAGTATGCGTGCTCCAGGTAAACGGGGTGCTCAGCGCACGAATAATCCGCTTCGCCAGCCGATTCGCTTCTTTGATGGCGTTATCGCTGACATGTTGCAGAATGGCGAATTCATCACCGCCCAGACGCGCTGCGATATCGTTAGGTCCCAGCAAGAGCTGCAGGCGCTGGGCAACGCTGATTAACAGCTCATCGCCCGCTTTATGACCAAAGGTGTCGTTTACTGGTTTGAAGTTGTCGAGGTCAATCAACAGCAGGTTAAATGGTTTTTCGTCCTGATGGATTTCACTGACGCGTTTATCTAACGCCTGGCCAAACGAAACGCGGTTGGGCAATCCGGTCAGTGAATCATGATGGGCCATATGCTCCATCTTTTGCGACATTTCATGCATTCGTTGCAGATAGCCGCGTTCTTTCATGGCGACGCGCAATTTCTCAATCGCCCCGGCCAGATGTCCAATCTCATCGTCCTGATCAAGATAGGGCGTTATACAGTCCGTCTCTTCATGGGCGATGCGGGTAAGGGAGTTAATCAGCAGCGGAACCGGACGGAATAAACGGCGCATAAACATCGTGACCAGTGCCAGCGTTACCAGCAAAATCAGGACAAAAATGATACTGCTTTTTTTCAGCATCGCATCGTAGGTGGCGTAGAGATCGCTTTTTTTTCCAATGCTGCTAATCAGGCTACCGAGGATCTCACCTGAAGGCGTCAAAATAGGAACGGCGCTGATAAAGCACTCTTCGCCATTAATTTGGGCGAAGCCAACATAGTAGTTACCCAGCACATCGCGCGGCAGACGACCGGGGAAAGAGATGATCCCATCACCCTCTTCTGACTTGTTGTTGATGCCAACAAACCCTTTCTCCGGCGTATACAGAAACAACCAGGTGGGGCTATGGGTCTGTACTGATGCCAGTGCCAGGACGTCAACCGGGTTATAACCGGTTTGCATAATAGAGTCGGTGTCACCAATCTGTCTGTCGGAGACAATGCGGGATATCTGCCCTGCGTCGCTGGTTTCGACCGAAACGGTGGTATACACGTTGCGGATGATGTAGGTCATAATCTGTGCATTCGCTTCAGCCCGCTGTACCCACTGCTGATAAGAAAAGTTATCTATCAGGCTCCAGTTGGTAAACGCGCCAGCACTAAACGCAATAACGATACCCGCCAGCAAGAATTGCGTTATTTTGCCAGTGATTGAATGTTGCCACCCTTTTATTGCTTTAAGGGAAAACAGAGACTTTGCCACGGATTATGTTAATTCCTGAAAAGATTATTCGATACTAAAATTAATTTCTGCTATTACTTGATGGAATATTATTGTTGCAAATAAGTAGATGAAAGATGTGAAACGTAATGACGTAACAAATAACTAACATTGAACCATGGTGAGTAATGACAAAAATAACGGTATGCGAATATAGATAACGCTGCTCTTTTCGTCAATAGGCAAAAGTGTACATAAAAATACATTTTCTGAATGCCCCTTTCAGGATATTAATGTTGACATTCATAGTGCTTGAGAAGATTTTTTATACGTACTGGTTGGAGGTGTTGGGAAACTGACAAAGGCTTTTTTGTTTTTTACTAAACATCAATGAATTAGCAGTTTTTTGGACAGGCATTTTAGTGATTTCATCCCCACCGGATGTCCATTTTTGTCTATAAATGGGTATTTATTTCCTGATTTGATATGAATAACATGCTCTCTTCATTATAGAACCTTATTTTATTTTCTCAGTGCGCGGTCAATGTTGACAATTTTGCTATGGTTCATCGGCTGACCCAAAAGGATTTGTTTGTGACATTCGAGTCTGGATTAAAGTCCTATTGGTATAGTGCATAGCGGATAAATTGATTTGGACGCAATAATAAATTCAAACACGATAAAAAATATTCGGGAATGGTGCCTGCCACTTGTCTTACCTGGCCTTTTTTACCCGCTGGCACAATATCTTAACGGTTATAGCATTCTCAATAATACTATTTTAACAGTTTACGATCTCAAGCTAGCCGTATTTTCTGCCGCATTGGTCTTGTTCGGTTTTCGGGTGTTGCCGGGGTTTCTTCTGTTCCTGACGGTCATGTTTGTGGTCGGTCCGCAAAATGAACGGGTAGATGCGTTGTGCCTGATCATCGCGTCGACCTTAAGTTATGCCGCGTACCGCAAATTCACCGGCAGACGCAGCTGCGTTAGCTTTGGTCGCATCAAAATTAGCTTTAATCGTCTGCTCTGGCTTTGTGGCTACAACGTCCTGCTGTATCTGGTGTTCAGCAAACTCTTTGCAATGTTTGTCGCCCACGGACAACGCCCCGATGTGGATAACATTCCGGCGTTGAGTCTGGGCATGCTGGTACGTATTCAGGGGATCATCAACGGTTGCCTGACGGGGATCCCTTTATTTTACAAGATTTACCGCATCATTCGTCGACCGTCTTTCCTGCTGACCTTTCTGCGGGCCATTGCCGAACAGTGTAAAGGCAATATCGGTGTCTACGGCGTTATATCCTGGTGCATCTTGCTGTTTTTTCTGATGTTCTTCTTAACATCACCGGATAATTTGGATGTTTTTTTCTCTATCTATAGCCTGATCCTGTTATTTCCGTTGATGTTGTGGGGAGCAATCAAGATTGGCCACTTGTTCACAATGCTGGTGTGGACGATCGTATTAATCATCTTAGGCAAACATAACGACAGCTATATCGCCAGCGATGTTAACTTCATGCTGCATCAGGCGCTGGTTTCGACGTTGATCTTTGTCTTTTCACTCACCATTGTGATCATGGGGGTACTGGCAAAATTTACCCGTCAGCGTTTTAACCAGGCGCTGCTGCTGGGGCTGACTGACCCGATGACAGGCATGGCAAATTTACGGGCGCTGAAGACGGAGCTATTTACCACTGAACGCGCGACTGTATGTCTGATACAGATCCCCGAGCTGGAGCTTTTTTCGCGTCGTTATGGTTTTCATTTCCGCGCCCGCTACCAGAAGATCCTTGCTGAGCATTTGCGCAGACATCTGGTGAAAAGCGAGAAAGTCTATTACCACGCGGGTTATGATCTGCTCATTCGGCTGGAAAATGGCACCTGGGAGCGGCTATGCGATCTGTATCAGGCCGCCAACAGTTTTCGTCTCTTTTACAACAACCATCGGTTGGGTTTTCGCAGTGGTTTGGGCTATTGCCTGATTAACGATCTAAGTGATGACATTTATCAGCTGGTGGGGAAACTGGGCATGGTGGCGGGTTTATCACTCACCAACGGCAGGCCGGAAAACCTTGAGGCGCAGCATAGCCGGATCCTTGGCAACCACATTGTTGATAAAACGGAAATTCGCACTGCGCTGCAAAATGCGCTGGATAACAATGCGTTTGTCCTGATGGCACAGCCAATAGTTAGTACCCACGGTGAAGCGCCGTATCATGAAATATTGATCCGTATGCTTAACGAACGGGGAGAATTTATTCCACCGAACAGTTTCCTGCCGGTTGCTCATGATGCGGGGCTGGCACCGGATATCGATCTCTGGGTTATCGAAAATACCCTCAAATTTATGCGTAGCCACCCGCAGCGTTGTTTTTCTATTAACCTGGCACCGGTGACGGTGTGTCGTTCAAATATTGTCATGAAGATCACCCAACTCCTGCACGACTACGCGGTGGAGCCACAGCGGATTATTTTTGAAATAACGGAAGCAGATACGTTATCAGACAAAGAACAAACCGTGGAAACGCTACGTTTAATACGTCAGCTGGGATGTCGGGTGGCAATTGATGACTTTGGCACCGGGTTTGCGAGTTATGCGCGCTTGATGAACATCGAAGCAGATATCCTGAAAATAGATGGCTCGTTTATTCGACGGATCACCGAAAGTGAAATTAGTTACTACATCGTTGAGTCATTCTGCCGCGTTGCTGAAATGAAAAAAATGCAGGTGGTCGCTGAATTTGTCGAGAACGCCACTATTCAGGCCTGTCTGGAAAAAATGAATGTGGGCTGGTTACAGGGATATCACATTGGCAAACCTACGCCGCTGTTCACGCTCGAATCACAGGGCGCTAGCTCCTGATGACCAAAAAAAGAGTAATTTCTTCTCAGGTAGAGAATAAAAATCATGAGTGACATTATTAAAGTAAAAAATCGAACGGCGAATACCACCAGTGAGGGACCGCGCGCTCGACTATTGTCCTGGCTGCACAACATCCATCCCGGTGTGGCGATGAAGCTCGGTATGATTTTGGTTGTTTGTATTGCAACGTTGCTGATTGGCGCCTCTTTTATATTATCATCTTATCTTTCCAGAGAATTGCAGGTCAATGCGCTGGAGATGATTAAAACCAACACGCGGATATTCCACAACAGTATTTCTAACGAGTTTCAGCGTGTGACTCGCGATGCAGAACATTACAGCAATGTTTATATTAATAATTATCAAAACGTTGCCAATAAACCGCTGCGTTATATGGACTCTACTGAATTAAAAGCGGTGCTGAGCAACCCGAACACCAACGCGCACTTCACCGAATTAACTAGCGTATTTGCCAGTACGTTTATTCTGCAAGGCGAGCAATTTGTGCGTGTCAGCAGTACGTTACTGGCGAGTTCAGGCAATACGGCAACAGCAACAGCGCTAGGGCATGATAATCCTGCGTTGCCGCTGCTTTTGAAAAATAAACCCTTTTCCGGTGTGGTCACACTGTTTGGTAAACAGTTTATTAGTCACTACGAACCGATTGCCGACAAATATGGTCAGGTCGTGGGGGCCGTCGCGGTGGGTTTCGACGTCAAACAGAGTTTGCAACCGATCATTCAGCGTTTGTTGAATGTGCATATTGGTAAAGATGGCTACGCCTATGTGCTGGATGCCGGATTTGAACCTGGTCGTATGTTGGTCCACCCCTCGTTGAGCAACCAGCAGGCAATTAATATTACCGATGCCAATGGTTTTAAGCTGTTTGCCGACATGCTCGAACACAAGAATGGCATCACTTACTACAACTGGGTGAGCGGTTATGGCGCATTGCCGAAGACCAAAGTTGCCGTTTATGAATACGTTGAAGGGATAAACTGGATAATCGCCACCACCAACTATGTTGATGATGTCGCCAAGAGCAGCAATCTGGTGCGTAACGGTCTGCTGCTGTTTACCGCGCTGCTGCTGCCCATCATTTTACTGCTGATTGCTGTGGCCAGCCGTTTCCTGATTTCCCGGCGCTTAAACCGTGTCCTGGGGATTGCACAAACCATTGCCGAAGGCGACTTAACGGTGGATGTTCAGGTCGATCACCACGATGAGATCGGCGAATTGCTGAGTGCAGTGGAGATGATGCGTCAGCGTCTGCACTCGTTGGTAGGCGGTATGGTTTCTCATGCAAATTCGGTACATCAGGCATCTTTGCATATTACCGAAGCGGTCGATGGGCAGGCATCAACCAGCGTGGAAACCTCATCTTCAGTAGCTGAAATTACCTCCACCATGGAAGAGCTGTCTGCCTCATCGACACAGATAGCTGAACACTCACGGGCGGTTGTGGATATTGCCAACCAGACGCTCGAGGATTGCAATAAAGGCTCCGAGTCGATGTCGCAATTGCTGATGCGTATGACGGATATTGATACCGACAATCAGCAAAACATGCGTGAAATCATGATGCTCGGTAGTAAGTCGACGGAAATCAGTCGCGTGATGGTGATCATTAACAGCGTCGCGGATCAGACGAAACTTATCGCCTTTAACGCAGCGCTCGAAGCTGCCAGCGCCGGGGAAGCCGGTAAGCGTTTCTCGGTTGTGGCGGCTGAAATCCGCCGTCTGGCGGATTCGGTGACGGAATCGACGGTTGAAATTGAAAATAAGATCAGCGAGATCCAAAACGCGATTAATCGTCTGGTGCTGAACGCGGAAAAAGGCGGCGAGAGCATTAAAGCGGGCGCAATAGCCTGTAAAGTCAGTGCTGAACATCTTAACGATATCGTTGTTACGGCCGAGCAAACCTCGACGGCTGCGCTGCAAATATCGCTTTCAACACAGCAACAGAAAACGGCGAGTAATCAGGTGGTCATGGCGCTGCGTGAGATAGTTGTTGCCAGTAACTATACCTCGCAATCTATCAAAGACATTCTGGTTGTCAGTCAGGATATGACACAACTGTCGAAAGCGCTGAAAGAGGCTTCGTCCTCATTCACACTGACGGAAACAGATGCATGAATAGCAGCAACATTCGGGTGCTGATCCTCGACCTGGGCAGCGCATCGCGTAATGAGCTGGTCAGGCAACTGGAGGATCACCCGCACATTAAGGTGGTGGGGCAAGCAGCCCATCGCAGGCAGGCGATCCGACTATTGCAACAGCTGATGCCTGACCTGCTGATTCTGACGCTGGATATTTCGGGCGCTGATAACGTCGAAATCGTGGAAACGATCATGGCAACCAGCGCAATCCCGATCCTTGTCATGAGATTTTGTCCAGAGAATCAATGGGATGATGACTACATTTCCCGTGGTGCTCTGGCGGTGTTGCACCATAGCAGTGATTCACCACTCTCAACGGATGCTTTGCATCGTAAAGTAGAATTATTGGTCGGTGTGAAAGTCATTCGACATATCAAGGGATTACGCTACCCAGGCGAACCGGTAATCCCCACTGCACGACCGATGATAGACGTTGTAAAAACGCCACAGGACTGGCCTTTTGTGCTGGCGATTGCCTGCTCGACGGGCGGGCCGCAGGCGCTCAGTAAACTGTTACAGAAGCTGCCCGGTACGTTCCCGTGCCCGGTACTTATTGCCCAACATATTGCCGATGGCTTCGCGAAAAATATGGTGCATTGGCTGGATAGCGTGACCGATCTGAAGGTGCGACTGGCGCAGGAGGACGATCGGGTGGAAGCGGGGTATGTGTATATATTGCCGCCGGAGCAGCACCTGATCGTCAAAAGCAACCAGCGTTTAGCGGCGATCCCAAGACAGGAAAGCGATGTTTACCATCCCAGTTGCAACCTGTTGCTGGAGTCAGTGGCTGAGGTGTTTCGCGAAAAAGCCGTCGGACTGATTATGACCGGCATGGGCAGCGATGGCTGCCGCGGCATTGAGCTTATTGTCCGCCGTGGCGGAACAACGCTGGCGCAGGACGAAGAAAGTTCGGTGGTATTCGGTATGAATAAGAACGCGATCGACAAGCAACTGATACACCGCACGATCCCCCTGGATGGTCTTGCTGCAGTACTGCTTTCGATGGCTTGCCACGGGCATGTTGAGAGTAAATTGCCATGATCCCTAATCTTCCTGACTATGCTCGCCTGATCAAAGAACGGGTCGGTTTGCACTTCGATAACGCCATGGAAGCATTGCTGAAAACGGCGCTGGGTCGGCGAATGGCCGAGCGAAAAATCAATGATTACTATGAATACTATGAACAACTGCGTAGCTCGCAGAATGAGTTTGATAGTTTCATCACGCTGATTACGATTAACGAAACCTATTTTTTCCGTGAAAGCGATACGCTGGATTTAATCTGCGATAAATGGATCCCGCGTCTGTTGCAACAGCGCAGCGGCCCGGTGCGTATTCTGAGTGCCGGATGCTCTTCCGGAGAGGAAGCCTACTCGTTGGCGATCAAGCTGCATGAGAAATACCTCGGCGGGATGGCCCAGCGCATCGAAATTTACGGCTGTGATATTGACCCGGCAATCCTGGCAAAAGCCCGCAACGCCTGCTATTCAAGCTACTCGTTTCGTGGCGTCGACCCGAGTATTCAGCAACGCTACTTCACCCGCTCGGGAAACCTCTACCGGCTGCATGATGAGATCCGTGAGAAGGTCACCTTCCATCGCACCAACATTATAAAAGAACAGTTACTTCCGGAAGTGGACATCATTTTGCTGCGCAATGTGTCCATCTATTTTGATACGCCAACGCGTCGCGAGCTGCACGGTAATTTGCTGAAGATGTTGCAACCGCAGGGAGCCTTATTTTTTGGCAATGCGGAAACGCTGGCTAACAATTTCGACATTCTGAAGCTGGAGCAGGAAGAGGGGATTTTCTATTTTTGCCACCATTGTGAAGCGGCAAGGGTTGTGCCTGTCCCCAGAGTTGCGGTGCGCATTCCGCAGTCGAGAGCGGTGGTTGAACAGGTTCCTCTGGTGCCCACGGCGCAGCAGAGTAATGACTGGCTGAAGAAAGCACGCGCCAGCCTGGATGAAAAATGTTTTTCTGAAGCTGAAAAGTGTATCGCCTGTGTGTTACGTGACGATCCCCGTAATCAGGATGCGCTTTTGATCCAGGGCGTTATTGCCCTCGAGCAGCGTGAATTTTCTCAAACAGCCGGAAACGCACAGCAGATCCTCGCCCAGGATGAGTGGTCGGCAGAGGCCAAAATGCTGCTCGGCCTGGCGATGATGTGGCAACACCAGACCCAGCAGGCCATCGCCTGGTTCAAACAGGTGGTTTATCAGGAACCCGGCTACTGGCCTGCGCACTATTATCTGGCTGAAATGTACCGGCAAAGCGAGTTATACCAGCCTGCTCAACGGACTTATCGTGTGGTGATGCAGTTACTAAACGACGAGATAAACAATCCGTCATCGGTTTGTCGTCTGCGTTTGCCAATGGTATTTCCTGGCAATACGTTTCGTTTCCTGTGTGAACATAAACTGGCGCAATTCGCCCATCAAAGTGGCTAATAAGAGCGATTATGGCTATCGATCTGAAAAAATTCGTTCTGCGCTTTATTGATGAAGGGAGAGGTCATTTGCAGACGATCAGCGAAGGGGCGTTTCTCCTCTCCGCTGATGAACATACCGACGCCTGGATAGGTGAGATGTTTCGCGCTGCGCATACCCTGAAAGGGGGCGCGCGGATGCTGAAGCTGCAAAGTATTGCCGATGTCACGCATCATCTTGAAGATGTATTGAGTGAACTACGTGATAACAAACTGACGCCGGACAGGGCGCTGGGCAATCTGATTCATGAGTCTGTGGAGTACCTTTCTGGTCAGCTTACCCAGCTTTTTGTCAGCGAAGGGGATAATCAATTGCCACCGGCGGATGCCGGGCTGTGCGAACGCCTTGCCCGCGCCAGTCGGGGAGAGGATATCACGCTGACTGTCGAAACTGCCGGGGCAACAGAAAAACCGGTAGTCCCTGCGCCCGCGACGCCAGCCAGCATAGATTCCGGTATTAAGCAGGCTGATTTCGTTCGGGTAAAACTGAACAAGCTCGATGGCCTGATCGACATTCTGGGGGAGGTGCTCGCCGGACATGATCGCCTGGAACAGCAGATACAAAACCTGAGTCAACTGGTACCACGGTTACCGGGATTAAGCGCTGAACAGCTTCGCCAGCAGATCCATGACTTTAGCGCCCAGCTAAAAGAAAGCGTTCAGCTCCAGCATTTGCAGATGTTTGAACTATACGATGTGGCGGCGCGGATCCGTATGCTGCCACTTTCAACGTTGTTTGAACCCATTTCGCTGCAGGTCAGCGAACTGGCTTCCACACTGAACAAGCAGGTGGTGTGCCGCTTTGTTGGCGGAGAAGTGGAAATCGACCGCCAGCTTATTGATCGGCTTTCGGAGTCGCTGACGCATCTACTGCGTAATGCCGTCGATCACGGGATTGGTGAGATCGATGAACGTCTGGCGCTCGGTAAATCCACCCGCGGCACGATTACCATCACTACTCAGCAGGACGGCAGCGGGATTCTACTGCGTATCGAAGATGATGGCCGTGGTCTGAACTATGAGGCCATCAGCGCGAAGGCGGTCAGTAAAGGTCTTGTTCCTGCTTCAATGGCCGGGCAGCTCTCCGAGCAGGAATGTAATGAGCTGATTTTTCATCCCGGCTTTTCGACCAGCAAGATAGTCTCCGAGCTTTCTGGTCGCGGCGTTGGTCTTGATGTGGTGCGCAAAACGGTGGTGACCGACCTGCAAGGCGATTTGCAGGTTTATAGCCGTCCGGGAGTCGGAACCAGCTTTAACCTGCGGTTGCCTGTTTCGTTAACCATGATGCGGATTTTGCAATTTGAAGAGCAGGGGCACCTGTTTGGATTGGCTGCGCAGTATGTGGTTGAGGTGGTGGAATGCACGCCACAGGGGATCAGCGATATCGCCGGACGTCCTGCAATTATCTTGCATAACGAGTTTATCCCGGTGGTTTGCGTAGGTAGCTTGCTGGGCATTCATGAACGCCAGAGCAGCTTTTCAACGCCCGGACAGCGATTAATCGTGGTGCAGAACCAGTACAGCAAAATGGCGCTGCAAGTGGATAAGCTGCTCGATGAACGCAAGATGATGATTAAACCGTTACCGAAGCATATGCAACAGCAGTCGCTGGTCTCCGGGATGGTACAAACACCGGATAACCAACTGGTCAGCATCCTGCACGTTCCTGCGCTGATGGCGATGGCGCAACAATCACGGCAAACCAGTACACCAGCGCCCGCCACGAGCGTAACGCAGGATGCATGGCATGTGCTGGTGGTCGATGACTCACTGAATACCCGTGAGATAGAAAAGAACGTGCTGGAAGCGCACGGATATCAGGTGACTCTGGCAGAAGACGGGCTGTCGGGGCTGCAAAAAGCGAAACTGACCCAGTTTGATGCCGTACTGACGGATGTCGAAATGCCGTTTATGGATGGTTTCACCTTCACCAAATCGTTGCGTGGGGAGAAAAACTACCAGCATACGCCAATCATCATCGTGACGTCCCGCGCGAAGGAAGAGGACCGGCGACGGGGGATTCAGGTGGGTGCGGATGCCTACATCGCCAAGGGCGATTTCGAGCAGGACAGTTTGATAAAAACATTAAAAATGCTTTTGTGCTGATGGCGCAAAATCGAGAGAGAAAATGCGAATTTTATTAGTTGATGATGATCTTTTTGCGGCTGAACTGGCATCCATATTTTTGCAAATGGACGGCTACGATGTGGTGATTGTGGAAAGCGCGATTTCCGCCCTGGCGTGCCTGGACTCGGATAACAACATCGACCTGGTGATTAGCGATCTGCATATGCCAGAGATCAGTGGTTTGGATTTGCTGGCGCTGTTACGCGCTCAGGATTGGGCTAAGCCTTTTATTTTACTGAGTGCCAATGAAGTAACGGGCAGCGACACTCTGTACGACCGTTGGGTGAAAAAAGATGAAAACCTCGCGGAAAATCTGGGGGCTGCTGTCAATGCGCTACTGCAACCATCTGCGATTAACTGAATAAGCCTACGTGTTTGATGAAACAAGAAAATAAGCATATAGCGATGGCGGCAGCGCAGGAAAAAATAGCGCGTTTACGGCAGGGGTTTCTACGCCGAATTCCCGACATGCTGGCACAAGCGGAAAGATTACTCGTTCAACTGGTCGCAGAGCCTAGCGAAGCCTGTCGCAAACAGCTACATATCCTGCTGCACAGTATTCACGGTTCGGCAGGGTCCTTTGGCTTTAGCCCGCTGGCGAATGCCTCAGCAGAAGGTGAGCGTTTACTAACAGAGCCGGAAACAGAGCAAAGCACATTGCATTACGATGAGCTGCGGCGAATCATCAGGTGGTTGTACACCCTGACCCAGGAGCAGCTCAATCTTGAACATCGTATCAGCGATACGGAGTTCACATTACCGATCGCCGCACAGCGCCCGGAAGAGGGATATGTTCGGCGGGCCAGTAAGCCTATCTACCTGTGTGATGATGATATTGACCAGGTCGAGCTTCTCGCGACCCAACTGCGCTGTTTTGGTTTTACCTGCCATGTGTTCGCGAACACGCAGGATTTCACTCAGGCCGTATTGTCGCAACCGCCCGCCGTGGTGATTATGGATGTTAGCTTTCCGGACAACGCCTACGGTGGACCGCTGGCGATGTCGGATTTGAAACAAAAAGTGGGCAAACCTTTCCCTGTGCTGTTCCTCTCGTGTCATAGTGATTTCAATGCCCGCGTCAACGCCATCAAATCTGGCTGCGATGGCTACTACGTAAAACCTGCGTCTATCACCGATTTAGTCCAGGAACTTCATCGCCTGACTCAACCGTCGCTGAAAAAGCCTTACCAGGTATTGTTGATCGATGACGAACCGGCGGTGGCGGAATACAACGCGGAGATGCTGCGCTTGGCGGGCATGGAAGTGCATGTGCTGGAAAAACCTCACTATCTACTGCATGTACTGAATGCGCAGCCGATCGATCTGGTGTTGATGGATTATCACATGCCAGAGTTCAGCGGTGAGGAACTGACAAAACTGATTCGCCAAATACCGCAGCATATTGGCCTGCCTATCGCCTATCTCTCCAGCGAGACCAACAAGCATGCGCAGTTGGGAGCAATGAGCATCGGCGCGGAGGATTTTATCCTCAAACAGAGCGACCCAGAGGAGCTGATCCGCGCCGTATCGATCCGCGCGGAAAGAATGCGCGTCCTGCGTGCACGCATGTCGCAGGACAGTCTGAGCGGGTTATATAACCACTCAACGACCACCCATTTTCTCAAAAGCGCGATTGCCGAGTCGAACTACAGCGGCAACCCGTTTTGTATGGTGATGGTGGACCTGGATCGCTTTAAAAGTATTAACGATACCTACGGTCATGCGGTCGGTGACCAGGTAATTGTCGGTATTTCGCAGTTGTTCTCCCATCGCTTACGCAGCACCGATATCGTTGGCCGTTATGGTGGTGAAGAGTTTGTCATCATTATGCCCAACACCAGCAGTGACAAGGCCGCGCGCGTGGTCGAACGATTGCGTAGGGATTACGAGCAGGTCACATTTTCCGTTAACGACGCCAGTTTTCACAGTACCTTCAGCGCGGGTATTGCCCAGTGGCAGTTTGGCGATCGGATTGAAACGCTACGCGAACGCGCCGATCAGGCGCTGTATGCCGCGAAACAAAATGGCCGTAACACTTTCTGCATTGCCGAGTAAAAGGAGTCAATATGAGCCAACAGCTGGAGCAGATTCTTGCGCTGAACCATGGTGAAAAGCCGGAGTGTGAAAACGTTGATGAACCCCAGCGTACGCTGGTGTTATTTCAACTGGCGGGTAAAAATTTTGCCTTCTATGGGGCGCAAATTAAAGAGATCCTTGCAGAGCGCCCGATCTCCTGGGTTCCCTGTTGCGCGCCAATGCTTGAAGGGGTCATCAACTATCGTGGACGGGTGGAATCGGTTATGAGACTGGACAGCCTGATCGATAAACCTACCGTTAATTCGGCAGGTAAGCGCACTATTCTGATTGGTTGCGCCGAGAAAATGCAAAGTGGGATCCTGATAGATAAACTGATTGATGTGTTGGAAGTCGCCGAAAGCCAGATTCATTTGCCAGGAGATTCATTGCCCCCGGCGTTACAAAGCATCGCTGTGGGGGTGGTTAACGTGATAGAAACCTGGTACACGCTGCTCGATCTGAATCTGGTCTTTGAGCGTTATCAGGAGACCAGCGGTTATGACGGCACCCACTAATCTGGCGGCGGTACGTATTACTTTGGGAGCGCTAACGTTGTATATACCGGCAAACCAGGTTGGTGTGTGTTCGTTAGTGACTCAGGTTGTGCCTGAAATCCCTCGATTTAGCCAGTGGCTGGGGATTGCGGATGAGCCGCAGGAGGGATGGCATTTGCATTTACGCGTCCCGGACAGTGGCGTTGAAACCGGCTGGTACCTATGGGGACAACTTGAGAATGTGATGCTCTCCGGCGACATTATTTTTGCCGTACCTCCGCTTCTGGCGCGTAACTGTCATCTGCCTGCGCTTCGTGCCCTGGTGGGACGTGAGGCGTTTAGCCCGCTATTAAGCTGGCGCTGACACGCTGCGGGAGCTTTAACGGTCCCGCAGCATGAGAAGGCTGGGAGTGCTAAATCCCGTTACTGGATATAAGCATCAACAGCCCGACTGACCAGCTTAGTCATAAAGTTGTCAATCTTATCAATGGTCTGCTTGTCCTGAAGATCGTAGGTTTTTGCTACGTCATCCAGGTTTTCATAACCGACCCAAACTCGCCCGATCTTATCCTGCCATACGGAGACACGTAACGGCAGATCCAGCGCGACACCCTGTTTATCCTGCATCAGTTTTGTGCCGACTTTAGGGTTACCAAATACCAGGACTTTCGTTGGCCTCAGGTTCATTCCCGCGCCCTCGGCATTTTTCTCGTGATCAATTTCGGTGAATACCGGAACGCCTTCGCTTTTCAGAATGGCTTTCAGTCGGGAGACCGTCTCATCGACAGAGAATTTACTTTCCTGGTTTTTGATCTTCTCTGAATTTAACCCAGAACCCAGCCCGATTTTATAGGCTTCAGCGATATCACGAGCCACCTGAGTCATGTCTACGCCTTCTTTGTTGGTCAGCATTGTCACGCAAACCAGTTCATCACCGGCGGTAAAACGGCTCAGATAGGCACTAAATCCACCTGTGGTTCCTTTGATTTCCAGAAAACCAGGATGGCGGGTAAATTCCCAGCCGGCCATGGCAGGCACGACTTTGCCATTTTTCATTTTTGCCGGGCTATAGATAATGTCGCGCAGCTTTTTGTCTTTAACTAGCGTGCTGCCGGCAAGACCGATATCCCACTTACTGATGTCTTCCGCTGATGACCACAGACCACCGTAGGCGAACAGATTATCAGTGGCGATCGCGCTAACAGGCGCCAGTTTGTCACCCGCTGCGACGTAACCTGTTGCAGGCTCAACAGGGTTGATCCAGTCAATTTCTGACTTAAATTTCGAATGCTGATTATGTTGCTTATCAGGCGTCGGGCGATCAAGGAATGCTTTTGTTGGCATGTCTTTTGCGAACATGGTGCTTTGCAGACCTAACGGCGCAATTTGGTATTTGTTGACGAAGTCTACGTAACTCATTCCGCTGACTTTCTCGATAGCCATTCCTAACAGGATAAAGTCAGTTGCGCTGGAGTTGATGTCCGTGCCATTTTTAAATTCGAGCGGTTTATCTTTAACAAGATCCACCAGCTGCGCAGGTGTATATTTTTGCTCTTGTTTATAGCCGAAAGATCTGAAATCAGGGATCCCGGATGAGTGCTGCATTAATTCCAGAATCGTAATGTTATGCCAGCTTTCCGGCAGGCCAGGCAAATAAACACTCACAGGAGTATTAAGATCCAATTTACCTTGCTCTACCAGTTGCATTACTGCGACTGCAGTAAAAGCTTGCGTGATAGGGCCAATTCCCCACATGGTTTTGGTGGAAGCAAGCTCATCATTGGCAGCCGTTGCCAGACCGTATCCCGCTGAGCGCGGAATATAAGGCGCCTGAACAATCGCCATGGATAAACCCGGCAGATTATTTTTCGCCATTACCTCGGCAATGATCTGATCGATATATTTGCCGTTGACCTTTAATTGTGGATCACCACGGTTAACTAAGTAAGTTGTCTCATTTGTACTGGCAGCGGCCAATACCTGAGTAGCTGAAACAGACATGGAAAGTAAAATACATGCCGAAATAACCTTTAACTTAAGATTCATGGAAAAGCTCCGCGCTTTATGAAATTTATTTTGATGGCTAATGGATGAGCGATGTTGTACATACAATTACCCTCGGTAACCGTACTCATAGCTATTACTTAGCTGCTGCCTTTACCTTTTCAACCGTGGTGTCGGTGTCCCATAAATCATTGGCAATGATGCGGTAGTTGGTTAGAGCGGCGAGATAACCGTCACCTTCCGGAATGTGCGGACCCGCTGTCGCATCTTTTACGACGACAACTTCAAAACCTTGCTCAATCAATTCACGCATATGGGATTCAATACACAGATTGGCAGCCATACCGGCGAGAATGACCTGTGAGACACCGCGTTTTCTTAATTGCAGTACCAGGTCGTTGGTTTCTGGTCCGAAAATCTTATGCGGTGAGGCAATGACCGTTTCGCCATCATAAATATATGGCTTAAACTGCGGTAAAAAGTCTGCGCCGGAATTTTCAAAATTCTCCATCGTCAGTGGACCTTTACGACTGAACATTCCAGTGCCGTGCATAAATGTTTCTCCCGGTGCGGTAGATTGCCATTTATGGTCGTGCGGAAAGTAATAATGTGGAGAAATAAAAACAGGCATTTGTGCTTCTTTTGCCATTTTGAACAACGTCTCGAGATTTTCTACAGTATTATTTTCAATAATGCTGTCTTTAAAAACCTCCCAGCCAATACCCTGAGGACTTAAAAAATCGATCTGTGGATCGACTACCACCAACGCAGCTTCCTTATTATTAAGTGTTATATCTTTGCGTGGTAAGCCATAGGCCTCTGGTTCAGAATAGATTTCTGACATGCTCATCTTGCTCATAAAATTTACATGTATTTTTATCTAATGTGATAGTGACTATCTGATTATTAAATAGCGCTGGTAAATATGGCATGGTTTCAGAACGGGGCATTTGTTCAGGACGCTGGGAATATTGTCATTACGTATTCTAATAACGATAGTGGGCATATCACTGCCCACTCCGTTAGAGGTCGTATTGCTGGCGTCGCCGTTCTAAACGACGGTCGCGCAGGGTGGAATAAATAAAGGTCATCACAAACAGTAGTGAAAATAGTACGACGATGGTGGGGGCCGGTGCACTGTCGATGAAAAAAGACAGGTACACGCCCATAAACGAGGTAACGACCGACATAATCACCGCCAGCCACAAGGCGTGGGAAAATTTCCGCGTCATTAAAATCGCAATGGCGCCAGGCGCAATCAGTAAGGAGATCGACAAAATAATCCCTACTGATTTTAGCGTGGCGACAATCGTCAGGGCGATCATGCACAGCAGGCCGTAATGTAGCAGTGCAGTGTTAAGCCCACTGGCCTTTGCCTGATGCGGGTCGAACGCATGCAGCAGCAGATCTTTCCACTTAAGCCCAATAATAAGCGCTATCCCAAGCGTAATAACCGCGGTTTGTATGATGTCGCTGAACGATACGCCCAGCATGTCGCCGAACAGAATATGATCGAGATGGACCTCTGACTGGATAGAGACGTACAGCACCAGCCCTGCGCCAAACATGCCGGAAAAGACGATTCCCATCAGGGTATCGCGTTTGATGCGGCTGTTATCGTCGAGATAACCCGTCGCCACCGCACAGAACAGCCCGGCGATAAATGCGCCAATTGCCAGTGGGATGCCCGCAATCCACGCCAGTACAATTCCCGGGAAAACCGCGTGGCTCATTGCATCGCCCATCAGTGCCCAGCCTTTGAGTACTAAAAATACAGACAGCAGCGCGCAGGGCACGGCGACAATGGTGGAGATGACCAGCGCATTGACCATAAAACCAAACTGAAAGGGTTCCAGCAGCGTTGTTAAGATCATACTGACTCCTTGTTCACCAGACGGGCGCGGCGGCGATTCGCCAGCAGACCGTGTTTTGGCGCGAAGACAAATGCCAGCAGGAACAGCAGCGTTTGCAGAACGACAATAATTCCGCCGGTTGCACCGTCCAGCCAGTAGCTCAGCCAGGCGCCGAAAAAGCTGGTCAGGCTGCCAATAGCTACGGCGATAGTGAGCAGGCGTGGAAAACGATCGGTCAGCAGCCAGGCCGTTGCACCGGGCGTAACCACCAGGCAAATCACCAGAAATGCGCCGACGGTTTGCAGCGCGGCGACCGTGGAAACGGAGAGCAGCGTAAAAAATAACAGCTTCAACCGGCCCGGATTCAGACCGATAGAGCGCGCGTGGTTTTCATCAAAAAAAACCACCATCAGATCTTTCCACTTCAAAAACAGGATGGTTAGCGAAATAACCCCGATGATGGCCAGTTGCAGAATATCTTCTGGCGCAATCGCCAGCACGTTGCCGAGAATAATGGTCTGAATATTCACCGACATCGGATTGAGCGACACCATAAACAGCCCGATACCGAAAAAAGACGAAAAAATCAGTCCGATAATCGCATCTTCCTTCAGGCGCGAACGTTGATTAAGAAACAGCATACTGCCCGCCGCCAGTCCGCCGGAAAGGAATGCGCCAAGCGCGAAGGGAAGCCCTAACATATAAGCGCCTGCCACGCCCGGCACGATAGAGTGCGACAGCGCATCGCCAATCAGCGACCAGCCTTTGAGCATCAGATAGCAGGAGAGAAACGCACACAGGCCGCCGACCATTGCCGAGACCCACATGGCGTTGAGCATGTACTGGTAGCCAAACGGCTCCGTTAGCCAGTTCATGGTTATTCCCCCTCGTTTGCCGTGCGTCGCGAAATAAACGGGCGTTCATCATCGGTAATTACGTGCTGTTCACCGCCGCTCAGCGCAACGTGACGCAGTACACCGCTGAATGCCAGTTCGAGATTCTCGGGGGTAAAGGTGGTTTTGGTGGGTCCACTTGCCAGCACCGTGCCCTTAATCATCACCGTGTAATCACAAAACTCGGTGACGGATCCCAAATTATGGGTAGAGACCAGCATGGTTCGACCCTCATCACGCAGTTCACGCAGCAGGTCGATGATCCGGGCCTCGGTTTTTACATCCACGCCGGTAAAGGGTTCATCCAGTAAAATAACCTGTCCGTCCTGTGCGATGGCCCTTGCCAGAAAAACACGCTTTTTCTGCCCACCGGACAGTTCACCTATCTGACGATGGCGATAATCCAGCATATCAACTCGCGCCAGCGCCGCATCTACGCAGGCGTGGTCAATTTGTTTTGGTCGACGCAGCCAGCCCATATGGCCAAAGCGTCCCATCATCACCACATCTTCCACCAGTACCGGAAACGACCAGTCCACCTCTTCTGACTGGGGGACATAGGCGATCAGATTCTGTTTGAGCGCCTTATTTACCGGCTGTTGCAGAATTGAGATTTCCCCCTGCGCCAGGCGGACAAAACCCATCAGCGCTTTAAAAAGCGTTGATTTTCCCGAACCGTTTACGCCGACCAGCGCGGCAATTGAGCCGCCCGGAACCTGAAAAGTGGCGTCCCGCAATGCGGTATGACCGTTGCGATACGTCACCGTAACCTGATTTACGGTAATCGCAGAGTGACTCATGGTTGGCTCTCCAGACCCTTGTTGATGCCGTTAACAATGGTTTGCGTGGTGACGCGCAGTAAATCCAGATAGGTCGGTACCGGACCATCGGCAGCGCTGAGCGAATCGACATACAGCACGCCGCCGTAATGTGCGCCAGACTCACGGGCAACCTGACGCGCTGGTTTGTCGGACACGGTGCTTTCGCTAAATACCGTCGGGATATGATGCTCTCTGATGGCATCGATAACCTTGCGTACCTGCTTGGGCGTACCCTGCTGATCGGCATTGATCGGCCACAGATACAGCTCCTTGAGATTGTTATCACGAGCTAAATAAGAGAATGCGCCTTCGCTGGTGACCAGCCAGCGTTTATCAGCAGGGAGCTTTGCCAGTTCTGTATGCAGTGGCGCCAGGGTCTGCTGGATTTTCGCTTTATAATTCTGCGCATTATTCTGGTAGGTTGCGGCATTGTCCGGATCATATTTGATCAGCGCATCGCGAATGTTATCCACGTAGATCAGCGCGTTCTCTGCTGACATCCAGGCATGCGGGTTTGGTTTACCGTTGTACGGCCCTTCGCTGATGCCCATTGGCTGCACGCCGTTTGAGACCATCACTTCAGGTACGCCGGACAAATTTTGGTAGAAGCGGGCAAACCATAGTTCGAGGTTTAGACCGTTAGAGAGAATAAGCTGTGCGCCTTGCGCCCGTTTAATATCGCCTGGGGTTGGTTGATATTCGTGAATTTCAGCACCCGGTTTGGTGATAGAACTAACGTCCGCCGCGTCACCTGCTACATTGCTTGCCATATCGGCAATCACCGTAAAGGTGGTCACCACTTTGAATTTTTCTTTCGCCCAGGCGGGTGACAGCGTCAGCGCTGTTAACACGCTGGCAAGGAGAAATGACTTCAGATGGGGCAGATGCGGCATAGTATCCCTCGCAACAAGGTGGTTAATTTATCATCGAATATAGCCTTTGCTATGTTATATAGCACATGGCATAAACAAATGAAAATAATTCTTATTTGCGTAGGTTGCTAAGGAATAGACGGGGGATAATGTATTTTACGCCGGCACGATTGCCGGCGTGTTGGGGATGAATAACCCGGTGATTATGACTTTTGGAACTCAGTAACGGTTTCCCATGCTACCTGTTGTAACGCTTTGGCGGTGGCAGGGGTCATGTCCGTATCAACAGGAAGCGCGCCGCCGACAGGAGACTGGTTGTACAGGGTGGCGAAGAATACGCAAGCGGCGAGATATGTACCAGAAATAGAAGGGTGTACACCATCATGATAATACAAGTTAATTTCCGGATGGGTCTTGCGCGCTTTCTCGAAAGCGAGACCTACCGGAGCCACATATCCCCCCGTTTTTTGCGCAATGGAGATATAAGCATCCGCCAGCTTTTGGCTATCTTCGGGTTTAGCTTTCTTCGGCCAGGTCATGAAATAGACAACTTTTGCACCTGCTTTATGCGCCATCTCAGCCATTTGGGTTGCAGAGTCAACGAAATTTTGCCGGGTACTTTCTTTCTTTGAAATTGTTTCTGTGGAGTTCCCCTGTAATACCACTACATCCCATTTCTGTAACGTGTTCTGGTAGCGCATATTCTCAATTTGCCAGCCTAAATGACCGCTGGAAATCGTGATCCCCCGATATTTATAGCCTTTGGCATGATCAGGCAGTAAAGACTGCGTCAAATCCCGTAATCGGGTATTGATATTATTGTTATAGAACGTGAACGAGTTTCCATAAAGCGCGACGATTTTATTCTCGCCATCCATTTTAGCATGTGCTGAAGGCGCTAATAACGTATCCGCGTGAGCGCAGATACTGCTCAGTGCCAGGGCCGTTGCTGCAGCAAGTAAAGTTATCTTTTTCATCGGTTATCTCTTAGAAGTCGTAACGGAGTCCAACGATGAGCGCATCATCATTGGTTTTTTTGTTCTTACTGGCGAATTCTTTATCGTAAGTAAATGATAACCACGTATCCTCAGCCAATGTTAATTGCGCTTCAGCACGCCAGTCTTCTTTTTCAGCAATATCTTTACCATCTTCATTTAAAAAACTATATCCGGTGAGAACCTTGACGGTGCCAAAATTGTAGGAAATGAGTGAATCCATCCCTTTATAATTATTATCACTTTTGTTATCGCGAGAAATAGAAGTACGCAATGCGGTTACCGCGACTTCATAGGCTTTATAACTGAGTTGTAATCCTCCCATAATTTGATCGTTTTGATTACGCCCATCGGTGGTCACTACGCCATCCTGTCGTTTGTAACGACTGGCCGCGAGTGCTGGTGTAATTCTAAAATCACCAAATTTGAAAGACTTGCGATAGCTGGCCATCGCGCCGTAATCCAGGGCTTCGTTATCGCTGTTGCCATTCCCAGAAACCCACGCCAGCTGAATCTCATTGCCAGCAAATTTGGCGTTCCACTGTACGGTGCCGTCCTGGCGGTTGAACTGGTATGAATCATCAATGGTTGTAATGCCATAGCTATAGATATTAGGGGTGAAATTTTTGTACTTATCGGTCATTTTCATTACCTGATACAACGGATTTTTGGTTCTCCCGGTGATCAGTTCACCCCATGTTTTATTTGACAGACCGACATAGGAATAACGGGCCTCCATATCGCTTTCACCGGTATTGTTATCATTTTTTTCGGTACGCACCTGCCATTCCAGTCGACCCACGATTTTGGTATCTGGCAGAAGATCCAGATCTCGGGTGAGGTAAATACCTACACGGCCACCCAGATCGCTTCGGCTTTCACTGCCAGCAAATGAATTCTGACCACTTGCTATTTTTCCCTCAACGCGGCCATAGATATCCAGAGTATTGCCATCCTTATTATAGACGTTTAAGGCGAACGCCGAGGAACTCATACCCATAAGTAATATTAGTGAATAATTTTTTAGCTTCATGTCATCCCTCAAACCAGCATTAGTTTCCTGACCATAAATAAAGTTCACAGCGAGGTAATTGTTTGTGGAAAAGGAGTGTCAGCGGTATGGGAATTATTTTTTCTCGTAATGAAATGTGATTATTCACGCATAAATATCACTAATTTCACTATTGTATTAATGGTTTTTATATTTAATGCGCATTTCTGCTGAAATATTACGCCTGCTTGGAATGTAATTCACAAATTACTGTGAAGTACATCTCATTTCTACTTGGTGGAAAAAACGAAAATGGGAATATTGTATTCTCATGGCCGTTTTTTGGGTGGGAATACTATTTTCCCCTATAATCTGGAAAACAGATCCTGCAAAATTGATTAATCACATTTTCGATTATGATGCATTCATTGGCCGGAGAGGCGCTGTATGTTCGGTAAGCAAACAACGGTATTTGATTCTGATCTTTATTCTTCATTGTTCACCCAAGGTCGGATGCGGGAAATATGGTCTGACGACAATCTGCTGCGGTGTTGGTTGCGATTTGAGGCAACCGTCGCTCGAGTGCAAGGTGAGCAGGGGATTATCCCTGAGCAAGCCGCCCTCGAAATTGAAAAAACGTGTAGGGAAATACGGATAGATTGGCCGGCCCTTGCACAGGAAACACAGACGGTTGGTATGGCGATAAAACCGCTGATCGATCAGATCTCTGCTTGCGGTACACCTTTAGTAAGTCAGTTTCTGCACTGGGGGTGTACTACTCAGGATCTGCTGGACTCTGGGATGGCGATGAGACTGCAACAAACGTTGCAGCTGCTGCGCGAGCAATTGCTCGATGTTGGCGAGGCAATGAAAGCGATGGCAATACGTCATACCCGAACGGTGATGGTTGCACGCACCAATTCAGTGGATGCTTCTGCGACAACGTGGGGACTGCATGTTTGCAGCTATCTGGCGGAGATTAACCGCCATCTGATAAGACTTCAGCAGCTGTACCCGCGAGCTGTAACCGGGCTCTTTGGCGGTGCGGTAGGTAATTTGGCCTCCGTGGGCGAGCAGGGAATGGATACGCGTGAACGGCTGATGCGAGCACTGGGTCTGAACGTACCCTGCGGCATTAATAATGCCAGCCAGGATGCGGTTGTTGAAGTTGTGCAGTTTTTTGCCCTTGTTCACGGCACGCTATGTCGTCTGGCCAACGATGTCGAAACAATGGGACGCACGCCGATTGCTGAAGTGCTTGAGGGAGAAGGTGGTGGAGGGTCGAGCACGATGCCGCACAAGGTTAATCCGCGCGCCAGTAACATGATGCAAACGCTGGCAAGGATGGGATGGATGTATGCGTCTGGCGCCCCAGCAATGCTGGATCAACAGGATGTGCGAGCCGCCTCAATGAGGGTATTAAACTGGACAATCCTCCCGGAGGCCTCAAATGCTTTATCGACCAGCCTGACACGCGCAAAGAATCTGCTTTCGCATCTCATCATTAATGAAGAGAAAATGCGTGCTAATTTCGATTGCTCAAAGCACTTTATTATGTCGGAATCACTGACGATGAGACTTGCCGCCAAAATCGGCAGAGAGTCCGCCTATAACTTAGTGAAAAACCTGCTAAAGCATGCAACTGGAGAGCACAGCTTCATGGAGATCGTGCAGGCTAGCCCGGAAATCCGCGCATCATTGTCTGTAGAGGAAATTACCGCCGCCTGCGAGCCGCTGTCATATATCGGGGCTAACGACGCGCTAATCGCTGAAACTTTAGCTGAGTTCGAGCGCGTGAAAACGGTAGAGATTGCCTGATTTGTCTTGCGGCCGGGAGGGATAACTCTCCTGGCGGCTGGCGGTGCTAAGTGTTGTGTGCTGATGCAGAAAACGTTTCGAAAAAGACAAATAACTCTTCCAGTTGTGCAAAATTCCCCTCGTTATCTCCTTTCTCATAAGCCAGATGCAATATGAGTTCGATAAAAAAGAAGCCGAGTATACGGCTTTGAAAAATGGACTGTACGTCGCTGGGAAGAACAAACTGCAGATCGCAAAATTTACCGTAAGGGTTCGCTTCTGAGTTGGTAACCAGTACCACGACGGCGTTCTTTTTTCTGAACCACTTTGCAATATTGAGGGCAACCCGATTAAATCGATAGTAGGAGAATACAATCAGGACATCCTCTTCCTCAATATTGATGAGACATTTGGGGAGTTCGCTGATGTCCGTCGGTAAAAGGGTGATGTTACTGCGAAAGTACTTTAGCAGTGTACAAAAATGCGTTGCCATTGCATGAGATGATGACGGGCCGACGACATAAATATGACGTTGATTGTTCAGTACCAGATCGATAAACGCATTAAGGCTTTCAATGTCGATATTATTTTTAAATTGATTAAATAATTCTGATACTTTATGGGTGAAATCAGTAACGATACTTTCAGTGGTAATGCTGGGATTGTTACGTAGTTTGATGTTTTTCTCAAAAGGTGCGGATATTTTATTTTTTGACAGCGTAATGTCTAATGCTTTGCGAAAAGCGGCGTAACCCGTAAACCCAATCTTATTTAAAAATCGGCCAATGGTTGCTTTGCTTACCATCGCATTTTGCGAGAGGTCAACAATGCCATGATAGGGAAGTTCATTGAAGTGTTTATTAATGTACTCATTGAGTCGGCACTCAGATTCAGTTAGATCACCCATATTAAGAGTAAGTAAGTTATACTCATCCAGACTTAACGTGTTTTTTTTGTACATGGATAACACCCGATGACTATTGTATATCAACGTTGTTATAGGGTAATACACTTTCGACGTCAATCATAGAATGAATATGTTGGAAACCCGCATCCAGCCTTTTCTGAGGTCTGCGACTACATTCAGATGTAGTTGCGATCTTACTCACAAAAAGAGGTGGGAAAACACCTTTCCCGTATTTTACAACCACACAACCCATTACAATTAAATCTCAATATTTGAGTATGTAATACGATAAATTTACGTACATATTATATCTGCTTATATATGGGGGTGATTTTTTACTATCCTATATAAGTTATGATGATATGACAGGTAACCCTACCCGATTTGTATGGCATAGGAATTGTTATTATGACAGCGTTTATTATAGCAATAGTGATAACAGTTATTGCTGCATGGTTAATTGTGAAAAATTATCAGCCGCAAACTGTTTTATTACTCGCTGGACTGGCATTATTGACCATTACCGTACTGTTTTATCCTGAAAACAGCATTCTCTACGATAAAGCAAAATCCACGGGGTCAACCTGGTTGGATATCTTTAGCTTTGCAAAAGAATCGCTCACCACACAAATTGCAGGTATTGGTCTTATCATCATGGCTGCGGGTGGATTTGCCAGCTATATGGATCACATTAAAGCGTCGAATGCGATGGTCAATATGTGCATTCGACCGCTGCAGGTGATTAAAGCGCCTTACCTGATCCTTGCGCTGGGGTATATCTGCGCACAGCTTCTGCATGTGGCAATTTCAAGTGCGGCGGGACTGGCGATGTTGCTGCTGGTGACATTCTTCCCGGTTCTGGTTCGTCTGGGGGTCAGTAAAGCCTCTGCGGCCGCGATGATTGGTCTGTGCGCGTTTATGGATCTAGGGCCCGCGGTAGGTACTGCGAATCTGGCGGCTAAACATGCTGGCATGGAAAGCGCGATCTACTTTGCGCATTACCAGATGCCGGTGGCGGTGGTGGTGATGCTGGCCGTTGCGGTGGTGATTTACTTTACCGCGAAGTATTTCGACAAAAAAGATGGCTTCGTACCGGGGGCGCAAAGCGTGGCGCAAGCGGAAGAAGAAGGCCGAAAGGTACCCGCTATTTACGCGCTGTTACCCGTCCTGCCTGTCGTACTGGTGCTGGTCTTTAGCCCTTTGGTTATCAAGTCCATCAAAATAGACGTGGTCACGGCGATGATCCTTGGCGCTGTCGTCGCATTTTTCTTTGAACTGGTGGCTACCCGAGATTTCAAAAGCTGCTGCAAAGGGATACAGGTCTTTTTCAAAGGGATGGGCAGCATGTTTACCAGCATCGTTTCCTTGCTGGTGTGTGCGGATATCTATGCCCAGGGGCTGCAGAAAATTGGTGCGGTGGACTACCTGTTACAGTCAGTGCAAAACGCAGGACTGGGCTTTACCAGCATGACCCTGGTGATGACCGCACTGGTGGGTGTAACCGCCGTCCTGACGGGCTCTGGCGTTGCCGCCTTTTTCTCCTTCTCCGGCCTGGCCCCCTCCATTGCAGCAAAATTTGGTGAGAGTGCAGTCAATATGATCCTGCCTATGCAGTTAATGGCGGGAATGGGGCGCTCAATGTCCCCAGTGGCTGGAATCATTATTGCGGTGAGTAAAGCAGGAGAATGTTCACCGTTTATGATCGTCAGAAGAACGCTGCTTCCAGCGCTGGCCGGTATCGCGGCGATGCTGGTTGCCAACTATGTCCTGATTTGAATCCTGAGAGCCTGCTAATGCAGGCTCTTATTTTTTATCTGGTTGTAATTTATGGATGGCAACGTGACAAACGATGTTTTATACGTCCCTTTTACGGGGAAGTTACTGCTTGAATCTCCGTTATTAAACAAGGGAAGCAGCTTCACGCAGCAAGAAAGGTATGACTTTAACCTGAGTGGGCTACTGCCTTGTGCCATTGAGAATATTGATGAACAAGCCGAACGGGCGTATCAACAATATCTTGAGGCTGAATCCCACAACGCTCGACATATTTACTTGCGTAATATCCAGGATACTAACGAAACGTTATTTTATTACCTGTTGAAAAAGCATCTTCCAGAGATGCTGCCCATCGTTTATACCCCGGTAGTCGGGGCCGCCTGTGAAAAATTCTCGTGGATATATCGTCGTGCACGCGGTGTCTTTATCTCCTGGCCCGATCGCGATCGTATTGACGATATTTTGCATGATATTCCGCGGCACGATATCAAGGTCATCGTCGTCACCGATGGTGAGCGCATTCTGGGGCTAGGTGACCAGGGCGTTGGCGGTATGGGGATTCCTATCGGGAAACTGTCGCTCTATACCGTCTGTGGTGGGGTTAATCCGGCGAATACGCTACCCATTCTACTGGATGTCGGCACGAATAACGCGCGACTGCTGGACGATCCGCGCTATATCGGCTGGCGTCATCCGCGCATAACTGGTGAAGACTATTTCGCATTTATTGGAATGTTTATTGCTGCCGTAAAACGGCGCTGGCCTAACGTTCTGCTGCAGTTTGAAGATTTTGCCCAGCATACTGCGGTGCCGCTGCTGGACCTTTATCGCGATGAGCTGTGCTGTTTTAACGATGATATTCAGGGCACGGCGTCGGTGGCTCTGGCGACTCTGGTTGCTGCCTGCCGGGGCAGCGGTCGTGACTTCCGTCAGCAATCAATCGTAATTGTGGGGGCGGGGGCTGCAGGATGTGGGATCGCCCGTCATATTATTGCCTGCCGCATCAGTGAAGGAATGAGCGAGGCCGAAGCCAGACGGAGCATTTTTATGGTGGATCGCGACGGTCTGGTGATGACCAGCAATAATGCCTTAGCTGATTTCCAGCAGCCGCTGGCGAAGTCTCCCGAGGCCGTATCTGACTGGCAGTATGAGGGGCTGGCACCGTCATTACTGGAGGTGATCCACAATGCCAAACCCACGGTGATGCTGGGGGTGTCAGGTCAGACTGGATTGTTCTCGCAGGAGGTCATTAGCACGATGTACCAATACTGCGAGCGCCCGATCGTTATGCCGTTGTCGAATCCCACTTCGAGAATGGAAGCGCGACCAGAAGATATCATTCGCTGGACCGAGGGGCAGGCCATCATCGCGACCGGCAGTCCCTGCGATGTGATTGAATTTAATGGACGCTCTATTCCGGTGGCGCAGTGTAATAACGTGTATGTTTTCCCTGCCATCGGTCTGGGGGCTATCGCCAGTGGCGCGACACGCGTAACAGAGGCTATGCTAATGGCGGCAAGCCGTGCGCTGGCCGATGCTTCCCCGTTGGTGCGTAAAGGGGAAGGCGCTCTGTTGCCGGAGATTGGGACAATCTGTGAGGTGACCCGCAGCATTGCCTTTGAGGTCGGTAAGGCAGCACAGCAGTCGGGCGTGGCAGAGAAGATGAGCGACGACGCGCTGTTGCAAAGCATCAAAGATAACTTTTGGTTACCGCACTACCGTCCTTATAAACGCAGGGCAATTTAGCCGTTGTGACGAGTAAGAGGTACTCGGGTCTTGGTTGCCCTCATGATTAAGGTGTATTATTTATGCAACTTAATTGTGGAGGCATCATGTCCGGCAAACGCATTGCACGTGAAAAAATGACGATCCAGAGAATGATTTCGCTCTACGAGAGCCAGTGTCCGCAGGCTTCAGACGAGCCGGGGCATTACGATGCGTTATTTGCCTATGCGCAAAAGCGCCTCGACAAGTGCGTATTTGGTGAGGAAAAACCGGCCTGTAAACAGTGTCCTGTGCACTGTTATCAACCTGCTAAACGCGAAGAGATGAAGCAAATTATGCGTTGGGCTGGGCCGAGAATGCTCTGGCGTCACCCGATTCTGACCGTACGTCACCTGATTGATGACAAACGTCCAGTGCCGGAGTTACCCGAGAAGTACCAGCGGAAAAAATAAGGTCGCTGTGCGCCGGATGGCGGCTGCGCCTTATCTGGCCTACGAGAATAAGTGCATCTGTCGCGTAGGCCCGATGCGCATTGCGCCATCGGGCAACTTAGCCATGTGGTGATGAAGTGCGACTACGCTTTGGTGGCAATCAGAATAGCTGAGGCTTTGATCAGCGCAACAACACGGCTTCCCTGACTCAGTTTCATCTCTTGCTGACTTTCGTTGGTGACGACGGCAACAATCTCGAAGCCTGCGTCAGTTTTGATATGTACCGTGGCGTTGACTGCGCCTTCTGTGACCTGGGAAACACTGCCAGCAAACTGGTTGCGGGCAGAGAACTTCAGACCACAGTCTTCAGTTGCCAGCGTCACCCATGGCGCTTTAATCAGGGCAATTGCTTCTTTCCCTTTCGCCAGACCCAGCGCCTGCTGGCTGCTATGGGTTACAATCGCGACCAGTTTTGCGCCGCCAGCCAGCGTCAGTTCAACTTCATCATTCACTGCGCCCGTAGCGACTGCGCTCACCGTACCGGTTAATTGATTACGTGCTGATACCGCCATACTGCCTCCTTTCGTTGAGATATCACCCAGTATAGCCACACTGGCTAAACCAGTGCATCCTTATCAATGCCTAATCGCTTCATGCGTGAGAGTAACGTTGTACGTTTCAGCCCCAGCCTTTGTGCCGCGCCTTTGGGACCGGCAACCACCCCGTTGGTTTCTTTCAGTACGCGCATAATCAACTGGTATTCATCTTCACCGTCCTGCGCGACTTCGGTTGCCACCGGAGGCGTAGACGGCGTCAAAGGGGCAATATCCGGAAGGGATAGTTGCAGTACGTTGCCCCGGGTAAGCAGAACCGCTCGTTCTACCACGTTTTCCAGCTCACGCACGTTACCCGGCCATTCCATACAGCTCAGTGTGCGCAGAGCCTCGGCGGGAATACTGTCGATATTGCGTCCCATCCGACGAGCAATTTTAAAGGTGAAGGCTTTTACCAGCAGCGGAATATCTTCCGGGCGCTCACGCAGCGGCGGCAGATGGATCGGGAAGACGTTCAGTCGGTAATACAGATCGTTACGAAATTCGCGATCGGCAACCATCTTCTTCAGATCGCGGTTGGTGGCGGCGATCAAACGGACATCGGTCTGGATCAGCTTATTACTGCCCAGACGTTCAAATTCCTGCTCTTGCAGAACCCGCAGTAGCTTAGGCTGAAGCTCCAGCGGCATATCGCCAACTTCATCGAGGAACAGCGAACTTTTGTCCGCCAGTTCGAAACGCCCAATACGTTGCGTGCTGGCCCCGGTAAACGCGCCGCGCTCATGACCAAACAGATCGCTCTCCAGCAATCCGGCAGGCATTGCCGCGCAGTTCATCTTCACCATCCGGCGGGCGTTACGTCCGCTCAGGTTGTGAATGGCTCGTGCGATCAGCTCTTTACCCGTTCCGGTCTCACCCAGAATCAAGACGGTGCTGTCGCTTTGCGCCACCATTTCGACCTGCTTGAGTACGCTGTACATAGCTTCGCTGCGACCAATGATTTCGCCGAACTCACTCTCTACGTTGTTGAGTTGTTCAGTCAACGCCAGGTTTTCATCGACCAGACGTTCCTTCAGGCGGTGAATTTCCTGGTAGGCTAGCGCGTTATCCACGGCAATTGCCACACGCTCGGCAATCTGGCGCAATAGCTTGAGGTTGGCGGTAGTGAAAACTTTCTCTTCGCACTGTGCCAGCTTGAGTACGCCGAGCATAGTATTGCCGGACATCAGCGGTAGCAGACACAGGGTTTGTAGCTGGTTGCCCCAGGTTTCGAACAGCATCCGTTCGTAAGGGGCAAGGATGTCACGTTCGCTCAGGTTGATCAGCAGCATCTCTTTGCTTTTGAAGACCCGTTCAGAGAGCGTTCCCGCTTCGTCCACTTCACTCTGTTCGTGTGCCGGATGATGTTCATCCAGATAGTGAGTGGAATAGATACTGAGTTTATTTTTGCGATCGCTGCGTAACACGATGCTGATGGCATCGATGTCGAAGTAGTGGTGGATCTCTTTGGCGACTTCGCTGACCAGCTCATCAATATCCAGTCGGGAGAGCACGGCATTGGTGATGGCGACCAGGATGCGAAAGTTGTCACGCTCACGACATAGCAGATCGTAATCGACGTTGTTGCTGACTCTGCTTTGAATTTGTTCAGCAACGACGCCGACTATCTGAGTGAAGGTCTGTAGACGGTTATATTCTTTTTCACTCCACGGACGGTCTTCGTTACGGATGAATTCGCAACCGCCAAAGATGCGCCCATCTGCCGCCAGCGGCAGCAGGCAGTAGTGGCCAAATTCAGAATACAGTCCACCTGAAGCCAATTGTGGCCATGTTTCCGTAAACTCATGATAGTTGCAGTGCAACGCATCAGGGCGAGACAAAATACGGCGTACCGGACCATGTGCCAGCACCGTTTCGTCTTCATAATCGATGGGTTTACCATTTTCACGCGTTGCAAAATAACGCGCACGTTGCGTTTGTGCCTGCCATAAGACAATAGCCGCGCAGTCGGCCAGCGCTGAACGCTTGACCAGCTGCGAAAGCGCCTCGCTAAGAGACGGGAGATCGGGCTGCTGTAATAATGTACGAGTAATATCGAACAGGCCTTGCTGTCCGAGGTCACTCATCGGTGTATACGACATATTGCTTTTCCAGGGAAAGCACCGCAGAACGGTGCGAAAACGGTAAATGAATTATAGGTATAAGTCGTAAATTATTGCCGGATGGCCTGCCACTGAACTGGCCAGGATATACAATCCGTTGGCCCGATCAGCAAAGCGGTATCAGGCATAATGCAGCATTAACGCCGGATGTTGACGCTAATGCGTCTTATCCGGCCTACAGCATGCTGCCAACCGGCTGCTAGCATATACGAGGTAATGGTTCGGCGTGTGGTAAATCGAGGGTTCGTTTTACGCCGTAGAGTCCGGCAAGACGAACACCTTTACGTTCAACCACTTCACCAATCATTGCCGCATCGCGTCCTAACGGATGCGCGTGCAGCGCGGCAAGCACGCTTTCAGCGGCCTGACGCTCAACGGCAATCACCAGTTTGCCTTCGTTAGCAAAGTTGAGCGCATCCAGACCCAGCAGCTCGCAAACGCCACGCACCGCTGGCTTCACGGGCAGGGCAGCTTCAGACAGCTCAATACCAAATCCGCATGCAGCGGCAAATTCATGCGTGACCGCATTCACGCCGCCACGGGTGGCGTCACGAAGCGCCTTCACGCCAGGAATATCACGCAGTGTCTGGATAAGAGGTGTTAACACCGCGCAGTCGCTGACCAGTTCGCCATCCAGACCCAATTGCTCGCGTAGGTTAAGGATAGTTGCGCCGTGATCGCCAAGAGAGCCACTGACCAGCAGCACATCACCCACGCCGAGAGTCTGTGCGCCCCAGTGAATGTTGGCGGGAATTGCCCCCATTCCGGCAGTGTTAATGAACAGCTTGTCTGCTGCACCACGCTGCACGACTTTGGTATCGCCAGTCACGATGGCGATGCCTGCTTCGCGCGCGGTTGCTGCCATGCTGTTAACAACGGTTTTCAGTGTCTCCATCGGCAGACCCTCTTCGAGGATAAAACCGCAGGAGAGGTAGCGTGGAATAGCTCCGCTGACCGCGACATCGTTAGCCGTACCACAGATGGCCAGCTTGCCGATATTGCCGCCGGGGAAGAACAACGGATCGATAACGTAGCTGTCAGTTGAAAACGCCAGACGGTCGCCTTCTGCCACCAGTTGTGCCAGTTCCAGACGCGCCTGATCTTCTTGTTCCGCCAGCCACGGATTCGCGAAAGCCTCCATAAACAGACTGTTGATCAACTGCTGCATAGCCTGACCGCCGCTACCGTGGGCGAGTTGTACGCTGCTCATGCTTCACACTCCTGCTGACGATACTGATACCAGGCGGCACATGCGCCTTCTGAGGAGACCATCAGGGCGCCAAATGCGGTCTCCGGGTTACACGTTTTGCCAAATAACGGACACTGATGTGGTTTACATCTGCCCGTCAGCACTTCCCCACAACGCGCGCGCGGATCGTCATACACCTGCTGCGGCGCTGGCTGGAAATGTGCTTCGGCATCAAAGCGCTGATAGTCCGGCGTCAGGTGAACGCCAGAGGATTCGATAACGCCCAGACCGCGCCATTCGCTGTCACCATTGACGCAGAACACCTCGGCAATGGCCTGTTGCGCTAACGCGTTACCGGCATCCGGTACCACGCGGCGGTACTGGTTTTCTACCTGGCTTTGGGCTGCAATTTTCTGCTCAATTAACATCACTACGCCTTGCAGGAGATCGAGCGGTTCAAAACCGGCGACCACCAGCGGGCGATGGAAATCTGAAGCAATGAAGTTGTAGGCGTCGGTGCCAATTACCATGCTGACGTGGCCCGGTGCTAAAAAGGCGTCGATACCGTTGTCCGGCTGTTCCAGCAGGCTGCGCAGCGTAGGGATAAGCGTGATGTGCTGGCAGAAAAAGTAAAAGTTCTGCACGTCACGCTGCTTTGCCTGTTGCAGGGTGATAGCGGTCGTTGGCATTGTGGTTTCAAAACCCAGGCCAAAGAACACCACTTTACGCGTTGGGTTTTCCTGCGCCAGTTTCAGTGCATCCATCGGTGAGTAGACGATGCGGATATCCGCACCACGCGCCTTGGCTTGCAGCAGGGAGCCTTGCTTACCCGGGACGCGCATAGCGTCGCCAAAGGTGCAGAAAATTACTTCTGGATGGCTGGCAATTTCTACACAGCTGTCGATTCTGCCCATCGGCAGAACGCAAACCGGGCAACCCGGACCATGAATAAACTCCACGTTTTCCGGTAGCAACTGGTCGAGCCCGAATTTGAAGATAGCGTGGGTATGACCACCACAAACTTCCATGATCCGCAGCGGGCGTTCAGCCGTGTAGGAGAGGTGGGCGGCACGTTCGCACAGGTGCTCTATCAACTGCATCACCTGTTCTGGTGCGCGGTATTCGTCAACAAAACGCATTTATTTTTCCTCGCCGTACAGCAACGCGCCGACATCCGGCTCAACGTCAAACATGTTTTGCAGCGCGTCGAGCGTATCGCGCGCTTCAGCTTCATTAATGATGCTCATGGCAAAACCGACGTGGACCAGTACCCACTGGCCGAGACGCGGTTGGCCATGTTCATCACAGCTACCGACCAGCGTCAGGTCGACGTCGCGCTGAATACCGCAAACGTCGACTTTGGCCTGGTTGCCATCAATGGTGCGGATTTGACCAGGAACACCTATGCACATCGCTGCGTCTCCAGCCAGGAGAGCCATTGATCCATCCCTTCACCACTGGTGGCGGAAATTAGGATAATCTCAATCCCCGGGTTCACTTCCCGGGCGCTGGCGATGCATTTTTCAACGTCAAAATTGAGGTACGGCAATAGATCCACTTTGTTTAGCAGCATCAGCGATGCGGCGGCAAACATATGCGGGTATTTCAGCGGTTTGTCTTCACCTTCGGTTACTGAAAGCACGGCCACTTTATGGCGCTCGCCGAGGTCGAAGCTGGCCGGGCAGACCAGGTTGCCGACGTTTTCAATGAACAGAATACCGTTATCGTCAAGCGGCAAACGTGGCGCGGCGTCAGCAATCATTTGTGCGTCAAGGTGGCAACCTTTACCGGTGTTGACCTGAATGGCGGGTGTGCCTGTGGCGCGAATACGGGCGGCATCGTTCACCGTTTGCTGGTCACCTTCAATAACGGCGCACGGCACGCTATCTTTCAGCTTCATCAGCGTTTCGGTCAGCAGGGTAGTTTTACCAGAGCCCGGGCTTGAAACAAGGTTCAGCACCAGATGCTGACGGGCCGCAAAGCGGGCACGGTTGCGCTCGGCGAGGCGGTTGTTTTTGTCCAGTACGTCAATTTCCACTTCCAGCATACGGCGTTGGCTCATACCTGGTGCGTGGGTTCCGGCCTCACCGTGACCGTAGTGCAAATCGCCTTCTTCAGTCTGGCTCGGTGTGAAATTTGAGGTCTTCACACCGGTAATATTCAGCGCCGGACGAGCCGCCGGGGCAAATGGCGCGCTGCGAAACGCCGAGTGGGGATTATGCTCATCACCCTCTATATATAGGTTGCCTTCAGCGCAACCACATGTCGTACACATCGCTCACTCCTGATCTTTTTACTTGCGATACATCTGTTGCCGGATGGCTGCGTTGCCTTATCCGGCCTACAAACGAGCTGTTTCTGTAGGCTGGATAAGACGCTTAAGCGTCGCCATCCGGCGCTGGAGTTTCATCTATTTCAATACGTCGAATCTGTAAGCCGTCATCGGCCACAATTCTCAGCATATCGCTGTTGCATTGCGGGCATCGGCGCACGCGTTGCGTCAGTAACGTGACGTATTGCTGACAAGATTCGCACCAACATTCGGCTTCTTGTTCTTCGAGGTGGAGTTTACAACCTTCTGCAAGGGTCCCGCGGCATACCAGATCAAAACAAAAGGAGAGAGCGCTGGTTTCTACGCAAGAAAATGCGCCAATTTTGAGCCAGACCCCAGTTACTCGCTTAGCACCGTGTTGCGTGGCCTGTTGTTCAATCAATTCCAGTGCCCGTTGGCAGAGGGTTATTTCGTGCATACCGCCTCCTGTGAAGTTGACGTATTAAAAGCAATAAGCATGCCAGGTTGATTTTTTTCATTCGTGACAATGACGACGATGACGAAATGACATGTCGTCACCCGCCTTTGATTTTTTATCTATATGAAAATTAAGTAATTTAATTTTGGCATGAAATGTGCTTAAGGCTGTTCATCTCTGCTAAACGGGTAACCTGACATGACTATTTGGGAAATAAGCGAAAAAGCCGATTACATCGCTGAACGGCATCGTCGCCTACAGGACCAGTGGCGTATTTACTGCAACTCGCTGGTTCAGGGGATCACCCTGTCAAAAGCGCGTTTGCATCATGCGATGAGCTGCGCACCGGACAAGGATCTCTGCTTCGTCCTTTTTGAACACTTCACTATCTACGTCACGCTGGCGGACGGCTTTAACAGCCATACCATCGAATACTACGTCGAAACGAAAGACGGTGATGATAAGCAGCTGATTGCACAGGCAGAATTGACTATCGACGGTAAGGTCGATGAGCGTATTAGCAACCGCGATCGCGAGCAGGTGCTGGAGCACTATCTCGAAAAAATCGCCACCGTCTACGACAGCCTGTACACCGCGGTTGAGAACAATATGCCGGTGAATTTAAGCCAGCTGGTTGAGGGACACAGCCCGGCTTAAGCCTCGGGTGCTGCCCACTTTGTCATGGTGCGGTCTACATACTGCGTCACGACGTTTTAGGGAATGGGCATGTCGAAAAATGTCGAAATGACATTTGGTAGACATGTTTTCGTCAAAAATGACTATCACCTGAGGAATGCCTGGTGAATCGTTTTGTAATTGCTGACTCCACTCTTTGTATTGGCTGCCACACCTGTGAAGCCGCCTGCTCAGAGACACATCGCCAGCATGGCCTGCAGTCAATGCCGCGCCTGAAAGTGATGTTAAATGAAAAAGAATCCGCGCCGCAGCTTTGCCACCAGTGTGAAGATGCGCCTTGCGCCACCGTGTGTCCGGTTAATGCCATTAACCGCGTTGATGGCGCCGTACAGCTGAACGAAAGCCTGTGCGTAAGCTGCAAACTGTGCGGGATCGCTTGTCCGTTTGGCGCGATAGAGTTTTCCGGTAGCCGTCCGCTACACATTCCGGCAAACGCCAATACGCCAAAAGCGCCTCCGGCTCCGCCAGCGCCTGCTCGCGTGAGTTCGCTGTTGGACTGGGTTCCTGGCGTTCGTGCCATCGCGGTTAAATGCGATCTGTGTAGTTTTGACGAGCAAGGTCCTGCCTGCGTGCGCATGTGTCCGACCAAAGCCCTGCATCTGGTGAGCAACATGGATATCGCCCGCGCCAGCAAACGTAAGCGTGAGCTGACTTTCAATACCGATTTCGGCGATCTCACCTTGTTTCAGCAGGCTCAGAGTGGGGATGCAAAATGAGCGCAATTTCACTGATTAACAGCGGCGTGGCCTGGTTTACGGCTGCGGCGGTTCTGGCATTTCTGTTTTCATTTCATAAATCGCTGAGCGGCTGGATTGCTGGGGTTGGCGGTGCAGTCGGCAGCCTGTGTACGGCAGCCGCGGGTTTTACCGTTCTGACTAATGCGCTGGCGGTGAGCGGCGTGATGCCGTTTATTGGTCACAGTCTGCAAATTACTCCGCTTAATGCTATCTGGCTGATTACACTGGGCCTGTGCGGCCTGTTTGTCAGCCTGTACAACATTGACTGGCATCGTCATCCTCAGGTGAAAGCTAACGGCCTGCTGGTGAATCTGCTGATGGCCGCGGCGGTATGTGCGGTGGTTGCCAGCAACCTCGGTACGCTGGTGGTGATGGCGGAAATCATGGCGCTGTGTGCCGTGTTCCTCACCGGATGCAGTAAAGAAGGCAAACTGTGGTTTGCGCTGGGGCGTATTGGTACGCTGCTGCTGGCGGTCGCCTGCTACCTGGTGTGGCAACGTTACGGCACTCTGGAGCTGCGTCTGCTAGACCTGCGCACCCAGGAGCTGCCGCTCGGATCTGACATCTGGCTGCTGGGCGTGGCAGGTTTTGGCCTGCTGGCCGGGATTATTCCGCTCCACGGTTGGGTGCCACAGGCACACGCCAATGCCAGCGCACCGGCTGCTGCGCTGTTCTCTACCGTCGTCATGAAGGTTGGTCTGCTGGGTATTCTCTCCCTGTCGCTGCTGGGCGGTAACGCGCCGCTGTGGTGGGGGATTACGCTGCTGGTGCTGGGCATGATCACCGCGTTTGTTGGTGGTCTGTATGCGCTAATGGAACACAATATCCAGCGCCTGCTGGCGTACCACACGCTGGAAAACATCGGCATTATTCTGCTGGGTCTGGGCGCTGGCGTGACCGGAATTTCCCTGAATCAACCTGCGCTGATCGCGCTGGGTTTGACCGGCGGTCTGTACCACCTGGTAAACCACAGCTTGTTCAAAAGCGTTCTGTTCCTGGGTGCAGGCAGCATCTGGTTCCGTACCGGTCATCGTGATATCGAAAAACTGGGCGGTATCGGTAAACGTATGCCGGTTATCTCGCTGGCGATGCTGGTTGGTCTGATGGCGATGGCCGCACTGCCGCCGCTGAACGGTTTTGCCGGTGAGTGGGTTATCTACCAATCCTTCTTTAAGCTTGGCAACAGCGGCGCGTTTGTCGGTAGCCTGTTAGGGCCGTTGCTGGCGGTAGGGCTGGCAATTACCGGCGCGCTGGCGGTGATGTGTATGGCGAAAGTCTATGGCGTTACGTTCCTTGGCGCACCGCGCACGAAGGAAGCTGAAAATGCCTGCTGCGCGCCAATCCTGATGGGAGTGAGCGTCGTCGCGCTGGCTATCTGCTGCGTGATTGGCGGCGTTGCTGCGCCGTGGCTGCTGCCGATGATCTCCTCCGCCGTTCCGCTGCCGTTGGAAACCGCGAACACCACCGTTTCTCAGCCAATGATCACGCTGCTGCTGATCGCGTGTCCGCTGCTGCCGTTCATCATCATGGCCATTTTCAAAGGCAACCGTCTGCCGTCGCGTTCACGCGGTGCGGCATGGGTGTGTGGTTACGATCACGAGCAGTCAATGGTGATTACCGCGCACGGTTTTGCCATGCCGGTGAAAGAAGCCTTTGCCCCGGTACTCAAACTGCGTAAATGGCTGAACCCGGTATCACTGGTTCCGGGCTGGCAGAATGCGGCTGCACCGGTGCTATTCCGTCGCCTGGCGCTGATTGAGCTGGCGGTGCTGGTGGTGATTGTGGTTTCACGAGGAGCCTGAGAATGAGTGTTTTATATCCGTTAATTCAGGCGCTGGTGCTGTTTGCCGTTGCGCCGCTGCTGTCCGGTGTTACCCGCGTGGCGCGTGCGCGTTTGCACAATCGCCGCGGTCCGGGCGTTTTGCAGGAATACCGCGACATTATCAAACTGCTGGGCCGTCAGAGCATTGCGCCTGCGGATTCCAGCTGGGTTTTCCGCCTGACGCCGTTTGTGATGGTGGGCGTGATGCTGACTATCGCCACTGCGTTGCCGGTAGTGACCGTTGGCTCGCCGCTGCCACAACTGGGCGATCTGATCACCTTAATTTACCTGTTCGCCATCGCCCGTTTCTTCTTCTCTATCGCGGGACTGGATACCGGTAGCCCGTTTACCGCCATTGGCGCCAGCCGTGAAGCGATGCTCGGTGTGCTGGTTGAACCTATCCTGCTGCTGGGGCTGTGGGTAGCGGCACAGGTTGCGGGTTCAACCCATATCAGCAATATCGCCGATACCATTTACCACTGGCCTGCTGCGCGCAGCATCCCGCTGATTCTGGCACTGTGCGCCTGTGCTTTCGCCACCTTTATCGAAATGGGCAAACTGCCGTTCGATCTGGCGGAAGCAGAGCAGGAGCTGCAGGAAGGTCCATTGACTGAATACAGCGGCAGCGGTTTTGCCGTGCTGAAGTGGGGCATTAGCCTCAAACAGCTGGTCGTTCTGCAAATGTTCGTTGGCGTGTTCCTGCCGTGGGGACAGATGGAAACCTTCACCGCCGGTGGACTGCTGCTGGCGCTGGTGATTGCCGTCGTCAAGCTGGTCCTCGGCGTGCTGGTCATCGCCCTGTTCGAAAACAGCATGGCGCGTCTGCGTTTTTGCGCCACTTCACGCGTGACCTGGGCCGGTTTTGGGTTTGCGTTTTTAGCGTTCGTCTCCTTGCTGGTGGCGTGATTTAAGAGAGTTTGAGCATGTCTGAAGAAAAATTAGGTCAACAATATCTCGCTGCGCTGCACCAGGCCTTTCCGGGCGTGGTGCTGGATGAAGCCTGGCAGACCAAAGATCAGCTGACGATCACCGTCAAGGTGAACTACCTGCCGGAAGTGGTGGAGTTCCTGTACTACAAACAGGGCGGCTGGTTATCCGTACTGTTTGGTAACGACGAACGTCAGCTGTGCGGTCATTACGCCGTTTATTACGTAATGTCGATGGAGCAGGGCACCAAGTGCTGGATAACCGTCCGCGTTGAAGTCGATGCCAATAAACTGGAGTTCCCGTCCGTCACGCCGCGCGTTCCAGCAGCGGTCTGGGGCGAGCGTGAAGTGCGCGACATGTACGGTTTGATTCCGGTTGGTTTACCGGATGAGCGCCGTCTGGTGTTACCGGATGACTGGCCGGACGAACTCTATCCGCTGCGTAAAGACAGCATGGATTATCGTCAGCGCCCGGCGCCGACTACCGATGCTGAAACCTACGAGTTCATCAACGAACTGGGCGACAAGAAAAATAACGTGGTGCCGATTGGCCCGTTGCACGTCACCTCCGATGAACCCGGTCACTTCCGCCTGTTTGTTGACGGTGAGAACATCATCGACGCCGATTACCGTCTGTTCTATGTCCACCGCGGCATGGAGAAACTGGCGGAAACCCGTATGGGTTATAACGAAGTGACGTTCCTGTCAGATCGCGTGTGCGGCATCTGCGGCTTTGCGCATAGCACCGCTTATACCACCTCCGTTGAGAATGCGATGGGCATCGTGGTGCCGGAACGTGCGCAGATGATCCGCGCCATTCTGCTGGAAGTTGAGCGTCTGCACTCGCACCTGCTCAACCTCGGCCTGGCCTGTCACTTCACCGGTTTTGACTCCGGCTTTATGCAGTTCTTCCGCGTGCGTGAAACGTCGATGAAGATGGCGGAGATCCTCACCGGGGCGCGTAAAACCTACGGTCTGAACCTGATCGGCGGTATTCGTCGTGACCTGCTGAAAGAAGATATGATCCAGACCCGTCAACTGGCGCAGCAGATGCGTCGTGACGTGCAGGAACTGGTCGATATGCTGCTCAGCACGCCGAACATGGAACAGCGTACCGTTGGTATTGGTCGTCTTGATCCGGAAATTGCCCGTGACTTCAGTAACGTCGGCCCGATGGTTCGCGCCAGCGGCCACGCGCGTGACACCCGCGCCGATCACCCGTTTGTCGGCTATGGTCTGCTGCCGATGGAAGTTCACAGCGAGCAGGGCTGCGACGTTATTTCTCGCCTGAAAGTCCGTATTAATGAAGTCTACACCGCGCTGAATATGATCGACTTTGGTCTGGATAACCTGCCGGGCGGCCCGCTGATGGTGGAAGGCTTTACCTATATTCCTCACCGTTTCGCACTGGGCTTTGCTGAAGCGCCGCGTGGAGATGACATCCACTGGAGCATGACCGGCGACAACCAGAAACTGTATCGCTGGCGCTGCCGTGCGGCGACTTACGCCAACTGGCCGACGCTGCGCTACATGCTGCGTGGCAATACCGTTTCCGATGCCCCGCTGATTATCGGTAGCCTCGATCCTTGCTACTCCTGTACTGACCGTATGACTGTGGTTGATGTGCGTAAGAAGAAGAGCAAAGTCGTGCCGTACAAAGAACTTGAGCGCTACAGCATCGAGCGTAAAAACTCGCCGCTGAAATAAGGAATCGCCATGTTTACCTTTATCAAAAAAGTCATCAAAACCGGGGCACCGACGTCGTCGTATCCGCTGGAGCCGATTGCGGTCGATAAAAACTTCCGTGGCAAACCGGAACATAATCCGCAGCAGTGCATCGGCTGTGCGGCCTGTGTGAACGCGTGCCCGTCGAACGCGCTGACGGTAGAAACCGATCTGGTCACCAATGAGCTGGCGTGGCAGTTCAACCTTGGGCGCTGCATTTTCTGCGCCCGCTGCGAAGAAGTCTGCCCGACAGCGGCAATCAAGCTGTCGCAGGAGTATGAGCTGGCGGTGTGGAAGAAAGATGATTTCCTGCAGCAGTCTCGTTTTGCGCTGTGCAATTGCCGCGTATGTAACCGTCCGTTTGCGGTGCAAAAAGAGATTGATTACGCCATTGCGCTGCTTAAGCACAACGGTGATACCCGCGCGGAAAACCACCGTGAAAGCTTTGAGACCTGCCCGGACTGTAAGCGCCAGAAATGCCTGGTGCCGTCTGACCGTATTGAACTGACTCGCCATATGAAAGAGGCCAGCTGATGAGCAATTTATTAGGCCCACGTGACGCCAACGGTATTCCGGTACCGATGACGGTGGATGAATCCATTGCCAGCATGAAAGCGTCGCTGCTGAAAAGCATCAAGCGTTCAGCGTACGTTTACCGCGTGGACTGCGGCGGCTGCAACGGTTGCGAAATCGAAATCTTTGCTACGCTTTCTCCGCTGTTTGATGCCGAACGTTTTGGCATCAAAGTCGTCCCGTCACCGCGCCATGCGGATATTCTGCTGTTTACCGGCGCGGTAACCCGTGCCATGCGCTCTCCGGCGCTGCGTGCCTGGCAGTCTGCGCCAGATCCGAAAATTTGTATCTCTTACGGTGCCTGCGGTAACAGCGGCGGTATCTTCCACGACTTATACTGCGTATGGGGCGGCACGGACAAAATCGTACCGGTGGACGTGTATATTCCAGGTTGTCCGCCGACGCCTGCGGCAACGCTGTATGGTTTTGCCATGGCGCTGGGTCTGCTGGAGCAAAAAATTCACGCGCGTGCGCCGGGTGAACTGGACGAACAGCCGGCGGAAATTCTGCATCCGGACATGGTTCAGCCGCTGCGCGTGAAGGTGGATCGCGAGGCTCGCCGTCTGGCGGGATACCGCTATGGTCGCCAGATTGCTGATGACTATATGACGCAGTTAGGGCAGGGCGAGCATCAGGTGGCGCGCTGGCTGGAAGCGGAAAACGATCCGCGTCTGACCGAGATCGTCACGCATCTTAATCATGTTGTCGAAGAGGCGCGTATCCGATGAGTGAAACGGTGGTGTTCAGTCAACTGAGCCGTAAGTTTATTGATGAGAACGATGCGACGCCTGCTGAGGCGCAGCAGGTTGTCTATTACAGCCTGGCGATTGGTCACCACCTTGGGATCATCGATTGCCTGGAAGCGGCGTTAACTTGTCCATGGGACGAATATTTGGCATGGATTGCTACCCTTGCTGAGGGAAGCGAAGCCCGCCGGAAAATGGAAGGCGTGCCGAAATACGGCGAGATCGTTATCGATTTCAACCATGTACAAATGCTGGCGCGCGCGTTCGATGATGCGCGTGCCGTGCAGACCCCGCAGCAGCAGGAATGGAGCAAGCTGATGCTTAGCATGCTGCACGACATACACCAGGAAAGCGCCATCTATCTGATGGTGAGGAGACACCGTGACTGACGTTTTATTATGTGTGGGTAACAGCATGATGGGCGATGACGGCGCGGGCCCGCTGCTGGCTGAAATGTGTGCTGCAAATCCTCAAGGCAACTGGGTTGTCATTGACGGCGGTAGCGCGCCGGAGAACGATATTGTCGCCATTCGTGAACTGCGTCCGCAACGTTTGTTGATTGTTGATGCCACCGATATGGGGCTGAACCCCGGTGAAATCCGCATTATCGATCCTGATGACATTGCCGAGATGTTTATGATGACCACCCACAACATGCCGCTGAACTACCTGGTAGATCAGCTGAAAGACGATGTTGGTGAGGTAATTTTCCTCGGCATTCAACCGGACATCGTCGGTTTTTACTACCCGATGACACAGCCGATCAAAGATGCGGTTGATACCGTCTATCAGCGATTAGCCAGTTGGGAAGGACACGGTGGATTCTCCGAGCTGGAAGCACCAGAAGAGTAAACCGTATCAGTGCCGGATGTGAACGACATCCGGCCTGTTTTCCCAGCGTATCCTCGTCATTCAATTGCCTGCTCAATAATTAATTTCCCCTGCATCACTGATACATTCACTGCCGTACCGGTCGGAAATCCAGCTTGTTCCAGCCAGTCGCCGTTCAGCGTGAGTGAGGCGTGACGACTGATTCGTCGCGTATAACCCGTTTTTGGATCTTCATGGCGTTTTCTGACATAGCTGACTTTCAAGCGACGTACCGGTTTGGTGATTGCCACCGCTGTTTTGCCCTTTTTATCAAACATGCACGCTTCCTTGTGGTGAACGGCCAGGATTAAAAACTACTGAATAAAATGCCAGTAAAAAAGGGGGAGGGCAAACCTGAAACTGGAAGGACGATTCCAAATCCGGAATGTAATAAATGAAATGAAAATGTGTACTTCTGCCGGAAGGTTGTAACCCCCTCCGGCAGATCCGTCATGCCAGATCGGCACCGTTACTGGCGATGACTTTTTTGTACCACCAGAATGATTTCTTGCGTGTACGTGCCAGCGTGCCGTTGCCCGCGTCATCGCGGTCCACATATACAAAACCGTAGCGTTTGCTCATCTCTCCGGTTGAGGCTGAAACCAGATCGATACAGCCCCAGGAGGTGTAACCCATCAGCGGCACGCCATCTTCAATCGCGTCTGCCATGGCGCGAATATGTTCGCGTAAATAGCTGATGCGATAGTCGTCATTGATCTCACCGTTAGCATCGATTTCATCTTTCGCTCCCAGCCCGTTTTCCACCAGAAACAGCGGTTTCTGGTAGCGGTCATACATCATATTCATGGTGATGCGCAGGCCGAGTGGATCGATTCCCCAGCCCCATTCACTGGCGGCAATGTACGGATTACGCAGCGACTTCACCACGTTGGCGGCACTAGTATTGCCCGTGTTCATTTCAGCGGAGGCGCAGCGCGATGCGTAATAGCTGAAAGAGACGAAATCGACGGTGTTTTTCAGGATGTCGTCATCTTCCGGGGCTTTTTCGATTACCACGCCTTTTTCGCGAAACACGCGGGCAGAGTAAGCCGGGTAGGCCCCGCGCGCCTGCACATCAATGAAGAACAGGTTTTCACGGTCTTTTTCCAGTGCGGTCCACACATCTTCCGGCTTGCACGAGTAAGGATAAAAATTACCGCCAGCCAGCATACAACCGACTTGGTTTTGCGGATTAATTTCATGGGCTATTTTAGTCGCCAGGGCGCTGGCTATCAGTTCGTGGTGAGCGGACTGATATTTTACCTGATCCTGATTTTCACCTTCTTCAAATACCAGCCCGGCGCCTGAAAAGGGGCTGTGCAGCATAATGTTGATTTCGTTGAACGTCAGCCAGTACTTCACCAGACCGTCAAAGGCCTCGAAGCAGGTACGGGCGTAGCGGGTAAAGAACTCCACCATTTTGCGGTTACGCCAGGAGCCGTACTCGGTGACCAGATGCATAGGCACATCGAAGTGACACAGCGTGACTAATGGCTCAATACCGTATTTTTTACACTCGGCAAACACGGCCCGATAAAACGCAATTCCGTCTTCATTCGGCGTCAGCTCGTCGCCGTTAGGGTAGAGGCGGCTCCAGGCAATGGAAGTACGAAAAACCGTAAACCCCATTTCCGCCATTAGCGCGATATCTTCTTTATAGCGATGATAAAAGTCGATCGCCTGATGGCTGGGATAAAATTCGTCATCCCGCAGCGTAAAGCGCTTTTCCTGACCCAGTTTGACGGGCATGCGGTGTGTGCCGTGGGGGATCATATCGACGGTAGTCAGCCCTTTGCCGCCTTCCCGGTATGCCCCTTCAGATTGGTTGGCGGCCAGTGCGCCGCCCCATAAAAATCCTTGCGGAAAAACAGACATAATTAACCTCAGTTCGTACCAGTCAAATGCTGGCTCCATTGATATTGCCCGGTTGTGCGGCCTGGTTTTTTCTGGCCTGCGCGGCTGCATCTTCGACAGGAATATCTTCAAAGCCGAGAATCAGCGTTAGTACAAAAGAAAGCACTACCGCCAGCGCCATCACGCCAAATACCCAAACGATGGTCATCGGATTGGCCGGATCGAAAAACTGGACGCTGGTGAACAGACCTGGAGCCGCCATGGAGTGGCTTGCAAGCCCGGCCATTCCAGCAACAGCACCGCAGATAAAACCGCTGATAAGGCTCGCAATCAGCGGACGTTTCAGGCGGATTGCCACGCCATACAGCGCGGGTTCGGAAATGCCCGCCATGATGGCTGAGGCGGCGGCCGCCAACGCCGTCTGGCGCAGCTCCGGGTTTTTGGTTTTCCATGCCACTGCCAGCGATGAACCACCTAACGACAAATTGGCGCCAATTTCCGATGGCATTACCATGCCTTCTTTTCCGGTTTCGGCAATGGTCTGAATAATGGTTGGCGTAAAGACACGGTGCATACCGGTCATTACCAGCAGCGGCCACAGCGCGCCCATAATGGCCACTGACAGCCAGCCGAGATAGCCGTGGATGGTATAGACCAGCGCTGAAATCGCGCTACCAATCCAGATACCGATCGGGCCAATGATGACGATGGCGAGCGGGGCGGCGATCAGCACGATCAGCATCGGTTTGAGGAAGTTTTTGGTCACCGCCGGAGTTATACGATCGACCCAACGTTCGATGTATGACAAGCACCAGGTCATGACCAGCGCCGGGATCACCGTGTAGGTGTATTTCACCGCCGTCACTGGGATCAGGGCAAACTCAACGTGCTCACCCTGCGCGGCCTTCGCCATCAGGTCGATAAAGCTGGGATGCACCAGTACGCCCGCGATGGCGATAGCCAGCGACATGTTGGTTTTGAATTTGATAGCGGCCGACGCGGCGACCATCAGCGGCAGGAAGAAGAATGCACCGTCGCCAATGACGGTCAGAATGGTGAGCGTGGACGATCCTTTCACCAGCACGCCGGTCATTTCCAGAACCATCGCCAGCAGCTTGAGCATAGATCCGCCGATAATCGCCGGGATCAACGGCGACATTGTGCCGATCAGCGCATCAAGGATCCCCGCGCCAATCCGCTTCAGCGTCAGTCGGGGTTTGATTTGCGGCTCAGCAGGCTGCATGTTGGCAGGCAACAGGCTGACCACTTCACGATACGCCTGCGAAACGGTGTTGCCGATAATCACCTGACATTGGTTCTCGTTGCGCACCACGCCCAGCACGCCAGTGAGGGTTTTCAGCGTCGCGCTGTCGACCTGCGAGTCATCTTTAATAACGAAACGCAAACGGGTCATACAGTGGGTCACTGCTGTGATGTTGTCGACGCCTCCCAGAGCCGTCACAACGGAGCGCGCCAGCGCTGCATAATTCTTGGACATCGGATTTAATCCTGTTTTATCAGTAGAGTACGTTATTTTTTATCCGTTTACGTGGATCGCTTTTCTGGGTTGATGAAACGCAGATAGGAAACCGGTTCCACAAAATCATGTTTAAATTGTATTAACTGATCAAGATTTAATTTTGATCAATTTTTGTAATTGTGACTCCGATCACCAGATGTCAGCGTCTGCGATTTAGCAGCAAGGACAGCGGCAAAACGGTGCAGTACACTGCGTCACATTGAGAGAAAAGGGATGAGTAATATGACCACGATGCTGGAGGTGGCGAAGCGTGCCGGAGTGTCGAAAGCGACGGTTTCCCGGGTGCTTTCCGGAAACGGCTATGTCAGCCAGGAAACCAAAGACCGCGTGTTTCAGGCCATTGAAGAGAGTGGTTACCGCCCAAATTTGCTGGCGCGCAGTCTCGCGGCGAAAACCACGCAGACACTGGGTCTGGTGGTAACAAACACCCTTTATCACGGCGTCTATTTCAGCGAACTGCTGTTTCATACCGCGCGGATGGCGGAAGATAAAGGGCGCCAGCTGTTACTGGCTGACGGTAAGCATAGCGCTGAGGAAGAGCGCCAGGCGATCCAGTACCTGCTCGACCTGCGCTGTGACGCGATTATGATTTATCCGCGTTTTCTCAGCGTGGATGAGATAGATGACATCATCGATGCCCACAGCCAGCCGATTATGGTGCTTAATCGACGCCTGCGGAAAAACAGTAGCCATAGCGTATGGTGCGATCAAAAGCAGACCAGCTTTAACGCCGTTACTCAGCTCATTGCCGCCGGGCATAAAGAGATTGGTTTTATTACCGGCTCGATGGATTCGCCAACCGGCGTGGAGCGACTTTCAGGCTATAAAGACGCGCTGGTACATCATGGGATCACGCTAAATAATGATCTGATTGTTAAAGGGAAATGGACGCCAGCCTGCGGCGCAGCGGGTGTGGATACTTTGCTTTCGCGCAAGGTCAATTTTACCGCATTGGTGGCCAGCAATGACGATATGGCGATCGGTGCGATGAAGCAGTTGCACGAGCATGGTGTGAGCGTTCCCGCACAGGTGTCGGTGATTGGCTTTGATGATATCGCCCTCGCGCCATACACTATTCCGGCGCTTTCCAGCGTTAAAATTCCGGTAACAGAAATGATTCAGGAAACGATTGGGCGTCTGATCTTTATGCTAGGTGACGGGGCGTTTACGCCGTCAAAGACCTTCACCGGTGAACTCATTGCGCGCGACTCAGTTGCGCCGCCCGTTTCGCGCTGACGGCTGTCATTTGTCATCGTCACTAGTGACGATGACACGCCCTTCTTGCGTTCTTCAGAATAAAATTCCTTTAATAACAGTAAATTAAATTCTGGCACGATTTGTGTATGCTTCGGCAGATATTCTGTCATTGCTGGAGAAATTGATGAACCGTTTCATCATTGCAGACGCCAATAAATGCATTGGTTGCCGTACCTGTGAAGTGGCCTGCGTGGTATCCCATCAGGATAACCAGGACTGCGCATCGCTGACCCCTGAAACCTTTTTACCCCGCATTCACGTCATCAAAGGTGTTAATGTCTCCACGGCGACGCTGTGCCGCCAGTGCGAAGACGCGCCGTGCGCTAATGTCTGTCCGAACGGTGCGATCAGCCGTGATAAAGGTTTTGTCCACGTAATGCAGGAACGCTGCATTGGCTGTAAAACCTGCGTTGTGGCTTGTCCTTACGGCGCAATGGAAGTGGTCGTGCGTCCGGTCGTGCGTAACAGCGGCGCAGGTCTGAACGTCCGTGCAGAAAAAGCTGAAGCCAATAAGTGCGACCTGTGCCACCATCGTGAGGCCGGTCCTGCCTGTATGGAAGTGTGCCCGACTCACGCGCTGATATATGTGGATCGCAATAAGCTTGAGCAACTGAGCGCGGAAAAACGTCGTCGCGCCGCGCTGGATTCCACCGCATCTTTGCTGTTCTGATATCTGAAAATCCGCGTAAAATACGGTAGTACTTATGCCGGATGGCGGCTTTGCCTTATCCGGCCTACTGTTCGCATCCACGTAGGCCTGATAAGCGTAGCGCCATCAGGCAAACCGGGATAGATGACTGCGGGAACGACTTAATGACAATAAACAACCACTCCGGCGTACAGCTGCGTATTCGCGGCAAAGTACAGGGCGTCGGATTTCGCCCCTACGTCTGGCAACTGGCGCAGCGCTTACAACTGCATGGCGATGTGTGTAACGACGGCGACGGTGTGGTTGTGCGCTTACAGGAAGGTCCGGCGGAATTTATTGCGCAGTTGTATCAACACTGCCCACCGCTGGCACGCATTGACAGCGTTGAGAGCGAACCATTCGCCTGGACGCAGCAGCCTGCCGATTTCTCGATTCGTCAAAGTGCTGGCGGTACGATGAATACGCAAATCGTTCCGGATGCCGCGACCTGTCCCGAATGCCTTGTTGAAATGAACACCCCCGGCGAACGTCGTTACCGATACCCCTTTATCAACTGCACCCACTGTGGTCCGCGTTTTACGATTATCCGCGCGATGCCCTACGATCGTCCGTTTACCGTAATGGCGTCATTCCCACTCTGCGCGCAATGTGACATAGAGTATCGCGATCCGTACGACCGTCGATTCCACGCCCAGCCAGTTGCTTGTCCGGCATGCGGCCCTCATCTGGAGTGGTTCTGTGCGGGTGAGCGAGCGGAGAAAGAAGTGGCGCTGCAGGCGGCGGTATCGCGGCTGAAAGCAGGCGGTATTGTGGCGGTTAAAGGCATTGGTGGGTTTCATCTGGTGTGCGATGCGCGAAATGATAACGCCGTAGCGCTACTCAGGCTGCGCAAACACCGTCCGGCGAAACCTCTGGCAGTGATGCTGCCCTCTGATGAGGGATTGCCTGAACCCGCTCGTCGTTTGCTGACTACCCCTGCTGCGCCGATCGTGCTGGTGCAGAAACGCTATGTCGCTGCATTGAGCGAGGGTATTGCGCCAGGGTTAACGGAGGTTGGCGTCATGCTGCCAGCGAATCCGTTACAGCATTTACTCTTACAAGAGATGAATTGTCCGCTGGTGATGACCTCTGGCAACCTCAGCGGCAGGCCACCGGCCATTACTAACGCCCAGGCACTGGAAGATTTACATGACATTGCCGACGGTTTCCTGCTGCATAATCGCGAAATTGTGCAGCGGATGGATGACTCCGTGGTGCGTGACAGTGGGGAAATGCTGCGTCGTTCCCGAGGTTATGTGCCGGATGCGGTCGCACTACCACCAGGATTTCGCGACGTGCCGCCGATGCTGTGCCTAGGGGCGGATCTGAAAAATACTTTCTGTCTGGTCCGTGGTGAACAGGCGGTTATCAGCCAGCATTTGGGCGATCTTAGCGATGACGGCATTCAGCAACAGTGGCGTGATGCGCTACGCCTGATCCAGAACATTTATGACTTTACGCCGCAGCGTATCGTGCATGATGCACACCCTGGCTATGTTTCCAGCCAATGGGCCAGTGAAATGGAGCTGCCAACTGAAACGGTGCTGCATCACCATGCGCATGCCGCTGCGTGTCTTGCGGAGCACGGCTGGCCGCTCAATGGCGGTGATGTGATTGCTCTGACGCTAGACGGTATCGGTATGGGGGAAAACGGCGCGCTGTGGGGTGGGGAGTGTTTGCGGGTTAACTATCGTGAATGTGAACACCTTGGCGGCTTACCGGCGGTAGCGCTGGCGGGCGGCGATCTGGCGGCAAAACAGCCGTGGCGTAATCTGCTCGCGCAGTGCCTGCGTTTTGTTCCTGACTGGCAGCGTTATCCGGAAACATCGGTGCTGCAACATCAAAACTGGAACGTGCTGGCGCGCGCTATTGAACGGGGAATTAACGCTCCGCTGGCGTCATCGTGCGGACGACTGTTTGATGCCGTTGCTGCCGCGTTGCAATGTGCACCGGAATCATTGAGTTATGAAGGTGAAGCGGCCTGTGCGCTTGAGGCGATGGCATCGCAATGTGATGGCGTTGATCACCCAGTCACGGTGCCGCTTGATGACAATCATCTGGACTTAACGGTTTTTTGGCAGCAATGGCTGAACTGGCAGGCCAAACCAGCGGAAAGGGCGTGGGCGTTTCACGACGCGCTGGCGCGTGGATTTGCCACTCTGATGCGAATGCAGGCCGAAGCGCGCGGGATTAAGACGTTAGTATTTAGCGGTGGCGTGATGCATAACCGCTTATTGTCGGCCCGTCTGGCGTTTTATCTGCGTGATTTTACCTTACTGTTCCCGCAGCGTTTACCGGCGGGCGACGGCGGGTTGTCATTGGGGCAGGGCGTGATTGCCGCAGCGCGAGCATTGGCGAAAAAATAAAAAAAGCCCCGGGACTGGCGGGGCAAGGAAAACATGTCGGGGCATACCGACAAGTGGCAACGCACATCCATGTGCGTGAGGTTAATAAATCAGTAGCAGCGTTGCCGGGCAAAGTCGCAGGCCGGATAAGACGCGAAGCGGCACCATCCGGCATCCCAGACTTACACAGGCAACGTTTTCAGCAGCGCAAAGGCCTCTTTCATGCGGTCTTCACTGACGACAAACGCACACAGCTGGCCTTCGTCGTTCATCCCTCTGGCGACCATCCCCTGCGCTTCGGCGGCGATGTGCCAGTTCAGATCGCGGCGCTGGGTTTCCCCGGCCAAATGCAGAGGCAGTTCTGGCGTTTTGACTTTTACCAGCATGGCTGGCAGTTTCAATGGCGCATTGCCGCCGAGCAGGTTTTTCGCCAGATACATGGCGCTCAGCTGAATCGGCTGCAGGAACGGGAGCACCTGACCGTTAATCTCCGCACAGTCGCCGAGAGCATAAATGTCCGGGTGGCTGGTTTGCAGGTAGCTATCGACGCAGACGCCACGATTGATGTTCAATCCGGCACGACGCGCCAGTGCGGTCTCCGGGCGTAAGCCGGTGGCGGCGATCACCGCATCGACTTCTACGCTGCGGCTACGATCGAGCGTGGCACGAATACCTGACGCCGTTTTCTCCAGCCCCTGAAGCTGTGATTTCAACAGCAGGTGTACGCCCATATCGGTCAGACGATGCTGTAAGCGACTGCTGACTTCCGGCGGCATCAGCGAAGCCAGAATGCTGGCGGCGTTGTCGATAAGCGTTACCGCTTTACCTGCACGACAGAAATCCATCGCCAGTTCACTGCCAATCAAGCCGCCGCCGACAATCAGCACCCGCTGGGCGTCACGCAACTGCGTTTCACAAGCGCGATACTCTTGTTGGCTGTTCAATGTGAGCATTAACTCACGTCCGGTAACCGGCGGTACAAAGGCTGAAGCGCCCGTCGCCAGCACCAGTTTGTCGTACTGCCACTGCTGATCCTGGCTTTTCACTACGTGGGCATCAGCATCGATGTCGGTTACCCAGGTGTGCGGAAATAGACGCAAATTAAACTGTTCGGCAAACTCCCCCGCCGACTGGCGGGTGAGGTCGTCTGCACGCTGTGACTGACTGATAACATGGCTGAGATCGGGCTTGTTGTACTCATCCATGCTGTCCGCAGCAATCAGGGTCAGCGGGACATTTGCATCCTGCTTACGGATATTTTTGACTAACTGGCGGGCGGCGAAGCCCGAACCAATAATGACAATTCCGCGGCTCATTTTGCCTCCGTTGCCAGGACGTCGAAGACGTCTTTACCTAATGAACATTCCGGGCACAGGAAGTTATCCGGCACGTCGCTCCACGGTGTTCCCGGCGCGACATCCTGCAGCGGTTCACCTTTTGCCGGGTCGTAAATCCACTGGCACACGCTGCACTGCATGCTAGGGCCAAGATCGGCGGCAGCCGCAGCGGCGCAAGCGCATTCTTCTTTGGATGCTGCTTTTACGGTTGTTTCCGGCAGTGGAGCAAGCGCCCACTGACGTGCGATTTCACGGCCGTGCTGGCGGCATAGTTCCAGTGCATCCAGGTCCGGACGCCATTTCGCCTTCAGGCTCAGCGACATTTCGAAACCAGCATCCTGCAAACGCGTAGACAAACGGTCTACTGCGCCGCCGCTCCAGCCGTGTGAGCCAAAGGCGCTGGCGCGTTTGTTACGAAAACGCAGGCCGGTCATCTCTTCCACCAAACCGGCGATTTTTGGCATCATCACGTTGTTCATCGTCGAAGTACCGACCAGCACGCCTTTAGAGCGGAAGACGTTAGTCAGAACTTCGTTCTTATCGCTACGGGCGACGTTAAAGATTTTCACTGCCACGTTCGGGTCAACTTCGTTGATGCCCTGGGCTATGGCGTCCGCCATCATGCGGGTGTTGTTGGACATGGTGTCGTAGAAAATGGTGATGCGGTCTTCCTGATAATCCGCCGCCCATTTCAGGTACATTTCCACGATTTGCGTCGGGTTGTCGCGCCATACCACGCCGTGGGAAGTAGCAATCATATCGACAGGCAGGTTGAAGCCGAGGATCTCAGTAATTTTCGGTGTAACCAGACGGCTGAACGGCGTCAGAATGTTGGCGTAGTAACGCTGGCACTGTTCGAACAGTTCGGTCTGGTCAACTTCGTCGTTAAACAGACGTTCGTCGCAGTAGTGCTGGCCGAAGGCGTCGTTACTGAACAGCACCGCGTCGCCGGTCATGTAGGTCATCATGCTGTCAGGCCAGTGCAGCATTGGCGTTTCAACGAAGATCAGCTGTTTGCCGTTTCCAATGTCCAGTGAATCACCGGTTTTCACCACGTTGAAATTCCACTCCGGGTGATGGTGATGCCCGTTGATGGAGTCAATGGCGTTGGCTGTGCAGTAAATCGGCGTGTCCGGGATGCAGGACATCAGTTCAGTCAGCGCCCCGGCATGGTCTTCTTCCGCATGGTTAATGATGATGTAGTCGATATCCGCGAGGTCAATTTCACTGCGCAGATTCTGTACGAATTCACGGCTAAACTTGTGGTCTACTGTATCGATCAGGACATTTTTTTCTTCACGGATGAGATAGCTGTTGTAGCTGCTGCCGCGTAGCGTTTTGTATTCAGTCCCGTGGAAATCACGAACTTCCCAGTCACGTTGGCCAACCCAATGAATGTTATTTTTAACCAGAATAGACATAGCAACCTCAGTAATTAATTCAGCGTTTTTCTAAAAAAGATGTTTTGCTTATTGCAGGTTGCGTGCCAACTTTTTATCTTTTTGATTTTAATAGTTTTATTGTTTTCTGCTTATTAAGTGGTAGTCAAAATGACTATTCATTTTATTGTCAATATGACAATATGAATTGTCAAAATGACAATGAGGTAGTCATGAGCTTTTCCGTAGACGTGCTGGCGGGCATCGCCATTGAATTACAAAGCGGTATTGGACATCAGGACCGTTTTCAACGTCTGATAACCACTTTGCGTCAGGTGCTGGAGTGCGACGCGTCGGCACTGCTGCGCTATGAGTCGCGACAGTTTATTCCGCTGGCGATCGATGGGCTGGCGCAGGATGTTCTCGGCAGACGCTTTACTCTGGAAGGGCATCCGCGTCTGGAGGCGATTGCCCGCGCTGGAGACGTGGTTCGTTTCCCTGCCGACAGCGATTTGCCAGACCCATATGATGGTCTGATTCCGGGGCAGGAGAGTCTGAAGGTGCATGCCTGTATTGGGCTGCCGTTGTTCGCCGGTCAAAATTTGATTGGTGCGTTAACCCTGGATGGCATGGAGCCCGATCAGTTCGATGTTTTCAGCGATGAGGAGCTTAGGCTGATTGCCGCGCTGGCGGCGGGTGCGCTGAGCAATGCGCTGCTGATTGAACAACTGGAAAGCCAGAATATGCTGCCAGGTTCGTCAACCAACTTTGAGCAGGTGACGGAAACCCAGATGATTGGCCTGTCGCCCAATATGATGCAGTTGAAAAAAGAAATTGAGATTGTGGCGGGGTCCGATCTCAATGTGCTGATTAGCGGCGAAACAGGGACCGGGAAGGAGCTGGTGGCTAAAGCTATCCATGAAGGTTCGCCGCGCGCAGTGAATCCACTGGTGTATCTGAACTGTGCAGCGTTGCCGGAAACCGTAGCCGAAAGTGAGCTGTTTGGTCACGTAAAAGGCGCGTTTACCGGGGCTATCAGCAATCGTAGCGGTAAGTTTGAAATGGCCGACAATGGGACGCTGTTTCTCGACGAGATAGGCGAACTCTCGCTGGCGCTACAGGCTAAGCTGCTGCGCGTATTGCAGTACGGCGATATTCAGCGCGTGGGTGACGATCGCAGCCTGCGCGTGGATGTGCGGGTGCTGGCGGCGACGAACCGTGATTTACGCGAAGAGGTGCTGGCCGGGAATTTCCGCGCGGATTTGTTCCACCGTCTGAGCGTCTTCCCCCTTTCTGTACCGCCTCTTCGTGAGCGCGGCGAAGATGTGGTGCTGCTGGCCGGCTATTTTTGCGAGCAATGCCGACTGCGGCTGGGTCTTTCCCGCGTGGTGCTAAGCCCCGGCGCGCGTAGCCATCTGCTGAATTACGGCTGGCCCGGAAACGTGCGCGAGCTGGAACATGCCATTCACCGGGCGGTTGTTCTGGCCAGGGCTACCAGGGCAGGGGATGAAGTGGTGCTGGAGACGCAGCATTTTGCCTTGCAGGATGAAGGTCCGGCTCCGCAGGTGGCGGAAGTTGTTGCGGAGATCCCACAACATCACAATCTGCGTGAAGCAACAGAGTCGTTCCAGCGGGAGATGATCCGCCGGGCACTGGCGCAAAATAATCACAGTTGGGCGGCAAGCGCGCGGGCGCTGGAAACAGACGTCGCCAACCTGCACCGGCTGGCGAAACGTCTGGGTCTGAAGGATTAGATAATACCGGCCTGATAGAAATCCTGCAGGTTGATAGCACCGGTGAGTTTACCGTTTTCATCGACAACCGGTGCGGCAGTGATTTTACGCTTCATCAGGATCTCTTTGGCGTCAATCGCGCGGCTCTGCGCCTGTAGCGTAATGCCATTCTGAGTCATAGCTTCGCTAACCTGGGTGGTGAGCGCTCCGCCGCCAACCAGCCAGCGGCGCAGGTCACCGTCGGTAAAGACCCCTTTCACCAGTGACTGGTCGTCGCAGACCGCGACCAGGCCAAGACCCGTGCGGCTGAGTTCCAGCATCGCGTCCATAACGCTGGTGGTGAGTTTCACCTGAGGTATGGCATCGTCGCGGCGCATCAGATGATGCACTTTATTCAACAGACGAGCGCCCAGCGCACCTGCCGGATGTGAGCGGGCAAAATCTTCTTCGTTAAAGCCGCGCGCCTGCATTACGGCGATCGCCAGCGCGTCGCCCATCATCAACGTATTTACGGTGCTGGACGTCGGTGCCAGGCGCATCGGACAGGCTTCGCGCTCAACGGAAATATCCAGCACGGCTTTGGCTGCCAGACCCAACGGTGAGGTCGGTTTTCCGGTCATTGCCAGCAGTGCGACGGATTTGTCTTCCAGGCGTGGGATGATGAGATCCAGCTCTTTCGCACCGCCGGAGTAGGAGATAAACAGCATGACATCACGGCTTTCGATCATCCCTAAGTCGCCGTGCAGCGCTTCCGCCGGATGCACAAAAAAGGCGGGCGTGCCGGTGCTGGCGAGGGTCGCCGCAATTTTTTTGCCAATATGACCTGATTTACCAATACCGGAGACAATGACTTTGCCTTCACAGTGGATGATAGTATTGGCGGCGCGGACAAAATCATCGCCCAGGCGTTCTGGTAGTCGGCTGGCTTCCTGTAGTTCCAGCATTAACGTCTGACGGCCCGCGTTCAGTAGTGCATCACTCATTGGTTTCTCCGGTTATGATCACTTCAATCCCTTTTGCTTCCAGCGCCTGACGAAACGCAGGGTCTATGCCCGCATCGGTAATCAGCTTGTCGACGCTTTCCAGACTGCATACAACATTAGGGCTTTTGCGCCCAAATTTTGACGAGTCAGCCATCAGAATCACTTCGCGAGCGGCATTGCACATCGCTTTACTGACGCTAAACACCTCATTAAAGGTGGTCACGCCGGCATTAAGGTCAATGCCGTCGGTGCCCATGAAGAGTTTATCAAAGCTGAACTGCTCAAAGGCGTTTTCTGCCAGCTGACCGTGAAATGACGCAGATTTTTTGCGAAAGGTCCCGCCGGGCATCAGGATAGTTTGCTCGTTGTCCAGCTCCGAAAGGGCGTTAACAATGTGCAGACTGTTGGTCATGACGGTGATGTTGCTAAAGCGCGTGAGCATCGGCACCATCTGCAGTACGGTGCTACCCGCATCCAGAATAATAGAGTCGCCATCGTGTATAAAACGGACGGCGGCTTCGGCAATCTGCTCTTTTTTATGCGTATTGATTAGCGTTTTGTGATCGATTGGCGGGTCGGATTCGTCTTTATTTAATACCACACCGCCATAGGTACGAATGACGGTTCCGGCATTTTCCAGAATGACCAGGTCTTTGCGAATGGTCGTGCCGGTCGTGTCAAAGTAGTGGGCCAGTTCTTCAACCGAGCATTTGCCCTGCTTTTGCAGATGCTCCAGTATGGCAGCCTGACGCTGACGAGGTTTCATAGGCGTGATTACCCTGACTTAATAAGTTGCAAAATGATAATTTCGCAAGCTATTAGCATTCACAACGAAATTACCCATGTTTCAGTTTAAGCGCCAATGATAGTGCATTCTGTGATAACGGATCATGGGGAAAGATCACATCAGGCTGTAAATCATCAAGATGTTTGCCCATTATCGTGGCAATTTTGCCTGGTCGGGCGAAAACAGTAAGACCTTTCATAAATAACGTGTCGGTCACCCGTTGCTGCTCATCCAGCGCAATGGCTACCACCACGCGCGGTTTAAAACGCCCACCGGAACGACCAACACCAACCCGACCTTGCTGGCAGAGTTGATCAAACGCCCGGTTAAAGCGGGATATTTGCCAGCCACCAAGCGCCAGTTGCAGGCACCAGGCGATAGCGGCGACGGTAATTAGTGCGGAAACCATTATGTACTCCTTTGATTTTGCCGGATAAGCGCAGCCGCCATCCGGCAATTCAACATTAAAACATCACCTGACCGCCGGTCACGTTGATGGACTGCCCGGTGCAGTAAGAGGCTTTTGGACTGGCGTAAAACAGCAGCATGTTCAGTACGTCCTGATAATCGCAGCCGCGTTTAAGCGGAACCTTATCAATGTAGTACTGCTCCACCTCATCTGGCTTAAGGCCCAGCTTGGTCGCATATTGCGGTAATAACGACTGAAACATTGGTGATTTCAGCAGGTTGCCGAGCATCAGCGAATGTACGGTGATCCCGTACTCCGCCAGATCCAGCGCCAGTGACTGAGTTAAGCCCACGCCACCAAATTTTGCCGCGCTGTAGCCTGAATTGTGTTTGCTGCCCACTTTCCCTGATTTTGAGTTGATCTGGATAATGCGTCCCTGCACGCCATCGCGGATCATCAGGCGTGAAAATTCACGAGCACAGAGGAAGTAGCCGACCAGATTGACCTGCAGCGAGCGGTCGAAATCCCCAAGCTGAAAGTCGCTGATAAAAGCGGCTTTAGCGATACCCGCACTGTAAACCAGCAGATCGACACGACCGAATATTTCATCCACTCCGCGCGACAGCGCCAGTACGCTCTGTTCGCTGGTGGCATCTGCGCCAAAACCGTACGCGGTACCTTCGCCAAACTCGGCGTTAATTTCTTGCGCGACGTTGGCAGCTTTATCGCTTTGAATATCCACCACCGCGACGCGGTATCCTTCTGTCGCAAGCCCACGGCAAAGGAATGCCCCCAGGGTCTGGCCTCCACCAATGACAACGGCAACCTGATTCATTTTTATCTCCTTCAATCTTAAGCAACAAACTTCAAAATACAGCCCGGGGTGATACCGTCCGGGACGGGGCCCGCAACGTGTACAGTGCCGGGGAATTCCGCTTCGCTCTGCCCGTCAAAGCGCAGGGTGATATGCCCGAGTTCACGTAAGTTTTGTTCCGCCACGCTGCCAACGGCGGTGACCGGGTAGTGGTGCTGGCCCAGTTCAAACTGGATCCCTGCTTTTAAAGAGCCGTTCAGGTCCCCGTGGCAATGGATGAAACAAAACTCTTCGATATCCGCTGGCGCGCCTTCACGAAAGGTAATCAGCATCTGGTCGCACAGTGCATCCGGGGCGCTCTGGCCGATACGGGTGATGGTGGTTTGATAAATTACGGTCATTTTTGAGTGCCCCTTATTGGTAAATAAAGCCAGAAACAAACCAGGCGATGAGAACGGTAGGCGCGCCGGTCAGAAAACGGCTCACCAGTACGGATGGCACGCCGACGCGAACAGTGTCCTGACGCGCTTCGGCCAGCGACAACCCAACCGGAATAAAGTCACATGCAGCCTGGGCGTTAATGGCGAACAGGGCAGGTAGCGCCAGATGCGGAGGAATATTCCCCAGACCAATCTGTACACCGATCAGCACGCCGATAACCTGGGCGATAACCGCACCGGGGCCGAGGAAAGGCGACAGCAGCGGGAAAGAGCAGATCAGCGCCAGAGTAACCAGTCCCAACGGATGGCTGGCCAGCGGCGCGAGTCCATGGGCAATCCAGTCTCCCAGACCCGAAGCCATAATGATGCCGATCAGTGCCGAGACGAACGCCATAAATGGCAGAATAGTTTTCAGGACGGTATCGATGGTGTCACGTCCGGACTGGAACAGAACCGCAACGGCTGAACCCATGCCCATTCCCACTTTTGCCAACAGGCCGTCGCTTTGTTCGGTAATCTTTTTACTGGTGTCGTAATCGCGACCGATAGTGCTGCTTGCAGGTTGCGGCGCAGCGGATGCCTCGCCGACTATCGTGATGTTTTCTTCTTTCACGCCAGAGACATAGATATCTTCGACAATGTACTGAGCCAGCGGGCCGGATTTACCCGTAGCGTGAATATTCACCGTCGGTATCCTGCGTTTGGGGTAGATCCCACAGCGCAGCGTGCCGCCGCAGTCGATGATCGCCACACCAATTTCGTTCTCCGGCGGCTCGCCTTCTTTGAAGCCATCAACTGCCTGCCAACCGGTCAGGCTTGCTATCCTGTCGACTATTGCGGGGCGAGTTCCGGCGGTGATATAGACAATTTTCTTGCCCGGTACGGCATCCAGTTCAAGGGGGCCACCCCAGCCACCGGTGCCTTTTTCAATACGAATACGTGTCATGATGTTGCTCCCGCCAGATGCACCTTCTGCTCAAGTTGAATGCCCATTTTTTTCTCGAAGATAGTGGTGGTGAAATCGGTCACCCAGCCGCGGAAGAAGTTAGTCACCAAACCGACCAGCAGGTAGCTCACCGCCAGTGGGCCAAGCGGAAGCCCCAGCGTGGTCAGGCCGCTGGCGATCCCCAGATAGACAAACAGTTCGCCGGGGTTGATGTGCGGGAATAAGCCGTTCATGGAATGGCAACTGTAAGAGGCGGCGGCGTAGTAGCTGGGCTTGTATTTTTCTGGCATAAAGCGACCCAGACTCAGCGTCATCGGGTTACAAAATACAAATGTGCCGATGCACGGCAGTAGCAAATAGCGGGACAGTGGATTTCCGGCGCAGCGCTGAGCAAAACGTTCAATACGTTGCTGGCCGATAAAGTTAATCAGCGCATTCATGATGACCAGCAGGCTAATCAGCAGGGGAAGAATACCGGTCACCATACCGGTAAACACTTCTCCGCCTTTCTGGAACAGCCCGATAAACCACTCAGCACCGAGTGTGATGGTGTCGATCATTATTCTCTCCTGTAGGGATTTTAGTTATCTTGCCAAACGGTGGCTAATTTTAATCAGATCGAAAGATATAAAAGTGTTATTTTGATCTCAAAATGAAAGATAAATATTTTAATTTGAAAGTTATTGCGTGAAAGCTCGCAAATGTGAAGGTCAGAGATGAAAGGGGGATGTAAATTCTGTGAAGGAGAGCGACTACCGCTTCCTTGTATGCCGGAGGATGCTTTACCATACTTCTCCTAGGCTGAATTTGTTTAATGGATGTCTCATGTTCAAGCGTCGTTATGTAGCGTTACTCCCCCTTTTCGTACTGCTCGCTGCCTGTAGCAGCAAACCTAAACCTTCAGAGACTCAAACGACTACGGGTGCGCCATCCGGCGGCTTCCTGCTTGAGCCACAGCACAACGTCATGCAAACGGGCGGTGATTTTGCCAATAATCCGAACGCGCAGCAGTTCATCGAAAAAATGGTGAACAAGCACGGCTTTGACCGCCAGCAGCTGCAGGAGATCTTGTCGCAGGCCAAGCGTCTGGACTCGGTATTGCGTTTGATGGACCGCCAGGCACCGACGACTCAACCGCCAGCCGGTCCTAACGGCGCATGGCTGCGCTACCGCAAACAGTTCATCACGCCTGACAACGTGCAAAATGGTGTGACCTTCTGGAATCAATATGAAGATGCGTTGAACCGTGCGTGGCAGGTCTATGGTGTTCCGCCGGAAATTATCGTTGGCATTATCGGCGTTGAAACGCGTTGGGGCCGCGTGATGGGTAAAACGCGGATTCTGGATGCTCTGGCGACGCTGTCGTTTAACTATCCTCGTCGTGCGGAATACTTCTCTGGTGAACTGGAAACCTTCCTGCTGATGGCGCGAGATGAAAGCGACGATCCGCTCGATTTGAAAGGTTCTTTCGCCGGCGCGATGGGCTACGGCCAGTTTATGCCGTCTTCCTATAAGCAATATGCCGTTGATTTTAATGGTGATGGCCACATTAACCTGTGGGATCCGGTTGATGCCATTGGTAGCGTGGCGAATTACTTCAAGGGCCACGGCTGGGTGAAAGGCGATACGGTCGCGGTGCCGGCAAATGGTCAGGCACCTGGGCTGGCGAACGGCTTTAAAACCCAGTACAGCATTTCTCAGCTTGCTGCGGCGGGTCTGACGCCACAGCAGTCGTTGGGTAATCATCAGCAGGCCAGCCTGCTGCGCCTGGATATTGGTACCGGCTATCAGTACTGGTATGGATTGCCGAACTTCTACACCATCACCCGCTACAACCACAGTACCCACTACGCGATGGCCGTGTGGCAGTTGGGTCAGGCGGTCGCGCTGGCGCGCGTGCAGTAATCGCTCCACCGGCCTACAGGAAGAAATCTCTTGTAGGCCGGATAAGATGCCCTGATATCGTCATCCGGCAGGTCTTATTTATGCAACGGAGCAATTTTTGGAATCCCCCTCGTAAAACGTTCTCTCCATCCCCACATTGGTTATGAAAGTGCTATCTTGTCCGGCATATTTTTTAACTGACAGAGGCTGAAATGACCGACAGTGAACTGATGCAGTTAAGTGAGCAGGTTGGCCTGGCGCTGAAAGCGCGTGGGGCGACCGTTACGACGGCGGAGTCCTGCACCGGCGGCTGGGTGGCCAAAGCGATTACGGATATTGCCGGAAGCTCCGCCTGGTTTGAACGCGGGTTTGTGACCTACAGCAACGAAGCCAAAGCACAGATGATAGGCGTGCGCGAAGAGACGCTGGCCCAGCATGGGGCGGTGAGCGAGCCTGTAGTGGTGGAGATGGCGATTGGCGCGCTAAAAGCTGCCCGCGCGCATTTCGCGGTCTCGATCAGCGGTATTGCCGGGCCGGATGGCGGCAGTGAAGAAAAGCCCGTGGGTACCGTATGGTTCGCCTTTGCCAGCGCGAGCGGCGAGGGGATTACGCGTCGGGAATGCTTCAGCGGCGATCGCGACGCGGTACGTCGACAGGCGACCGTCTACGCGTTACAAACCCTGTGGCAACAATTTCTACAAAACACTTGATACTGTATGAGCATACAGTATAATTGCCTCAACAGAACATTATCTATCACGTTTCGCGGTTTAACCCGAAAGCGGCATGACAGGAGTAATTAATGGCTATCGACGAAAACAAACAGAAAGCGTTGGCTGCAGCGCTGGGTCAGATCGAAAAGCAATTCGGTAAAGGCTCCATCATGCGCCTGGGTGAAGACCGCTCCATGGATGTGGAAACTATCTCCACCGGTTCGCTTTCTCTGGATATCGCATTGGGCGCGGGCGGTTTGCCAATGGGCCGTATCGTCGAAATCTACGGGCCTGAATCCTCCGGTAAAACAACGCTGACCCTGCAGGTTATTGCCGCTGCACAGCGTGAAGGTAAAACCTGTGCATTTATCGATGCGGAACACGCGCTGGATCCGGTCTATGCCCGTAAGCTTGGCGTTGATATCGACAACCTGCTGTGTTCTCAGCCGGATACCGGTGAACAAGCGCTGGAAATCTGTGATGCGCTGGCGCGCTCCGGTGCGGTTGACGTTATCGTTGTCGACTCCGTTGCCGCATTGACGCCGAAGGCAGAAATCGAAGGTGAGATTGGCGACTCTCACATGGGCCTTGCGGCGCGTATGATGAGCCAGGCGATGCGTAAGCTGGCCGGTAACCTGAAGCAGTCCAACACGCTGCTGATTTTCATCAACCAGATCCGTATGAAGATTGGCGTTATGTTTGGTAACCCGGAAACCACCACCGGTGGTAACGCCCTGAAATTCTATGCGTCTGTTCGTCTGGATATCCGTCGTATTGGCGCGGTGAAAGAAGGCGACAATGTGGTCGGCAGCGAAACCCGCGTTAAGGTTGTGAAAAACAAAATTGCAGCGCCGTTCAAACAGGCTGAATTCCAGATCCTTTATGGTGAAGGCATCAACTTCTACGGCGAACTGGTTGACCTGGGCGTGAAAGAGAAGCTGATTGAAAAAGCCGGTGCATGGTACAGCTACAACGGTGAGAAAATCGGTCAGGGTAAGGCGAATGCGACCAACTGGCTGAAAGAAAACCCGGCAACTGCGAAAGAAATTGAGAAGAAATTACGTGAGTTACTGCTCAATAACCAGGATTCAACGCCTGATTTCTCCGTTGATGACAGCGGCGAAGACGTAAAAGAAACGAACGAAGATTTCTGATAATCTGTTTTGAATCGCATGTTGTGAATCACATATAGTAAAGGGCTGCATATCATGCAGCCCTTTTTCATTTCTGAAGGCTTACTATGACAGAAGCAACTTCCCGCCGTTCCGCTTATTCCCGACTGCTTGACCGCGCCGTACGCATTCTGGCGATGCGCGACCACAGCGAGCAGGAACTGCGGCGCAAGCTGGCCGCTCCGGTGATGGGGAAAAATGGACCAGAAGAAATTGATGCCACGCCGGAGGATTACGACAAGGTCATCGCCTGGTGTATTGAAAGTCGTTATCTGGATGATGATCGTTTCGTGCAGCAGTTTATCGCCAGCCGTAGCCGCAAAGGTTATGGACCAGCCCGAGTGCGCCAGGAATTAAACCAAAAAGGGATCGCACGTGAAGCTATCGAGCGGGCCATGCGTGAGTGCGAAATTGACTGGGCAGTGCTTGCACGCGAGCAGGCCATTCGGAAGTACGGCGAACCTTTACCTGTCGATTTTTCAGATAAGATAAAGGTTCAGCGTTTTTTGCTCTATCGCGGCTATCTGATGGAAGATATTCAGGCAATATGGCGAAATTTTGACGATTGACCGCATACGGGATTTTACTTCCCAGTAAAGAAAACTTATCTTATTCCCACTTTTCGATTGCCAGAGGCGCAGTTTGCATGCCGATGCTGGTAATGACATTTCGTTAGCTTGATTTCTTCAGGATAATTATGAGCAAGAGCACCGCTGAGATCCGTCAGGCGTTTCTCGATTTTTTCCATAGTAAAGGACACCAGGTAGTTGCCAGCAGCTCCCTGGTACCGAACAATGACCCTACTTTGTTGTTTACCAACGCCGGGATGAACCAGTTCAAGGATGTTTTCCTTGGCCTCGACAAGCGTAATTATTCCCGCGCAACCACCTCGCAGCGTTGTGTACGTGCGGGCGGTAAGCACAATGACCTGGAAAACGTCGGTTACACTGCACGTCACCACACTTTCTTCGAAATGCTGGGCAACTTCAGCTTCGGCGATTACTTCAAACACGACGCTATTCAATATGCATGGGAACTGCTGACCGGTGAAAACTGGTTTGCCCTGCCAAAAGAGCGTCTGTGGGTAACCGTCTATGAAACTGACGATGAAGCCTATGAAATCTGGGAAAAAGAAGTCGGTATTCCGCGCGAACGTATCATCCGTATCGGTGATAACAAAGGTGCGGCTTATGCTTCAGACAACTTCTGGCAGATGGGTGATACCGGTCCTTGCGGTCCATGTACCGAAATTTTCTACGACCACGGCGACCATATCTGGGGTGGACCTCCGGGAAGCGCAGAAGAAGATGGGGATCGCTACATTGAGATCTGGAACATCGTCTTCATGCAGTTCAACCGTCAGGCTGACGGCACCATGGAACCGCTGCCGAAACCGTCCGTGGATACCGGTATGGGTCTGGAGCGTATTGCGGCCGTGCTGCAACACGTTAACTCCAACTATGAAATCGACCTGTTCCGCTCATTGATCGAATCCGTGGCGAAAGTCACTGGCGCAACTGATCTGAGCAACAAGTCTCTGCGCGTTATCGCCGACCATATCCGTTCCTGTGCATTCCTGATTGCCGATGGTGTTGTGCCGTCGAATGAAAACCGTGGCTATGTGCTGCGCCGTATCATTCGTCGCGCGGTACGTCATGGCAACATGCTGGGCGCGAAGGATACCTTCTTCTACAAGCTGGTTGGTCCGTTGGTGGACGTCATGGGCTCTGCAGGTGAAGAACTGAAGCGTCAGCAGGTTATGGTTGAACAGGTTCTGAAAACCGAAGAAGAGCAGTTTGCGCGTACTCTGGAGCGTGGTCTGGCGCTGCTGGACGAAGAACTGGCAAAACTGTCTGGCGATACGCTGGATGGCGAAACTGCATTCCGTCTGTATGACACCTACGGTTTCCCGGTTGACCTGACGGCAGACGTTTGCCGCGAGCGTAACATTAAGGTTGATGAAGCGGGCTTTGAAGCTGCAATGGAAGAACAGCGCCGTCGTGCGCGTGAAGCCAGCGGTTTTGGCGCAGACTACAATGCGATGATTCGCGTTGATGGCGCCTCTGAATTTAAAGGCTACGAGCACCTGGAACTGAACGGCAAAGTGACCGCGCTGTTTGTTGATGGTAAAGCGGTAGACGCAATTAACGCAGGTCAGGATGCCGTTGTCGTACTGGATCAGACGCCGTTCTATGCGGAATCTGGTGGTCAGGTTGGCGACAAGGGTGAGCTGAAAGGCGCAGGCTTCGCGTTTGCCGTTAGCGACACGCAGAAATATGGCCAGGCCATTGGTCACATTGGCAAGCTGTCTGCGGGTTCTCTGAAAATTGGTGATGCGGTACAGGCTGATGTGGATGAAGCCCGTCGTGCGCGTATTCGTTTGAACCACTCCGCAACGCACCTGATGCACGCAGCGCTGCGCCAGGTTCTGGGCACACATGTGGCACAGAAAGGCTCGTTGGTTAACGATAAACTGCTGCGCTTCGACTTCTCTCATACCGAAGCGATGAAGTCTGCTGAAATCCGTGCCGTTGAAGATCTGGTGAACGCGCAAATCCGTCGCAACTTGCCGATTGAAACGAACATCATGGATCTCGAAGCGGCAAAAGCCAAAGGCGCAATGGCACTGTTTGGCGAGAAATATGACGACCATGTGCGCGTTCTGAGCATGGGTGATTTCTCTACCGAATTGTGTGGCGGTACTCACGCCAGCCGTACGGGTGATATCGGTCTGTTCCGCATTGTGTCCGAGTCAGGTACTGCGGCAGGCGTTCGTCGTATTGAAGCCGTAACCGGTGAAGGTGCTATCCAAACCGTGCATGCTGAGAGCGATCGCTTAAGCGATGTTGCGCAGCTGCTGAAAGGCGATAGCCAGAATATCGGTGACAAAGTTCGTTCCGTGCTTGAGCGTACTCGTCAACTGGAAAAAGAATTGCAGCAATTGAAGGAACAGGCTGCGGCGCAGGAGAGTGCAAATCTTTCCAGCAAAGCGGTTGATATCAACGGCGTGAAGCTGCTGGTCAGCGAACTCGCGGACGTTGAGCCGAAAATGTTGCGTACCATGGTTGATGATCTGAAAAATCAACTGGGGTCTACCGTTATCGTTCTGGCAACGGTAGTGGAAGGTAAGGTTTCTCTGATTGCGGGTGTGTCTAAGGACGTGACAGATCGCGTGAAAGCAGGGGAACTGGTTGGAATGGTCGCTCAGCAGGTCGGCGGTAAGGGTGGCGGTCGTCCGGACATGGCGCAAGCCGGTGGTACGGATGCAGCGGCTCTGCCTGCAGCGTTAGCCAGTGTGAAAGGCTGGGTCAGCGCAAAACTGTAATAATTATAAGCGTAAGTCGACGCTGCGGACTTCAATCCGCAGCGTTTGAATCAACGCTATCGACAACGATAAAGTCAGGTTGAAGTTGTGTATATCGGCTAAACTTAGGTTTAACAGAATGTGATGCCGTGACTGCTTACACTTAGGTGTTTGTCATCGCTTACTTTTTGGCGTTATATGATGGATAATGCCGGGATACAGAGAGACCCGACTCTTTTAATCTTTCAAGGAGCAAAGAATGCTGATTCTGACTCGTCGAGTTGGTGAGACCCTCATGATAGGCGATGAGGTCACCGTGACAGTTTTAGGGGTGAAGGGCAACCAGGTGCGCATTGGCGTAAACGCCCCGAAAGAAGTTTCTGTCCATCGTGAAGAGATCTACCAGCGTATCCAGGCTGAAAAATCCCAGCAGTCCAGTTACTAAGGTTTTCGCGTCTCACCTTTCTGGTGAGGCGCAACCTGATTGAGTTACTCTTTTTCTTCTCTTTTCTTCTTCGCCTTCCCCATTTTTTCGATTCCACTGCGCGTAATGCCTTTTCCTGCGAAGTTTCCGTTTGTTCACTCCTTCAGGAAATTGCCAATTTATCTGTTGATAAAACACTCTTTTTGCCGTTTTTGCAGACTAATTGCGCGTGAAATGTGCAAACGATAAAAGCTCTGGAAAAATTGTTTGACTTATAAGTCCCAGAAAGTAATATGTGCGCCACGCAGCGACGATGAGCAGAAACAAGTTCTTCGAAGCACTCGCAAGAGGCGTGTTGGTGAGGTGGCCGAGAGGCTGAAGGCGCTCCCCTGCTAAGGGAGTATGCGGTCAAAAGCTGCATCCGGGGTTCGAATCCCCGCCTCACCGCCATTTGCATCCGTAGCTCAGCTGGATAGAGTACTCGGCTACGAACCGAGCGGTCGGAGGTTCGAATCCTCCCGGATGCACCATATTACTTGATAGCGCTTTAGCAGCGACATCAAATCTGCAGTAAAGTAAGTTTCCCTGATGCATCCGTAGCTCAGCTGGATAGAGTACTCGGCTACGAACCGAGCGGTCGGAGGTTCGAATCCTCCCGGATGCACCATCTTCTCCGAGGCAACAGCAAAACTGTTGTTTCATGGTCTGCGAGATAATCGCGAGCACCAGGGAGGATAACGTTGCTTTAGCAGCGGCCCGCAGGGCGAGGCGCAGCCGAGTAATCCTCCCGGATGCACCATCTCTTACTTGATATCGCTTATCACGATATCAATATCGGCAGTAAAGCAAGTTTTCCGATGCATCCGTAGCTCAGCTGGATAGAGTACTCGGCTACGAACCGAGCGGTCGGAGGTTCGAATCCTCCCGGATGCAC
>NZ_JAOWHT010000042.1:81136-266766 GCF_030332445.1 Citrobacter sp. Cpo126
CGTAGCTCAGCTGGATAGAGTACTCGGCTACGAACCGAGCGGTCGGAGGTTCGAATCCTCCCGGATGCACCATCTTCTCCTGAATAATAGCGAAACTGTTGTTTCACGGTCTGCGAGATAATCGCCAGCACCAGGGAGGATAACGTTGCTTCAGCAACGGCCCGCAGGGCGAACACTAGTGAGTCATCCTCCCGGATGCACCATCTTCTCCGAGATAACAGCGAAACTGTTTTTTCATGGTCTGCGAGATAATCGGCAGCACCATCTCCCCCTCAAATCATTTCCACATACTCTCTGAACCCCCCTTAATTCGCTGTCAGCGACAAAATCAATCAATTACGATAAAATAACGTCTGGTCAATCGGCTTGTGAGAAGACGATGTACGAACGTTATGCGGGTTTGATTTTTGATATGGATGGCACCATCCTGGATACCGAGCCTACGCACCGTAAGGCGTGGCATGAGGTATTGGGGCATTATGGGCTACGTTTTGATGAACAAGCCATGGTCGCCCTCAATGGCTCCCCAACGTGGCGTATTGCCCAGTCGGTAATTGAGTTGAATCATGCCGATCTTGATCCTCATGCGCTGGCACGTGAAAAAACCGACAAGGTGAGAAGCATGCTGCTGGATAGCGTCCAGCCTTTGCCGTTGGTTGATGTTGTGAAAGCCTGGCATGGTCGTCGTCCTATGTCGGTAGGTACGGGTAGTGAAAGCGCAATTGCAGAAGCGCTGCTCGCTCACCTTGGTCTGCGTCGCTATTTTGATGCTGTAGTCGCAGCCGATCACGTACAACACCATAAACCGGCTCCTGATACGTTTTTGCTTTGTGCCGAACGTATGGGGGTTGTTCCGGCTCGTTGCGTCGTATTTGAAGATGCCGATTTTGGAATACAGGCGGCGCATGCCGCGGGAATGGATGCCGTGGATGTCCGGTTATTGTGAGTGATGGACTGTCGCTCCTGTCACTGTTTGCCAGCAGTTTTCTCAGTGCCACGCTATTACCCGGCAATTCTGAAGTTGTTCTGGTTGCTTTGTTGGTTTCCGGGGTCAGTCATCCCTGGGTCTTAGTCTTAACAGCAACAATGGGTAATAGCCTTGGAGGGTTAACTAACGTTATCCTTGGGCGTTTCTTTCCATTGCGTAAAACATCGCGCTGGCAAGAAAAAGCCACTGGCTGGCTGCGGCGCTATGGCGCTGTCACACTATTATTAAGCTGGATGCCGGTTGTGGGGGATTTGCTGTGCCTGTTAGCCGGGTGGATGCGCATCTCGTGGGGCCCAGTTCTCTTTTTCTTATGCCTTGGCAAGGCGCTGCGCTATGTTGTTGTCGCAGCGGTTACGACACAAGGCATTATGTGGTGGCACTAATTGTGTTGTGGGATAGCCTTCAGGGTAACCAATACCATTATGCTAATTAAAACGATTTTGACAGGCGGGAGGTCAATTTGATCCCGGACGTATCACAGGCGCTGGCCTGGCTGGAAAACCATCCTCAGGCGTTAAAGGGGATTCAACGTGGTCTGGAGCGCGAAACGCTGCGTGTTAATGCAGATGGGTCATTAGCAACAACAGGCCATCCTGAGGTGTTAGGCTCAGCGCTAACGCATAAGTGGATAACCACTGACTTTGCCGAAGCATTGCTGGAGTTCATTACTCCACCCGGTGACGACATTGAGAAAATGCTCACGTTCATGCGTGACTTACATCGTTATACCGCCAGAAACCTTGGCGACGAGCGTATGTGGCCGTTGAGCATGCCTTGCTATATTGCCGAAGGTCAGGATATCGAACTGGCGCAGTATGGTACGTCGAATACCGGTCGCCTGAAGACGCTGTACCGTGAAGGCCTCAAAAACCGCTATGGCGCGTTGATGCAGACAATCTCGGGCGTACACTACAACTTCTCGCTGCCTATGGCTTTCTGGCAGGCGAAATGCGGTGTAACCGAAGGTGGGGATGCTAAAGAGAAGATCTCCGCGGGCTACTTCCGTCTGATCCGCAACTACTACCGTTTTGGTTGGGTGATCCCGTATTTGTTTGGTGCCTCCCCGGCCATTTGTTCCTCATTCCTGCAAGGAAAACCGACAACTCTGCCGTTTGAAAAAACCGACTGTGGGATGTATTACCTGCCGTACGCAACGTCGCTGCGTCTGAGTGATTTGGGCTATACCAATAAGTCGCAAAGCAATCTCGGAATTACGTTTAACGATTTGCATGAGTATGTGGCAGGATTAAAGCGCGCGATTAAGACGCCTTCCGAGGAGTACGCGGCGATCGGTCTGGAGAAAGACGGTAAGCGTCTGCAAATTAACAGCAATGTTCTGCAGATTGAAAATGAGCTGTATGCGCCTATTCGCCCGAAACGCGTCACTCGTCGTGGAGAAACGCCATCAGATGCGCTTCTGCGTGGCGGTATCGAGTACATCGAAGTACGCTCGCTGGATATCAACCCGTTCTCGCCTATCGGCGTGGACGAGCAGCAGGTGCGCTTCCTCGATCTGTTTATGGTCTGGTGTGCGCTGGCTGATGCCCCGGAAATGAGCAGCGATGAATTGCTGTGTACGCGTAAAAACTGGAATCGCGTGATTCTCGAAGGGCGTAAGCCTGGGCTGACGTTAGGTATTGGCTGTGAAACAGCCCAGTTCCCGCTGCCGAAGGTTGGGAAAGATTTGTTCCGCGATCTGAAACGCGTGGCACAAACGCTGGACAGCATCGATGGGGGAGAGGAGTATCAGAAGGTCTGTGATGAACTGGTTGCCTGTTTTGACAATCCTGAACTGACTTTCTCTGCCCGGATCCTACGGTCTATGATTGATGAAGGCATTGGCGGCACGGGCAAAGCGTTGGGTGAGGCTTACCGAAATCTGCTGCGTGAAGAGCCGTTAGAAATAGTGCAGGAAGCTGAATTTATTGCTGAAACCGAGGCTTCAAAGCGTCGTCAGCAGGAGATCGAAGCGGCTGATACTGAGCCGTTTAGCGTGTGGCTGGAAAAGCACGCTTGATACAAAAGAAAAAGGCCACTCGGGAGTGGCCAAAATTTCATCTCTGAAAACAGGGATGATGATAACAAATGCGCGTCTTTCATATACTCAGACTCGCCCCGGAACAAAGAGTTCAGATTATTTTTAAAAAATTTATCGGAGGTGGCTAAATGCCGTTGTTAGATAGTTTTACTGTCGATCACACCCGGATGGAAGCTCCCGCGGTCCGGGTTGCAAAAACGATGAACACCCCGCATGGCGACGCAATCACCGTGTTTGATCTGCGTTTCTGCATTCCGAACAAAGAAGTGATGCCTGAGAAAGGTATCCATACGCTGGAACACCTGTTTGCAGGTTTTATGCGTAACCACCTTAACGGTAACGGCGTTGAGATTATTGATATCTCTCCGATGGGATGCCGTACCGGCTTCTACATGAGCCTGATTGGTACGCCGGACGAACAGCGTGTAGCCGACGCGTGGAAAGCGGCAATGGCGGACGTGCTGAAAGTACAGGATCAGAACCAGATCCCGGAGCTGAACGTTTACCAGTGCGGTACGTATCAGATGCACTCTCTTAGCGAAGCACAGGATATCGCGCGTCATATTCTGGAGCGTGATGTACGCGTGAACAGCAATGAAGAGCTGGCGCTACCGAAAGAGAAACTGCAGGAACTGCATATTTAGTCTTATTGATTAGCTGTTCCAGTATTTAAATTAACCCCGGTTTATGTCCGGGGTTTTTTATTGCTTAATATAATGTGTGTTTATTATATTTGCGGCGAGAATATATTTTAATTTAAATGATGCCTGACCTGTTAAATAATAAAATGTGATCTGGCAAGCAGAAAGCGGTGGATAATTAACGATGCCAGGGTGTATTGATCACATAAACTAAAAAACATAAATAATTAATAGAAAAACATAATGGAATGCGCCAGATATCCGGGTAATAACAAGACTCTTTTAATAGCCGGTAGATAGGGTTTTTATCAAATCTTATCTGGTATACATTAAACTTTAGGGATGAAAATGAAGGCTAAATATTTGGCGCTGATGATCGGTGCTTGCTTTTCTCATAACCTTTGGGCAGCAAATAATATCACTATTGAGCAGCGTCTGGCTGAACTGGAGCAACGTGTTGTTAATGCCGAAAAACGGGCATCCGATGCTGAGGCGCAAATTCGCTCGCTGAAGCAGCAGCAGGTCGCCGCTACGCCGACGGTGAATGTCCAGTCTGCCGAGCCGATTGCAGCAGGTGAAACTCCGCCTAAGCTGACATTATCCGGCTTCAGCGATATTAAGTTCTATGGCGATGTCGAATTTAATATGGATGCGGCAAGCCGTTCCGGTAGCCTGACATCGACGAGAACGTCAGCGAATAAAGATTGGGCACCAGGAACCAATGAACGCTGGGATATTAACGGACGCCTGTTGCTGGGTTTTGATGGCTACCAGCGGCGGGACAACGGTAATTTTGCAGGGTTCTCGGTACAGCCTCTGGCGGACCTGACCGGAAAAATGAACCTCGATGATGCCGTTTTCTTCTTTGGTCGTGAGAATGACTGGAAAATTAAGGTTGGTCGTTTTGAAGCCTACGATATGTTCCCGCTGAATCAGGATACGTTTGTTGAATATTCGGGGAATACAGCGAACGATCTCTACAGTGACGGTTACGGCTATATCTATATGATGAAAGAAGGACGGGGACGTAGCGACAGTGGGGGTAACTTTCTGCTGAGCAAAACCATCGACAACTGGTATTTCGAAGTTAACACATTGCTGGAAAATGGCAGTACGTTATATACCGAGAAGCAGTACCACGGAATGGATTTAACCAACGATAAAAACGTGGCTTACGTCCGTCCGGTTATCGCCTGGCAAAATGGGCGTTTTTCAACGGCGATAGCGATGGAAAGTAACGTCGTTAACAACGCCTACGGTTATTACCAAAATGGGACGTGGATCGATCAGTCAGATCGTACGGGCTATGGTTTTACCATGACCTGGAATGGTCAAAAAACGGACCCGGAAGATGGCGCGGTGATTAACCTGAATACCGCCTATATGGATGCGACCGATGAGACAGATTTTACTGCAGGGGTGAATGCGTTGTGGCATCGATTTGAACTGGGTTATATCTATGCGCATAACAAAATCGAAGCCTTCAATGCTACCAATATCGATGCCGTTTGTGAGGACGATTGCTGGATCACCGATCCCGGCAATTATGACATTCACACTATTCATGCCTCATATTTATTCCCCAATGTGATGGATATGAAAAACTTTAACATCTACCTCGGTGCCTATGCTTCATGGGTAGAGGCCAATCCGAATAATGGTGATAACAGCGAAGATGCGCGTTACGGCGGGCGTCTGAGATTCAAATATTACTTCTGATTGTAGGTCTAATAAAAAAGGGATCCGCAGATCCCTTTTATCAGATAGTTAGTGTGCGCCACCGCCGCCGCCGCCCGCACCGAAGGGCGGTTTGGCGAACCACACCAGGCCAAGCAGGACCAGGAAGATCCCCGCCGACATCCAGAAGATTTCGTTAGCGGAAATAATCAGCCCCTGATTGGTGATCTGCTGAGCTATCCAACCTGAAGCCTGCTGGTGCGTCATCCCTAAATCCTGCAGCTTATCGTACATAGCCTGTGCATTTGGGTTGTAGGGGTTAACAGATTCCGTTAGCTGAGCATGGTGCAGCGACTCGCGGTTTGTCCACATTGTCGTCGTAATCGATGTACCGATGGAACCTGCCAGCGTTCGCGTAAAGTTCGACAAGCTGGATGCCGCCGCCAGACGCTCTGGCGGTAAGCCGGACAACGTAATGGTGGTTAACGGCATAAAGAAGCAGGCTACCGCGAACCCCTGAATAAACTGCGGCCAGGCCGATGCGCCAAAGTCCATACCCGGCTCGAACGTCCACGCACGCCAGTAGAAACAGACGGCGTACATAATAAAACTGAATGTTACCAGCCGACGCATATCCAGCTTGTGCGCGAAGCGGCCGATAATCGGAGACAGGATCACCGGAATCACCCCAACCGGCGCTGACGCCAGACCAGCCCAGGTTGCCGTATAGCCGTATACCTCCTGCAACAGCTGCGGCAACAGTACGATTGCGCCGAAGTAGAGCATATAGGCCAGACTGATACACAGACAGCCGATGGTAAAGTTGCGCGACTTAAACAGCGAGAGATCGACAATGGGGTGCTCGTCGGTAAGCTCCCAGACGATCAGGAAGCTGATAGCGACAACGGCGACCACCGTCAGGATGATAATCTCCTGCGAGGCGAACCAGTCCAGCTCTTTGCCGCGGTCGAGCATAATCTGCAAACTGCCGATACCGATGACCAGCAGTGCCAGACCAATGGCGTCAATGCGCCGCTGCTCGGTTTTGGTTTCCCGACCGCGCAGGGTTTGCAGGGTCATCAATACCACCACAGCCCCGATTGGCACGTTGATAAAAAATATCCACCCCCAGTGATAGTTGTCGCTGATATAGCCCCCAAGAATAGGACCACATATCGGGGCAACAATCACCGTCATCGACCATAGCGCGAGGGCGATGGAACGCTTAGCGGGTGGATAGTTATTCAGCAACAGGCTCTGTGACAGCGGAATTAATGGACCGGCGACAATACCCTGGATTACGCGGAAGAAAATCAGCATGTTCAGGCTGGTGGACATCCCGCATGCCCATGACGCAATGACGAAGGCGATAGTTGACCACATAAAGAGTCTTACTTCGCCAAAGCGTTTTGCCAGCCAGCCGGTGATCGGAATAGAGATAGCGTTCGCCACCCCGAATGAGGTGATCACCCAGGTTCCCTGGCTCAGTGAAGAGCCGAGGTTCCCGGCGATAGTGGGGATCGCCACGTTAGCAATGGTGGAGTCCAGCACCTGCATGAATGTCGCCAGGGACAGCGCGATCGTCATAATGACGAGCTGCGCGCCTTCCAGCGGTTTTTGCTGTTGCATCACACGCACCTTTGAATTAGCCCGCGTTGGCCCGCACGATCTCTTCGATCATCTTATTGACCGGAGCAAGGTTGATTTCACGTGCATTACTTTCTGATACCGGCGTGGTACGAACCTGGCTTGCCAGAATTTGTCCGTCACGATTTGAGGTATCTACCGTAACCAGCGTAGACAAACCAATACGTAATGGATGCTGTGCCAGTTGCTGCGCATCCAGTTCGATACGTACCGGCAGACGCTGGACGACTTTGATCCAGTTGCCGGTTGCGTTCTGCGCTGGCAGCAGGGAGAAAGCGCTGCCCGTACCCATATCGAGACCGACAACTTTACCGGTATATTTTACGTCATCGCCGTAAATATCGCTGATAACGGTCGCCGGTTGGCCGATACGCATGTGCGCGAGCTGTGTTTCTTTGAAGTTGGCATCTACCCACAGGTTAGTGGCCGGAACAACCGCCATCAGCGGCGTGGTTGGGCTAATTTGTGCACCAGGCTGTACGGCGCGACGGGATACATAACCGGTCATTGGGCTGACAATTCTGGTACGTTCCAGCGCCAGCCAGGCATTGCGCACTTCGGTGGCAGCCTGTTGCACAGCGGGTTGATCTTCCAGCTTGCTACCCAGAATCATCGCCTGGTTAGCATTATATTGTTGGATCGCGACATCAAGCTGGGCCTGAGCGCTGGCGACGGCATCACGAGCGTGTTGCAGCTCTTCACGGCCAATCAGGTTGGCATTGCCCAGCGGAACTCGGCGATTAAAGTCGCTTTGTGCCTGCGCCAGTGCGGTTTTTTGCACTTCAATGCTTGCCTGTAACTGCTTGCTGTTGATCATCAACTGGTGCGTCTGACGCACGCTGGAAGCCAGCGCAGTTTTGGCTTTTTCAAATGCCTGCTTTGCGTCTGTCTGGTCGAGGGTGACCAGCACATCGCCTTGTTTTACAAAGTCAGTGTTATCAGCCCAGACTTTCGTCACGCTGCCTGATACCTGAGCCATGATTTGAACCTGGTTCCCTGCCACGTACGCATCGTCTGTCTCTTCGACATGACGAAGTACTAAAAACCAATAAATCCCATATGCCACGGCAATGATAATAAAGAGCAAGGTCAGAAGGAGCAGCATACTTTTACGTTTGCCATTCTTCTTGACCGGTTGCTGCGGGGTTTGAGTCTCCGCATTTGCGCTCATGTTGTTCTCCACGATCTTATTTTTTTCACATCGGCTGAGCCGACCTGTTTATCAGACAGGCCAGCAGTATGCGTGCTGGCCTGTCGGTTTTTTCATTTATAAATCTGGATTTCTGAGCGAGTCAGCGCGTTAGCGCAGCGCTTCTAACACCGCGCCATCCTGCTCCATCTGATCAAGACGGGTCAGAAGTTTACGGGTAATTTGCTCAAGCTGATCTTTTTCGGTGGTGCTAAGAGACGACCAGAGCTGATGCAGGCAGTTATGCTGAGGCGGTAACACCTCTTGCAAAAATGCATGGCCTTTCTCGGTCAATTGCAGATGCAGACAGCGGCGATCGTTATCACTTTCGCGACGTTCGATCCAGCCACGTTTTTCTAACTCATCCGCAATGCGGGTAGCGTTAGTGCGTGACGAGCCAAGCGCGCAACTCAGTTCAGAAGGCTGAATACTGTGGTTTTCCTGAGACTCCAGCGTAATCAACGCCATAAACAATGTCTCGTTAATCCCTTGAGCTTTCAGCATCTTATTGCGGTTTTCCAGCAACTTACCCTGCATGTGCATACAGAGGCGAGTCAGAAGCACTTCCTGATAAGGGAACTCTTCGTAGCGGCTGGCGCGAAATTTTAGCATTTGTTCAATGGGCGTAAACGAACTATCCATTTGGGTATAACCTCATTAATTTCAGCCGATATAGTAACGACAGTGACAAATAAAGTAAATGTATTATTTCTTTAAAATGATTGTTTTTATCTATAAGCCAACAAGCATTTTCCAGGCTAATCCATAGCCCAGAGCACTCAGTAACGTTGGAATGATGATGCTGCGGGTCTTATAGAAGCTTGCGCCCAGTATGACAAACCCCACCAGCGTAGGCACGAACCGACGAGCGTCGTGCATAACTTCTGGTGCGGTAGACACCACCAGCAGGGCGCAAATAGATGCAATGCCAATAGTGTCGAGTAGTATGCCCGTCGCGCCGCGCTTCGTCGGGCGAACATTGCCTACCCCAAGACGGAGTGGCAAATAGCGAAAACAGTAATTAACGCAGCCGACCAACAGGCCAAGTAGCAGAACCTCATAGCTCATCAGGACCTCCCTGCCAAAATGACTGGATGAGCGCCGTCAGGCATCCGCAGACAATACCTGCAAGGATAGCGGCAGGTATGGAAAACAGCATGACGCCAGCCAGCGCCCCGGCCAGGGAGGCAGTCACGCAGAGCGCTTGTTTACGTTGGAATGACGCGAGCAGGAAGCTCATAAACAGCGCCGGGAGCATGAATCCCAGTGCCGCTTCAACCGCCGGGTAATCCTTGAGTAAACCACTGCCGGAAAACGCGCCGATCACCGTACCAAACACCCAGGAGGCCCAGGAGCACAGTGCGATGCCGATCATCCAGTTTTCACTCCAGCGCCGATTATCCCGGACCAGTTTTGCCGTTGCGGCGGCAAAGACTTCATCGGTAAGGCCAAAAGCCCAGAGTGCACTTTTGGGTTTACTCAGTCGCTGGGCTATTCGGCTGCGCAGGGAAGGGCCATACAAAACATGGCGGACATCCATGGCCATGACGGTAAGGGCGGCGACCCACAGCGAACTGCCCGCAGCGAGCATGGTGGTAATGACAAACTGGCTGGCTCCCGCATAGATAATGCAGGAGAAAAAGACGCTTTCAACCGGCGTAAAGCCAAGGCGAGTGGCATTGAGACCAAATGCAAAAGCGACCGGAATATAGCTGATGACTATTGGTAGGCTGTCTTTGAATCCTTCCGTTAACGTTGCCGAACAGGATTCAGACTGGGGTACAGGGCTTTCCATAGGGTTATAGGTTTCATTACCGAAATTAATATAACTTGGTTCAATGAGTTATAACCTTAGCAGACTGATGGGCTCCTTAACACCCTGTGGAGCCCAATCAGCGGTAAACATGCGCTATACGCTTAATTTACGGCTTCCTGACGGTGAAAACCTCGCCACCAGACCACCAGGTTGAGTACGGCAACGGTCGTACCCGCCAGACAAACGCCAGCCCACCCGGCATGCTGCCAGGCAGAGGCTGAAATTAGCGAACCTGCCGCTCCGCCAATAAAATAGCTGGTCATGTATCCGGCGGTCAGGCGATTACGCGCATCCGGATGAATGCGATAGATAACCGTCTGGTTGGTGATGTGTACTCCCTGAACGGTGAGGTCCAACACCAGAATACCGATAATCAGCATGGGGACTGAAGTGTGCCCAAACCAAATAGCAAGCCAGGAGAGCAGCAGTAATAGCAGTCCTATGGTTGTGGTCAGGTGGGATTTACCTTTATCGGCAAAACCGCCCGCAGGACGTGCGCCTAACGCCCCTGCGGCACCCGCCAGACCGAACAGACCAATCATTCCTTCCGAATAGTTAAACGGCGGCGCGGCGAGCAAAAACGCCATCGAGGTCCACAGGATACTGAAATTGGCAAAAGTCAGGCAGCCCAGCATCGCGCGGGTACGCAGCAATTTATCGTGAATAAACAGGCTGAATACCGAGCCTAACAGCTGAGGATAGTTAAGATGAGTATCGGATTTCATCTTCGGCAGGCCGCGCCACAGAGCAACCGCCATCAGCGCCATTAATACTGATGCGACCCAAAATACGGTGCGCCAGCCGCCAAGATTCGCCAGTAATCCCGCCACGGTGCGCGCCAGCAGAATACCCAGCAGCAGGCCGCTCATAATCGTGCCGACAACCTTCCCGCGCTTGTCCGGTGTGGCAAGCGTTGCCGCCAGCGGAACCAAAATCTGTGCCACTACCGAGAACAGTCCGGTCAGAGCGGTGCCGAGAATCAGCATACCCAGCGACTGGCTGCTGGCGGTGATCAGCATGCCGCCAGCCGCGAGCAACGTCATGGAGACAATCAGCATCCGACGTTCAAACATATCGCCGAGCGGCACTAAGAACAGCAGGCCGGCGGCGTAGCCGAGCTGGGCCGCAGTGACGATAAACCCTGCAGTACTGGCAGATAGCGAAAAGTTGCGCGCGATGGTGTCGAGCAGCGGCTGCGCATAATAGTTACTGGCGACGGCGAGGCCGGTGGCAATAGACATTAACAGGATCAGCGAAGGGCTAAGTCCCTGAGTAGTTTTCGTCATTGTTTTCAACTGAGTAATGGGTTGCAGAAAACAATCATAACGGAAGTGATTAAATGTTGCTGATTTGTTGAGTGATGGATTGTGCGATTGGGGGAAGGAGGATAGGCCGGATTAGGTGCATCGCGCCACCATCCGGCATTTATGCGGTTACAGGCCTGATGGCGCTACACTCATCAGGCCTGCGAGTGGGTTATTTCTGCGCGGCCAGCGCTTCGTTCACCCAGCCGTCAAACTGTTGCTGGTGGGCTTTGATCCAGCCGTCAACGTGACCCTGTACGTCGGCTTCAGACGCTTTCCCGTCGTGCATCATTGCGTTCTGCGCGTTGATATCCGCCAGCGGCAGCTTCATAATGGCAAACAGTTTCGCCGCAGCCGGGTTTTTCTCCGCCCAGGCTTTATTGGCGACAATATGCATAGTGTTCACCGGGAAGCCGTAGTTGGCGCCGTTTGGCAGTTTGGTATCAATATCTTTCTGCTCGCCTGGCAGGGAAGAGAACGGCACCTGCAGCCAGACCACATCTTTACCAGGTTTCATTACGTCGCTCACCCAGTACGGTGTCCAGGTGTAGTAAAGAATGGGTTTACCTTCTTTGAAGCGGGTAATGGTGTCGGCCATCATCGCCGCATAGTTACCGTGGCTGACCTCGACGGTTTTTTCCAGATCGAAAGCTTTGTTCTGGTGGTTGATTACTGCTTCACAGCCCCAGCCCGGTGAACAGCCCATCATATCGGCTTTTCCGTCACCGTTGGTGTCAAAGATTTTGGCGATCTTCGGATCTTTTAACTGGGCGATATTGGTGATTTTATATTGCTCAGCGGTTTTCTTGTCGATCAGATAACCCTGTGCGGCACCCGTAACGAATACCCCCTCGCGATAAAACTTTTTGTCTCCGCCCGCAGCGGCGTACATATCATCATGCAGCGGCTGCCAGTTCACGGCGGTAAAAGTTGCATCGCCAGAGGCAATGGAGGTATAGCCGACGTTGTAGTCAACTTCGCTGGTTTTGTTAACGGTGTAACCCAGTTTCTCCAGCGCACGGGCGACTAACTGCGTCTGGAAGGATTCTTCAGAGATAGTGCTCTGGATTGGCTGTACGGTGATGCCTTTGCCCGGCAGGTCGGCAGCGAAAGTGCTGGTGGAGACAAGGGTGGCAAACGCTGTGGCAATAATTACTTTCTGTCGCATCGTTGTTCCTTATTACACTTCATCCTTCAAGCTGCCTCTTTGTTGGCTGCACTCATGCACCCCAGTCACGTACTACTTGTACGCTCTTGGGGATACATTCGTTTGCCGCCGCGATGCAACTTGAATGATTTTGTGTAAGTTAATGAATTGTATGCCCGGTAAGCAATGCGCCACCGGGCAACGGGTGTATTACTTCGTGAAAGGGCGAGTGATAAGCCCAATGGGACCGGTGGTGTACCAGCGACGGTTGCCACGACTACGCGAGTCGCGACCGACGGCCTGCGTCAGGCGGTCGAGAATGATAGCGAGGATCACAATCCCAACCCCGCCGACGGTGGCAAGCCCCATATCCAGACGACCGATTCCGCGTAGAACCATCTGGCCCAGTCCGCCGACGGCAATCATCGACGCGATGACGACCATTGAGAGCGCCAGCATCAGCGTCTGGTTAACCCCAGCCATAATGGTGGGCATTGCCAGCGGGAGCTGCACTTTAAACAGCATCTGACGCGGGCTGGCGCCAAACGAGCGCGAGGCTTCAATCAGATCGGCTGGCACCTGGTTAATCCCCAGAATAGTCAGACGCACGATTGGCGGCAGGGCGAAGATAATCGTCACCACTACGCCCGGGACGTTACCAATACCAAACAGCATGACAATCGGCACCAGATAGACAAACGCGGGTGTGGTTTGCATGGCGTCCAGCAGCGGGCGAACAATTTTTGCTGCCCGTGGACTGCGCGCCAACCAGATCCCCATCGGCAGACCGATAACCACGCAGAACAGCAGCGCGGTCAACACCAGCGCCAGGGTTATCATGGCCTGCGACCACGCGCCGATGGCACCGATGGCAATTAAGGAAATCAGCGTAGCAACGCCCATCCCCACGCCGGAAATCTGCCAGGCAATCAGCGCGAACAGGATAATCGCTACCGGGGCTGGCATACCTAACAGCAGCTGTTGAAAGCCGTTGAGAATGTAATCCACCGGGACACGAATGCCCTGGAAGACCGGACGGAAATGGGTAACGACCCAGTCGATCCCCTCTGTGACCCAACTGTCCAGCGGGATCAGCGTTTTATGGAACGGATCCATAATATTGAAATGCTCTGGTGCCGGCGCGGGTGCGCTGGTCAGCCAGTCCGCACCACCACCGTCAGTGGGTGCTCCTGATGGCGTACTCCAGGCATCAGCATTTTGTGCGGCACTGTCGGCCGCTGGTGTGGTGTCCCACGGATTAGTTTGATCAGCCATTGTTTACCCCCTCACGATCTAAAGCCTGTAACAGCATGCGTTTTGAAATGACGCCCACATACTGCTGTTCCTCATCTACAACCGGCACCGCGCACGGGGCCTGACCGACATGAGAAAGCAACTCGCTGAGAGGGGTTTGTGCATCTACGGCTAACGGCTCATCGATCAATGCCGCTTCAATACCTTGCGCCTGACTTAACGCTGTTTTTAATGAGTCGATAGAGACAACGCCAACGAATTTATTGCCGCGTTCGATCACGTAACCATATTCGCGATCTTTGTCCTGCAATAATTGCAGCGCAGAACGTGGACCCACCCCGGGGTTTTTACGAATCAAACCTTCGGGACTACGGCGTGAAATATCTTTCGCGCTAAAGACCTGGCTAATATCGACGCCACGGAAGAAGGTGCGCACATAATCATTGGCCGGATTATTTAGGATTTCATCTGGCGTGCCGACCTGGACCACTTCACCGTTTTGCATAATGGCAATTCTGTCGCCAATGCGCATGGCTTCGTCGAGGTCATGCGATATAAAGACCACGGTACGTTGATGCTTCGCCTGTAGTTTTACCAGTTCATCCTGCATCTCAGTACGAATTAATGGATCGAGGGCTGAGAAGGCCTCATCCATTAATAAGATGTCAGGGTTAATGGCTAATGCGCGGGCGAGGCCTACACGCTGGCGCATCCCCCCGGAAAGTTCATCCGGGTAGCCGTGAGCATAATTCTCCAGACCAACCTGACGTAGCGCATCTAACGCTTTTTCACGACGTTCATCCGCACCTACGCCGGCTAATTCCATGCCGAATGCCGTATTGTCCAGCACCGTCATGTGCGGCATCAGGGCAAAGGACTGGAACACCATCGCAATCTTTTTTCTGCGCACCTCGCGAAGCTCGGCATCGGATATGCGGGCGATGTCTACGCCGTCAATCAATACCTGTCCGCGGGTGGGTTCAATCAGGCGATTGAGAAGGCGTACCATTGTGGATTTACCCGAACCGGATAATCCCATGATGACAAATATCTCGCCTTCTTCAATGGCCAGACTGGCGTTCTTTACGCCAAGCGATAGCCCTGTTTTATCCAGAATCTGCTCTTTTGAAAGTCCTTTTTCAATATATTTGAAGGCTCTCTGGGGATGCTCTCCAAATATCTTATAGAGATTTTTAACTTCTAATTTAATTGCCATGCAATAGAATGATTCCTGTTATTTGTTTATATCGATATATTACCTGATGGAAATAGTGACCTTTTTCTACCCTAACATACTGAGAATCTGAGACAACCCTGAATTTGGTTGTGGCATGAATATTGCCAAAGGCCAAGTGGCGGGACTTCCCGTGATATAAGGGCTGAGCGCGAATGTGAACGGGTTAATATTTTTTGTAAATGGCAATGAAAAATCGCCTGAATTGCTGGAATGCAGGCGAATAATGCGGCTGATATTGAGTGTAGATCACACAATTATATTTGCACGACAAAAGTGTGATCCTGTTAAAATATTTCCGCGAAAAATGTACGGTATTTCCCGCGAAAATGAGCGCTAGAAATTCCAGTCGTCATCTTCGGTTTCGACCGCTTTTCCCATCACATAAGATGAACCGGAACCCGAGAAGAAATCGTGGTTTTCATCAGCGTTGGGCGACAGCGCGGCAAGGATTGTCGGGTTAACCTCCGCCATTTCAGGCGGAAATAGCGCCTCATATCCCAAATTCATTAATGCCTTATTGGCGTTGTAACAAAGGAAGGCTTTGACGTCATCCACCCAGCCGGTTTCTGCATACAACTCTTCAGTATAACGCGCTTCGTTATCATACAATTCCATCAGCAGGTCAAAGGCAAAATTCTTTAACTCCTCGCGTGCGGATTCGCAAATATGCTCCAGACCTTTTTGATATTTATAACCAATGTAATACCCATGAACCGCTTCATCACGAATGATCAGACGAATGAGATCGGCGGTATTGGTCAATTTGCCGCGGCTGGAAAAATACATTGGCAACCAGAAGCCAGAATAGAACAGGAAGGATTCCAGAAACACGCTGGCTATTTTTTTCTTCAACGGTTCGTCGCTGGCGTAATGTGTCAAAACGATCTGCGCTTTGCGCTGAAGTGGGGTATTTTCCTCACTCCAGGCGTAGGCAGCATCCACGTCTTTGGTCTGGCAAAGGGTAGAGAATATAGAGCTGTATGAACGGGCGTGCACCGCCTCCATAAAGCTGATATTCGACAGCACCGCCTCTTCATGCGGCGTTAACGAATCAGCCATTAACGCTGGCGCTCCGGCAACATTCTGAATGGTGTCGAGCAGCGTCAGCCCGGTAAAAACGCGGATTGTTAACTGCTGTTCGGCGGCGTTCAACGTTTGCCAGGCCGGAATGTCATTGGAGAGCGGGACCTTTTCCGGGAGCCAGAAGTTACTGGTCAGACGGTTCCATACCTCAAGATCTTTATCATCCTCAATCTTGTTCCAGTTGATGGCGCTCACGCGGGATAATGTCATTTTCTCCTCCTTACAGCGCGCATGACACGCAGCCTTCGATTTCGGTGCCTTCCAGCGCCAGCTGGCGTAGTCGGATGTAGTACAGGGATTTGATGCCCTTACGCCAGGCGTAAATCTGCGCTTTATTGATATCGCGCGTGGTGGCGGTATCGGGGAAAAAGAGCGTCAGTGAAAGCCCCTGATCGACATGGCGCGTTGCTTCTGCGTAGGTATCAATGATTTTTTGTGGACCGATCTCATAGGCATCCTGATACAAGGCCAGATTCTCATTGGTCATAAACGGGGCAGGGTAGTAAACGCGCCCGGTTTTGCCCTCTTTGCGAATCTCCACTTTCGACACGATCGGGTGAATGCTTGACGTGGCATGATTGATGTAGGAGATAGAACCGGTGGGGGGAACCGCCTGTAAATTCTGGTTATAAATGCCGTAGCGCATCACATCTTCACGCAGCTGTGACCACATCTCGCGCGTCGGCAGCGTAATGCCGCTGGCGGCAAACAGCGTGCGAACCTTGGCGGTTTTTGGCTGCCAGTCGCCCTGCAGATACTGGTTAAAATATTCGCCGCTGGCGTAGCGCGACTGTTTGAATCCGGCAAAGGTTTGACCGCGCTCGCGGGCGATCTTCATTGACGTATTCAGCGCATGCCATGTGATGGTGTAGAAATAGAGATTGGTAAAATCCAGCCCTTCCGGCGAACCGTAGGCGATCTCTTCCCGCGCCAGATACCCGTGCAGATTCATCTGCCCAAGACCAATCGCGTGCGACGCGCTGTTTCCGGCCTCAATCGAGGGCACGCTGCGGATATGGCTCATGTCCGAAACGGCGGTTAAGCCACGAATCGCCGTTTCCACGGTACGACCAAAGTCGGGTGAATCCATGGTATGGGCAATGTTTAACGAGCCGAGATTGCAGGAAATATCGTGCCCGGTCTGCGCGTAATTGAGATTTTCATCGTAGGTGGAGGCACTGTTAACCTGCAAAATCTCCGAGCACAGGTTGCTCATATTGATCCGACCTGCAATCGGATTGGCGCGATTCACCGTATCTTCAAACATGATGTAAGGATAGCCAGACTCAAACTGGATCTCGGCCAGCCGCTGGAAGACATCGCGGGCGTTAATGAATTTTTTGCGCACACGTTCGTCGGCAACCAGTTCGTCATACCGCTCACTCACGGCGATATCACCGAACGGTTTGCCGTAAATCCGTTCCACGTCATACGGTGAGAACAGCGCCATTCGGGCATTTTCTTTCGCCAGTTGAAAGGTAACATCCGGGATCACCACGCCAAGCGAGAGCGTTTTGATGCGGATTTTCTCGTCGGCGTTTTCGCGCTTGGTATCGAGAAAACGTAAAATATCCGGATGGTGTGCGTGCAGATACACCGCCCCCGCACCCTGACGTGCCCCGAGTTGATTCGCATAAGAAAACGCATCTTCCAGCATTTTCATTACCGGTATCACCCCAGATGACTGGTTCTCAATACGCTTAATGGGCGCACCTGCCTCGCGCAGGTTGGAGAGTAAAAATGCCACGCCGCCGCCGCGTTTGGAGAGCTGAAGTGCGGAGTTGACCGCCCGACCAATAGACTCCATGTTGTCTTCAATACGCAACAGGAAGCAGGAGACCAGCTCACCGCGTTGCTGTTTGCCGCAGTTTAAAAAGGTTGGTGTGGCGGGCTGAAAGCGCCCGGAGAGCATTTCATCGGTCAGCTGCATCGCGAGCGCTTCATCGCCCTGCGCCAGCGTGAGCGCCACCATCGTGACCCGATCCTCAAAGTCTTCGAGATAGCGCTTACCGTCGAACGTTTTCAGCGTATAGCTGGTGTAGAACTTCCATGCGCCGAGGAACGTCTGGAAACGGAATCCGCTGGCGTGGGCGTGATCGAATAGCTTCAGCACGAACGCGCGATCGTAGCGGGCTAACACGCTGGCATCGTAATAGCCTTCATCCACCAACGTTTCCAGGCGCTCCTGCTGGCTGGCAAACGCCACCGAGTTTGGGCGGACGTGGGCGGCAAAGAAGGCCTCCACGGCCTGATGGTCTTTGTCGAACTGAATGCGCCCGGCTTTATCGTACAGATTCAGCATGGCGTTCAGGGCGTGATAATCCAGCGTTGGCTGCATTACACGTTCTGCGGTTGTCGTTGCCAAAATTCGCTCACTCCTTTTCGAACGTTGTCGATATCGCTTTGGGTGCCCATCAGCTCAAAGCGATAGAGCCACGGCACGCCGCATTTTTGTGAGATGACATCACCCGCGCGACCGTAGGCGTCACCGAAATTACGATTGCCGGAAGCGATCACTCCACGGATTAACGCCCGGTTGTGCGTATCGTTTAAAAAGCGGATCACCTGTCTTGGGACCGCGCCAGCAGTGCCACCGCCGCCGTAGGACGGCACGATTAATATGTAAGGTTCGTCTACCCGGATCCGCTCGCGTTCGTTAAGCGGAATGCGGATGGCTGGCAGCCCCAGACGCTGCATAAAGCGGTGCGTATTTTCGGAGCTGCTGGAGAAGTAGACGAGCTGACTCATGCGCTGGCCACACGGTGTTCCGGATGCAGACGGTTGATCATGTCCGGGCGAAACCCTGACCAACTGGTTTCACCCGCGACCACGACCGGTAGCTGGCGAAACCCTTGATCGCGCAGGCTATCAGCCAAATCGGGTTGTGAATCGACGTTTACCATCTCAAAGTCAAAACCACGGCTTTCCATTGCCCGTTTGGTGGCGTGGCACTGAACACAGTTATTGCGAGTGTAAATAATAATACTCATGATTCGTATTTCCATTTAAAAATAAAGGATCGGCGCGATAGAGGGCGTCGGGTTGTGTGTGTCCTGATAGGAAAGATACTAGATGTAGTTTTAAAAAGATTCAACCATACAAGATATGGGAATTTTAGATTGATGATGAGCGGGGTGATGAGCGTGGCGGGGGAAGGCTAACGGGTGGTTATAAATTGCCCGATGGCGCTAAGCTTATCGGGCCTACGGGCAACAGGAGAGCACAACGTAGGCCGGATAAGGCATCTATGCCGCCATCCGGCAGCGCAAAATCACATGCGCATCCCCACCGCCAGACGGTTAAAGCAGTTCATCAGGCTAATGGCAAATGTCAGGTCGCTAATTTCTTTCGCGCTGAAATGGTCTAGCAGCGGCAGATAAACGTCATCTTCGGCGTGAGTAGTGGCAATCTGGGTGACCGATTCGGCCCACGCCAGCGCCGCACGTTCCCGTTCGCTGAAGTGGTGACTCACCCGCCAGCCTGCCAGTGCGTCCAGTTTGGCCTGCGCAACACCGGATTTGCGCAGTGCTTTACTGTGCATTTCCAGACAAAAGGCGCAGCCGTTGATTTGCGAGACCCGCAGGTAAATCAGCTCCGTCAACGTAGGTTCCAGCGCGCAGTTTTCCAGCGCTTGGCTTGCCTGAACCAGAGCGTTATAGATTTCAGGACTGAGTTCGTAATAGGGCTGGCGTAACATTGTCATGGTATTTCTCCTCGTTTGGATGACCCGCAATGTAGCACTATAATGGACTGCAACAGAGAGCCATATTGTTACCAAAAAAGCAGACCATAAATGCCACGTTATCAGCAAATCGCCCGTCAGTTAAAAAACGCAATTGAGAAAGGTGAACTCAAGCCCGGTACCAGATTGCCCTCCAGCCGGACCTGGGCCCAGGAGCTGGGAGTATCACGCTCGACGGTGGAAAATGCCTATGCAGAGCTGGTGGCGCAGGGCTGGCTCGCGCGGCGTGGACAGGCAGGGACGTTTGTCAGTGAGCAACTGCGACCAGAAAGGGCGCCTGCATCGCCTGCCATCTTCGCCGGAGAAAATCCCAGACCGCAACCTTTTCAGATGGGATTACCCGCACTCGATCTTTTTCCGCGTGAAGTCTGGGCACGGGTGATGGGACGGCGTTTACGCACCCAAACGCGTTTTGATCTGGCGGTGGGCGATGTATGTGGTGAACGGGTGTTACGCCAGGCAATTGTTGATTATCTGCGCGTTTCACGCAGCATTGAATGCCAGCCAGAGCAGATTTTTATCACTTCAGGCTATGCGGCATCAATGACGTTAATCCTGCGCGCTCTGGCGCATCCCGGTGAGGGAATGTGGGTCGAAGATCCCGGTTTTCCGCTGATCCGGCCCGTGGTGGCTCAGGAACGCATTGAGTTGATGCCGGTAGTGGTGGATGCCGATGGTCTGGATGTCAGCGCCGGGATCCGCGACTACCCGCAGGCGCGTTTTGTACTGCTCACTCCCGCTCATCAAAGCCCTCTGGGGGTAGCACTGTCTTTGGACCGTCGCCACCAGTTGCTGGAGTGGGCGACTCGTGCGCAGGCGTGGGTAATCGAAGATGACTATGACAGTGAATTTCGTTACCACGGTAAGCCGTTGCCGCCGCTAAAAAGTCTGGATGCGCCTCAGCGGGTGATTTATGCCGGAACGTTCAGCAAATCGATGTTTCCGGCTTTGCGTACGGCATGGCTGGTGGTGCCTCTGACCCAGGTTGAACGCTTTCGCCAACAAGCGGCGCTAACGGCCTGTAGCGTCCCGGTTCTATGGCAGCAAACGCTGGCGGATTTCATGCGAGACGGCCACTTCTGGCGACACTTAAAACGTATGCGACAGCATTATGCCGAACGACGACAATGGATGGAAAACGCCCTGACCGAACAAGGATTTAGCGTCATTCCTCAGGAAGGTGGGATTCAACTGGTGATGAGTGTAGACGGAGATGATATTGCGCTGGTGCGCAAAGCGAATCAGGCCGGGTTAGCGGTTCAGGCGCTAAGCCGCTGGCGAATAACGTCAGAAGGAAAGGGGGGAATATTGCTGTCATTTACCAATATCAGCTCGGCGGAAATGGCGCAACAGGCGGCCTACCAACTGCGGTTGGCGCTGACATAAATCTGTACGGTTCTTAAGATATTCGTCTCATCGTGTTCACTCGTTTATGGACTTTTCTGAAAGCGTTGCTAATGCTGAATCAGGTAAGGTAAGCCCGCAGTAAAAGATAACGAGGAAAATAATATGTATTTACGACCTGATGAGGTGGCGCGCGTACTTGAAAAAGTGGGCTTTACCGTTGATGTAGTGACGCAGAAAACGTACGGCTATCGGCGTGGCGAAAATTATGTGTATGTTAATCGTGAAGCTCGCATGGGACGTACCGCATTAATTATCCATCCCACGTTGAAAGAGCGTAGCTCTTCGCTGGCGGAACCGGCAACGGATATTAAAACTTGCGATCATTACCAGCAATTCCCGCTGTATTTAGCCGGAGAGACTCATGAGCATTATGGTATTCCGCACGGCTTTAGCTCGCGTATTGCGCTTGAACGTTATCTGAGCGGGCTGTTTGGCGACGTTAATTCTAACTAATAACGCGACTGGCAGTGCCAGTCGCGAAGAAGCGTGTCAGGCTTTAGCCTGATGATAGCTGCTGACCTTAAACAAGCGGCGGCAATAATCAAGAAAGTAGCCATAGACAGCGCCCATCAGCATTGACACCACGATGTTCGAACTTACTGCAGCCGTAATCTGATGCCAGTCTGCGCCAACCGTCAGCAGAATAATCACATACACCGGCGACTGGAAGGTGACATAAGCCAGCACATCCGCCAGATTTTTTGCCCATCCTGCCTGCGTGGCTTTACGGGCCGCGCGCATGAACAAATCACGATACATGCCGTATGGCCACGCGATCAGTATGTTGACAGGGATAGCGACTAATCTGGAATACAGCGACTGTTCGAAGCTCATTCCAGAAAGGAATATTTCGATCAACATGTTCACGACAGAACAATAAACAACCATCGCGAACGTGTCTGCTACTGCATGACGCAAGCGTGACTGCGGAGAGAACATGTTAATGCTCCTTGTAAAAAGGGGAAAAAAGGTTTTGAATACCTTAACTGCTAGTGATTTGTCTTGCTGCTTTCGCGTTTTAATAGGATATCTGCCTGGATAATAACTAGCAACTAGCTGAAAATTTTTATTTATTGTCTTTTTGTCGATAAAATGCTCTGTAATGGTTTGTTTTTTGTTCGTTTTGGTGTTTTCGTTGCTGTGTTAATTAAAGTCTTTTTAGATCAAAGAGTTATTGTTGCTTGTTTTTCTGAATTTTTTGCGCTCCTTTTCTGAATGTTGACTGATGTGCAATAGGTATACTCGTTGGTTCCACGAGATGCCGTGGCTTGTTTCTTAAGTGACGCGCTGAGATACCTTGCAGGTATATTCAAAGCTGCAATCAGGGTAATAGAATATATTGTCTGGGCGATAGCAGAATGGATGCTATAAATATCAGAGTTGGCTATTTGTTTAATGATAAACGAATAAATTAGACTGGAAATATAATAATTGGTTGCATACAATATTTAGCGTAATACCGTTTTTATGTTTTACGTTAAAGAGGTTTTGTTAATATGAGTTCAATGTTAAAAAACTTAAATAATATCCGCTCGCTGCGTGCAATGGCTCGTGAATTTTCCGTTGATGTACTGGAAGATATGCTTGAAAAATTCAGAGTAGTGACCAAAGAACGGCGCGATGAAGAAGAACAGCTACAGCGCCAACGTGCGGAACAGCAGGCAAAAATTAATGCCTTGCTGGCGCAGATGCAGGCAGACGGGATCAGCCCGGAGGAGCTGCTGAGCATAACACCTGCGACGGCACGTTCAGTTAAAAAACGCCAACCGCGCCCGGCGAAATATCGTTTTATCGATCTCAATGGTGAAACGAAAACATGGACCGGACAAGGTCGCACACCGAAGCCAATTGCCCAGGCGCTGGCTGCCGGTAAATCTCTTGATGACTTTTTGATCTAATTGCGAAGGCGGTGAGGAGATCCTCACCGCTTATTTTCAGCAAACGCCGAAATCACCCTCTTCGGTATATCGCGTGACATCAGCTGCTTTCAGCGTGAATTTATCACCGCTTTCATTACTGGCTTGTACCGCCACAATTTGATCGTCATTGACTTCAACAACCTTCAGTTTTGGACCGCCCATACGCGGTTGAACCAGATCGCCAGGTTTAAACATATTGTTGCGCTCCTTTATTTATCATTTATCGCAGAACTCACCATAGATCACGTCAACCGGCGGGTACAGTGCTGTTTCAATGATTACCGCTTAATGAGTACGTCGGTTCCAGGGCATGATGTCCAGTAATCGCGCCATACCGCAAAAGCCGGTTACGCCAGCGAGTATCAGCCCGGCGCCCACAAAACCGCTCAGCAGGAAGAAGGCGCTGCTAACGCTATAGCCCAGAATAACGCCGAGTAGGGCAAGGCTGCCTGCGGCTATCTGCACCTGACGCATCAGCGGTAACGGTTGTGAACTGTCTTTCGCCACCGGCAAACCTGCGGCTTTCCAGCCGTCAATTCCACCTTCCAGCAACCAGACCTGCGCGGGTGCGGCGATGGCGCTCAGTTTTGTTGCCGCATTTTGTGTACGTTTGCCTGACTGGCAGTGAAAAATCACCTGCTCGGCGCGTAAATTCGCTGGCAGCGATCCCTGCTCAAGCGCGGGTAATGGCGCCAGATGTGCCTCAGGAATATGCTCGTGCAGATACTCGTCAGCATCGCGGATATCAATCAGTTTTGCACCCTGCGCGACCAGTGTCTGCGCCTCGCGTGGGGAAATCGTCCCAATAGTCATGATGGCTCCTTATGGGCAATACAGTGTTTTTAATGTGGCGATCAGCGAATTCACGGCCGCATTTTTAATGGAGTAGAGGATGCGCTGGGCATCGCGCTGGCTTTCTATCAGACCTTCTTCACGCATACGCGCCAGATGCTGGGAAGTGGCGGAAGGACTAAGGCCGGTAACACGGGCTAACTCACCCGCGCTGGTACCGGGTGAACCACAGAGCATGCACAAAATCAGCAACCGTTTCGGGTTACTCATCGCTTTTAGCAGGGCGGCAGCCTGTTCAGCGCTGGCCTGGAGTTGTTCAAGTTCAGTCATATGTATTTAAGCATTATCTAAATTAAGCGTATTCTAAAATAAGTAACCAACGTACGCCAGCGTAAAGAGCGTAAAGGAGGGTAAAACAGCCGCGGAATACTGGCAGAGTTGGGTAGAATGGCTACTCTTAGAGATAAAATCTCTTTTTAAACAATGATTAATTTTTGCTTGTAGGGAGTGTGCATGGGTTTCTGGAGAATCGTTTTTACTATTATTCTGCCCCCGCTTGGCGTGCTGCTGGGGAAGGGATTCGGCTGGGCATTTATCCTCAATATCGTTCTGACGCTGCTGGGCTACATTCCTGGTTTGATCCATGCCTTCTGGATACAGACGCGTAATTAATTCCTTTCAACTACGGCGCTTTGGCGCCGTTTTCTTTGTGCCCCTTTCTCCTCTGCTACACTTTTGGGTGTTGATTGTTAATTACCGAGGTGGATATGGGACTCTTCAATTTTGTAAAAGATGCAGGTGAAAAACTGTGGGATGCGGTCACTGGAAACCATGACACAGCCGATCTGGCAAAAAAAGTGCAGGAACACCTGAACAAAACCGGCATCCCTGATGCGGATAAAGTGGACGTGCAAATTAACGAAGGCAAAGCCACGGTTTCTGGTGATGGATTAAGTCAGGAAGCAAAAGAAAAAATTCTGATCGCGATTGGTAATATCTCTGGTATCGCCAGCGTAGATGATCAGGTTAAAACCTCTGCACCCGCGAGCGAAAGCCAGTTTTATACCGTGAAATCTGGGGATACCCTGAGCGCTATTGCCAAACAGGTTTACGGTAATGCCAACCTATATAACCAGATATTTGAAGCGAATAAACCAATGCTAAAAAGCCCGGATAAAATCTATCCTGGGCAGGTTTTACGTATTCCGGAACAGTAATGTTATTCAGGCTTATTGCGTCAGTAATTTACCGGACATAGCCTGTTGAATAATCGGAATCGGCGTCAGCAAGTGCTGGCGCATTAATTCGCTGGCGCACGTGGCATCACGTGCCAGAATCGCTTCGGTCAGCGTCTTGTGCTGATCGTGTTTGTCTTCCAGCATTTCAACCGACAGCACCGTTTTACGTAGCCAGATAAACCGGTAGCGCGCCGCCAGAGAGAACAGCCGTTCGCGCATTTGCAGCAGATATTGTGAACCACAGCCAGCGACAATCGCCGAGTGAAATGCCTGATGGCGCTGATCCCACTCGTCGAGCATCTGTTCGCTGGCGTCAATGGCTTCAAGCTTACTGAGCATATGCGCGCGCGCCAGAATTTCAGCTTCCCAGGCGTCGTCGCCGCGTTCAATGGCCAGCGCGACCAGCATGGCTTCCATATTGGCGCGGGCATCGAAAATATCGAGCAACTCCTGCTCTGACATCGGGGCGACACGATACCCTTTCTGATTAACCACTGTCACTAACCGCTCGGCAACTAACTGCGAAAGCGCTTCGCGCAGCGGTCCCACGCCTAGCTCATAGCGGGAGGTTAGCAGACTCATACGCAGTTTTTCATCAGGCTGATACACACCGCGGATGATGTCGTTCTTCAGCCAGCGGTATCCATCAATGGCCGTCGGTTGGGGAATGGCGGTCATGGTCATACTCCTGAAAGGATTTCCCGGCCTGCGCCGGGAACAGGTTTAATGCGTATTTTGCAATGGTGCTTTTTGCCACGATAGCAGTTTTTTCCAGCGTGACATAATGGGCACGGTGCAAATAATTCCTATGGCTAACAACCCGGTAGAGATAACTTCCAGCTGTTGGGCCGGGCGAAACAGCATGACCACCAACACAAAGATAATAAACGCGATGACCAGCCAGGTAAGCCACGGATAGAGCCACATTTTCAGTTTAATTTCACCGCCTCGCGCCAGCAGGATTTTGCGCATCCGCAGTTGAGAAACGGCAATGACCAGATACACCAGCAGCGCGATGGCACCGGAGCTGTCGATCAGGAATTTAAATACCTTGGCCGGGGCGTAATAGTTGACGATGACGGTGAGGAACGCAGCACCTGTCGACAGTAATACCGCCACATAAGGCGTTTTGCTGCGGTTCGTTTTACCCATAAAGGCGGGGGCATCGCCACGGCGGCTAAGGGAGTAGAGCATACGCGATGACGTATACAGTGCGGAGTTAAGACAGCTGGTCACCGACAGTAAAATGACGCAGTCCATGATCAATTTCGCGTGCGGGATATGCAGTAGCTCCAGCACCGAGCGATAAGAACCGACTTCTTTCAGGCCCGGCATGTTCCACGGGATCAGCGCCACCACCACAAAAATAGAGCACAGATAGAAGATAGAGATACGCCAGATAACCGAGTTGGTGGCGCGAACGATATGTTTATCCGGGGTATCGGATTCGGCGGCGGCGATGGTAACTATCTCTGCGCCCATAAAGGAGAACATGGTGATCAACATCGCGCTGATCACGGCGCCAAAACCGTTGGGCATAAAGCCGCCCTGATCCCACAGGCGTGAAACTCCGCTAACATCGGCATAAGGGTAGAAACCGCTAATCGCCGCCGCACCGAGGGTAATAAACGCCAGAATGGCAATCACTTTGCACAGCGCCAGCCAGAACTCGAATTCACCGTAATTTTTAACGCTCAGTAAGTTACTGCCGGTTAACGCCAGCGTGATAACCAGAGAAAACAGCCAGATAGGAATGCCCGGTACCCAGGAGTGCAGAATGATGGCGGCAATATTCGCTTCCAGAGGGATAACTAACACCCAGAACCACCAGTACAACCAGCCGATGGTGTAACCCGCCCACGGGCCAATGGCCTTATCGGCGTAAGTGGAAAAAGAACCGGTATCCGGGGTGGCAACGGCCATTTCGGCCAGCATGCGCATAATCATCACCACCAGCAATCCGGCGAACAGATAGGCTAATAATACTGCGGGACCGGCTTCTGCAATCGCCACACTTGAACCGACGAACAGACTTGCGCCGATTACCCCGGCAATAGACAGCATGGTGACGTGGCGTGATTTCAGCCCGCCCCCTAAATCATGTGATTGTGACACTTGCCCCATCTTTAAACCTCGTTATTGTTATTGACGTCGCTTCCTGCACCTTACCCGTAGGCCCGGTAAGCGTAGCGCCACCGGGCATCACAACATTGCCGGATGGCAGCGCTTGCGCTTTATCCGGCCTACAATTTCCCGTTTTTATTCGGGGGTTTAACCTTGCTTTGCCTCGGCAAAACATTGGGCGATAATGTCCAGCCCCTGGCGGATTTGCGCATCTTCAATAGTCAGCGGGACAAGAATGCGCAGCACGTTGTAGTAAGGTCCGCAGGAAAGCAGGATCAGTCCTTTCTCGCGTGCACGCGCCACCACTTCCGCAGTCAGTTTGGCGTCTGGTTTCGTGTGGTCGCCGTTTTCGAACAGTTCGATAGCAATCATCGCGCCCAGCCCGCGTACGTCGCCAATCTCGCGATGGGTTTCCGCGATAGCCAGCAGGCCTTCGCGCAGGGTTTGCCCCAGCTCGTTGGCTTTTTGCAGCAGATTTTCCTGTTCAAAAATGTTCAGTACCGCCAGCGCGGCGGCGCAGGCAATTGGGTTACCGGCATAGGTACCGCCCAGACCGCCCGGTGGGATTGCGTCCATGACTTCGGCGCGTCCGGTCACGCCCGCCAGCGGGAAGCCTCCGGCGATGGATTTGGCGAAGGTGGTGAGATCGGGCGCTACGCCCATCTGCTCCATGGCAAACAGCGTACCGGTACGGCCCGCACCGCTCTGTACTTCATCGGCAATCAGCATGATCCCGTGTTCGTCACAAATGGCGCGCAGCCGTTGCATAAAGGAAGGAGAGGCTGCGTAAAAGCCGCCTTCACCCTGAACGGGTTCAATCACGATGGCGGCGACGTCTTCTGGCGCGGCATCGTTTTTGAAAATGCGGTGAATGCTGGCGATAGCATCATCTTCACTGATGCCGTGCAGCGGGCAAGGATAAAGCGCGCGATACACGTGGCCCGGCATCAGCCCCATTCCGGCGGAGTACGGATTGACTTTCCCGGTCAGTGACAGGGTGTAGTGGGTACGACCGTGGTAAGCGCCGCTAAATGCGATAGTCCCCGTACGCTTGGTGGCGGCGCGGGCGATTTTCACCGCGTTTTCTACCGCTTCAGAACCGGTGGTCACCAGCAGGGTTTTCTTGGCGAAATCACCCGGCACTTTCTTGTTCATGATTTCGCACAGCTCCAGGTACGGCTCATAGGCCAGCACCTGGAAACAGGTATGGGACAGCTTTTTCAACTGCGCTTCTACCGCAGAGACGATCTGCGGATGCAGGTGACCGGTGTTCAGTACCGCAATACCGCCAGCAAAGTCGAGGAATTCCCGGCCTTCAACGTCCCAGACCCGACAGTTTTCTGCCCGCTCGGCAAAAATAGGGTGGATCTGGCCTACGCCACGGGGAACGGCGTTGCTGCGACGTTGCATGAGTTCTTTGTTGGTGCTCATCAGGTGTTCTCCAGTATTTGTTTTATTAAAGGCCGATGCACATGTATTTGATTTCTAAGTAGTCTTCGATGCCGTATTTCGATCCTTCACGGCCAAGACCGGAGGCTTTTATCCCCCCAAACGGGGCGACTTCGTTGGAGATAATGCCGGTGTTAATCCCGACGATGCCGTACTCCAGCGCTTCGCCAACGCGGAAGACGCGGCTTAAATCACGGGCGTAGAAATAGGCGGCCAGACCAAACTCGGTGTCGTTGGCCTGAGCGATGACGTCAGCTTCGTCTTTAAAACGAAACAGCGGAGCCAGCGGGCCGAAGGTTTCTTCTTTGGCGACCTTCGCGTTATCAGGCACATCTACCAGAATGGTGGGCTGGAAGAAGTTACCGCCGAGTGCATGAGGTTTACCGCCCGCGATAATGCGTGCGCCTTTATCCAGAGCGTCGGCGATGTGTTCCTGCACTTTGGCAACCGCTTTCTCGTCGATCAGCGGTCCGGTGGTGACGTCAGGTTGCAGACCATCGCCGAGATGCAGCTTGCTCACCGCCTGCTGGAGTTTTTCGGCAAAACGCTCATACACGCCGTCCTGCACGTACAGGCGATTGGCGCAGACGCAGGTTTGCCCGGCGTTACGGAACTTCGATGCCAGCGCACCTTCCACGGCTTTATCGAGATCGGCATCGTCAAAGACGATAAACGGCGCATTGCCGCCCAGCTCCAGCGATACCTTTTTGATGTCTTTGGCACACTGCTGCATTAACTGACGGCCGATTTCGGTCGAGCCGGTAAATGACAGCTTGCGTACCAGCGGGTTGCCTGTTAGCTCGTTGCCGACCGCGCTCGCAGAACCAGTCACCACGCTGAAAACGCCAGCCGGGATCCCGGCGCGATTAGCCAGTTCTGCCAGCGCCAGTGCGGAGTAGGGGGTTTGACTGGCGGGTTTAAGCACCATCGTACAGCCTGCTGCCAGCGCCGGACCGGCTTTACGGGTGATCATCGCTGAGGGGAAGTTCCACGGCGTAATCGCGGCGGTAACGCCGATCGGCTGCTTAATGACGATCAGGCGTTTATCAGCCTGATGGCCAGGGATCGTATCGCCATAGATGCGTTTGCCCTCTTCGGCAAACCACTCAATAAATGAGGCTGCATAGGTGATTTCGCCTTTGGCCTCCGCCAGCGGTTTACCCTGTTCCAGGGTCATCAGGCGGGCGAGATCGTCCTGATGCTCAATCATCAGGTTGAACCAGCGGCGCAGGATATTGGCTCGCTCTTTGGCGGTCAGCGCACGCCAGGCTGGCAGGGCGCGGTTAGCGGCGTTAATCGCTTCGCGGGTTTCATCTGCCCCCATTTTAGGTACGCTACCCAATTGCTGACCGTTGGCGGGATTGGTCACCGCGATGGTCTCGCCGCTGTTGGCGTCACGCCAGTTGCCGTCGATCAGTGCCTGCTGGCGAAATAAGGTTGGATCGTTAAGTTGCATGATTGCTTCCTGTCTTAATCGGTTTAACGGGTAAATGCGGCGTGTAATGTCTCCACGCTACGTGCCGCACGCAGCGTGCGTCCGGGGTTACTCTGGTTCTCCAGCAGCGCATGAACTTTGCTGACAATATGTGCGCCGATAGGGATTGCCGACGTTGCTGCCGGAGAAGGGGCGTTACAGGTGTGAATTGAGCGTGGCGTGGTGACAAACAGAAAATCGTCGATAAGCTTGCCATCAGGTGATACCGCCTGTGCCCGTACGCCCGCAGGCCACGGCTGCAGATCCTTAAGCGTCAGGCTCGGGCAGTACTTTTGTACCAGCCGCAGATAACCGCTTTTGCACAGCGAATTCTTCATTTCGCCAAGCCCTGAGCGCAGGTTGTTTTGCAGCACGCGGCGAATACCAGAAGAGCCGAGGATCTCCAGCGTATCGCTGAGCGAGAAGTCACGTTTACGGTAGCCTTCACGTTTAAATGCCAGTACCGCGTTGGGGCCGACGGTGACGCTGCCGTCAATCATCCGGGTCAGATGAACGCCGAGAAACGGCATCGCCGGGTCGGGGATGGGGTAGATCAAATGGTTAACTATCTGATTATGTTCTGGCGCCAGGCGGAAATATTCGCCCCGGAACGGACAGATGATAAAGCCAGGTTCAACGCCGAGCATTTTTACCAGTCGGTCCGCCATCAGGCCAGAACAGCTAATCAGCGTCGCGCCTTCATATTCCTGGCCCTGACGGGTACGGACAATTACGCCCGCAGCATGCTCTTTCAGCGCGCTGACCTCGGCGTTGTAAATAATCTCACCGCCTTTGGCCTGGAAAATCTTCGCCATCGCGGCGGTGACTTCGCGGTAGCTGACAATCCCGCTCGACGGGACAAAAATGCCGCCCAGTCCGGTGATATTGGGTTCACGCTCGCGAAGTTCCTGCGCATTTAGCCATTCGCGCTCCAGACCGTTAGCGGCGGTGCGATCCCAAAGCGCGCGCATGCGCTCCATTTCCAGAGCGGAGGTGGCAACCAGCATTTTTCCGCAGACGTCGTAGCGGATGCTGTTTTGGTCGCAAAAGGCTTTTGTGGCGCGATTTCCGGCCAGGCAAAACTGTGCCTTCAGGCTGCCGGGGGTGTAATAGACCCCGGCATGAATGACGCCGCTGTTGTGGCCCGTCTGGTGGCAGGCCGGGCCGGACTCTTTTTCCAGTAGCGCGATTCTGGCGTCCGGATAGACATCAATCAGTTGCATGGCGGTCGACATGCCGATAATGCCGCCGCCAATAATCACAAAATCATACATCCGCTTTTCCTTCGCGCTTACTGATGGGTCTGGTAGTGGTTGGTCGCGTACGCAAAATAACCACGCTGGCGCATCAGTTCGCGGCGCAAGTCCGGATGCGAAGTGAAACGATCGCGGCCGTGCAGCCAGAACAGGTTGTTGATCAGCAGGAATTTACCTACTGAAACCGGAACGGAAATAATGCTCTTGCTGGTTTCCAGCGCATCGGACAGGTCGCTCAGCCAGACGCCTTCTTCATAGTCTTTTGGCTGGACGAACTGGTCGATGTAGCGCATTACCGGGCGGCCCTGCTGGTCAACGTCAAATACCGGATGGAACACTTCCTGACTGACGTTTTTGCTTGGCGGTGCGGCAAAGCGCATGGCGCGACGTGCCAGAGGATGGGTAAAGTACTGATCCAGATGCTCCCAGTCGTCGAGGTGCAGCAGCAGCGAGTTACCGCCGGTCATGTTCTGCTCGTCGATCTTCATCATCAGCACGTAATCGGTGATTTCTTCGAGGTAGGTTCCGTCGTTGTGCAATTCCATTACTCGGTGAGGCTGGCGCAGATAGCTGTCTGAGTTATCGACGTTTTTCACCACAAAACGTGCGTAATATTGACCGCTCATCGCATCAAAATTAGAGCGTCCGATGAGGTGCGCTACCGCCGTTGCCAGCTTGACCATCTCTTCCGCCTGCGCCACGTCGTCTACGCCAACGGCATTGATTAGCAGTGCGCCTTCGGCACGATCGAGCAGGGTTTTCAGCAGCAGGGGCTGTAACTGATTGCCGCACAGGTCGTCGAGGATCTTGCCCACTTTGAAGCGCAAGAAGGATTTGTATTCCAGCGCCTGAACCGGCCACTGCGCGACGGCCTGCAGAAATTGCTCAGTGGTCTCAGCAGAAAAAGTCAGCTCCAGCAGGCGTGGGGATTGGGCTGACGGTTTCAGCGTGAAACCGCTGTAGTGCTGGGCTGGATCTTCAGCGTTCGGTTTTACGGCAGTCAGTGCGTTCATCAAATCGTTCCTCTCAGTAGATTGTCAGGGAGATATGGCGCAGCTCGTTTCGTAGCCATAAATTAAAAATATCTACATTTTTGAAAAACGCGCACAGAATGAGCTTGTTTGTTTATTATTTGTGATCAAAAACAACAAATATTTAACATTATGAAGGGTGTGGGTTAATGCGAGGGAAAAGATAAAGTATTTTAAAACAGTGGGTTAATCACGCTGCCGTTGGTGATGTGTCAACGGCAGCGGCAAAGTCAGTAACCGACTTTATAAATACGCCCGGTTTGGATGCCTTCCACACTGCGGCGGTAGGCGTTGGCGACGGTGGTGGCGGGCACGCTTTCAAAGCCCGGGAAGAAACTGTCGTAAGCTTCGGCGGACTCACTCAGCACGGTCGGACTTATCAGGTTAATGCGTTGACCATGGCCTAGTTCACAGGCCGCGGCGCGAACAAACCCTTCCAGCCCGGCATTGATCGTTGCGGCGTTTGTCCCCTGGGCGATGGGCTCGTGGGCGATAATGCCGCTAATTAACGTTATCGATCCGCCATCATTCAGGAAATGCTGCCCGGTTAATGCCAGGCGTATCTGGCCTAATAGTTTATCCTGAAGCCCCTGATTAAAGTCCTGGTCGGTCATTGTCGACAGCGGCCCAAAGAACAGATTACCGGTGGCGGAAACGATCGCATCTACCCGACCGACTTTTTCAAACAAGGCCTCGACACTCTCCTGCGAGGTGATATCGACCTGGTAATCACCCTGAGTGCGACCCACGCGGACTACCTCATGTTTACGGCTCAATGCTTGCGTAACTGCGCGACCCACTGTACCACTGGCACCAATAATGACGATTTTCATAACCACCTCCGCAATAGTGTGAGCCGCTATTCTTTAATGAAAATGAAATCAGATAAACTGGCTAAAAGTTAGATGATTACTAACCAGGGGTTTGTAATATGGATAAACTGCGCGGCATGGAAACGTTTGTCGCCGTGGTGGAGAGTGGGAGCTTTACTTCTGCGGCGACGAGGCTCGAGATGTCTGCGGTGATGGTGGGAAAATATATCACCCAACTGGAAGCGCAGCTCGGCACGCGTTTGCTGGAGCGCAATACGCGCCGCCAGAGTCTGACCGATGCCGGACGCGTCTATTTTGAAGAAGCCCGTCGCGTGCTGGAGCAGGTATCGATAGCCGAACGTTCGGTAGAGCGTCTGCGGCTGGCACCTGCGGGGACGCTGCGCATTAGCGCGCCCACTTCTTTTGGCGCTTGCGTGATCTCGCCGCTGGCCGCTGCGTTTTTACAGACCTGGCCAGAGGTGCGTATTGAACTGGATCTCACCAACCGGATGGTTGATCTGGTGAATGAAGGTGTCGATCTGGCGATCCGCATTGGCGATATCCATCAGACTGACGTGGTGGCGAAATACCTGTGTCCCTACCGTATGGCAATTTGTGCTTCGCCAGATTATCTTGCTCGCCATGGCACCCCCCGGACGCCCGCGGATCTGGTGGATCATCTGTGCCTGTCCCATACCGTGTGGACGGCTCGAAACGAGTGGATACTGCCTGGCGTGACGGGGGAGGTCAGATGGAAGCGCGATGCGATCCTGCGCTGTAACGATGGTCATGGCCTGCGTATGGCGGCAGTAGCGGGGGCTGGGCTGTTATTGCAACCTGAGGTGCTGCTGGCGCAAGAACTGGCTACGGGGAAATTGATTCGGATCCTGGAAGGGTTTACGCCGCAGCCGCGGCCAATTCATTTGCTGTGGCGACAGGATCTGCGTCCGTTGCCTAAGCTGACACGGTTTGTTGAACATGTGCTGGAAGGAACGCAGGGGCTGCGCGGAAAATAAAAATGCCGGATGGCGTTGCACTTATCCGGCCTACAACCGAGCCAAATTGTAGGCCGGATAGGGCGCAATAGCGCCGCCATCCGGCATATTATTAACCGATATCCACCTGCGGTTTGCTGTTGCGTTTACGGATCATGCGCAGCACCGGCGGGACCACGATAACCAGTACCGCCATCACCAGCAGCACTTTCGCCACGCCGCTGGCCCACAGAATATCCATACTGCCGTTACTGATAGACAACGCCCGGCGCAGGTTCTGCTCCAGCATTTCCCCGAGAACGAAGCCCAGAATCAATGGCGACATTGGGAAGTGCATTTTACGCAGGATGTAGCCCAGCACGCCGAGGGCGACCATCAATACCAAATCGAAGGTGGTGCTGTGAACGGCGTACACGCCTACCGCTGAGACTGCGGCGATAGCGGGCACCAAAAACCACAGTGGAATAGTCAGCATACGGGTAAACAGACCGATCAGCGGGATGTTCATCACCAGTAGCATCACGTTGGCAATCAGCAGCGCCGCAATCAGTCCCCAAACGATATCCGGCTGTTCGGTGAACATCGCCGGACCGGGGGTGATGTTGTACAGGGTCAGCGCCCCCATCATTACCGCCGTGGTGCCGGAACCTGGAACGCCGAGCGTCAGCATCGGAATAAAAGAGCCGCAGGCCGAGGCGTTATTGGCGGCTTCTGGCGCCGCTACGCCACGAATATCCCCCTTGCCAAAGCTGTCGCTGTTGCCGCTGAGCTTTTTCTCGGTCATGTAGGTGATGGCACTGGCAATGGTGGCGCCAGCGCCAGGCAGAACGCCGACGAAAAAGCCAATCACTGATGAACGCAGGGTGGCCCCTACGCACTGTGCGCCTTCTTTGGCGTTGAACAACATGCGGCCCGTTTTACGCACCAGCGTCTGGCCACTGCTGGTATGTTCCAGCATTAACAATATTTCAGAGACAGAGAACAGCCCAATCACCACCACGATAAACTGCACACCGTCGGAGAGATGGACACTGTCAAAAGTAAAGCGATAAACCCCGGTGTTGGCGTCTACGCCGACGGTCGCAAGTCCGAGACCGATAAGCGCTGCCAGAAATGATTTCAGCGGATTTTGCGCCATCATGCTGCCGAGACAGGCAATGGCGAAAACCATTAAGGCAAAGTATTCCGCCGGACCGAAGGCCAGCGACCATTGGGCTAGCGCTGGGGCAAACAGAATGATGCCGCCGATGGCGATAAGCGAACCAAAGAAAGAGCTGACCGCCGAGATAGAGAGCGCCACGCCACCGCGCCCTTGCTGCGCCATCGGGTAACCATCCAGCGCGGTCATAATCGCCGCCGCATCGCCAGGAACATTCAGCAGAATGGAGGAGATGCGCCCGCCATATTCACAGCCTATGTAGACTGTAGCCAGCAGGATCAGCGCGGATTCTGCGGGCAGATGCAGCGCAAAGGCCAACGGCAGCAGAATCGCCACGCCGTTGATCGGCCCAAGGCCAGGCAACAAACCCACAATGGTGCCGACAAAACAGCCTATCAAGGCGATGACCAGGTTTTCCGGCGTCATTGCCACCGCGAAACCCTGAGAAAGATAAATCCAGGTATCCATCGTTTCTCCGTTAACCCAGCCAGGCGCCGAGTGGTAAGGTGACGTCAAGCAGTCGGTCGAAGGCAAACCACAGCAGAATGCCGAGCACCGCGCCGGAAATACCCGCAGCCGGGATGGTTGCGCCGAACAGCATGCCAATCACCACGGTGAGAATGGCGGTGGCGATGGGAAAACCGAGCCACTCAAAACCCCAGGCGTACATCAACAGAACAATGACCATCGTCAGCAGCTTTTGCAGCACGTGGCGACGGGGCCAACTGATGGTGTCCGGATGGCGCAACAGCAGCGCCACGGCGCAGACCAGCATCAGACTGATAATGCCAAGCGGGAAGGGACGCGGGCCAACCGGCTCATAGCTGTATTCGCTGCTGATTTGCCAGGCTACGAACAGCCCGGCTATGCAGAGCAACAGCCAGATACCTGCGAAAATACGATCGCTCATCATCTTTGCCTCTGCGTTTACTTCGCCAGACCGAAGGCTTTCGCCTGCTCACGATAATCCGTGACCTGCTTTTTCACGTAGTCGTCGAGCTGTTTGCCGCTCATGTTGAACTCAAACAGACCGCGCAGATCGCGCTGCTTTTTAAACTCATCGGTCTGCTGGAGTTTGTTAAAGGCATCAACCCACCACTGATACTCGGCGTCGCTGACTTTTGGCCCAACGTAGAAGCCACGAATGATAGGCCACACGAGGTCATAACCCTGCTCTTTAGCGGTTGGTACGTTGGCTAACTGGCCCGGCAGGCGTTCATCAGAGAACACTGCGAGCACGCGGATTTTGTCGCCGCTGAGGTAAGGCACCATCTCACTGAGATCGCCGGAAACCACCTGTACGTGATTTCCCATCAATGCGGTAACCGGTTCGCCACCGCCTTCAAAGGCCACGTAGCGCATCTTGTGCGGATCGACATTGGCTTTTTGCGCCAGCAACGCCGACTTCATCCAGTCCTGGCTACCGATAGAGGCGCCAGCACCAATGACCACGCTGTTGGGATCTTTTTCCATGGCTGTCAGCAGATCTTTCAGCGTCTTCCATGGCGCGTCCTGACGTACGGCAATCATGCCGTAATCGGTACCCACACTGGCCAGCCAGCGGACATCATCCACGCCGTAGCGACCAAACTTGCCCTGTGACAGATTCAGCAAGGAGCCGCCGGAGAAGGCCACCACGGTGCCTGCTTCAGCCGGGCGTTGGGCAACAATCGCGTTATAGGCCACAGCGCCAACGCCGCCGGGCATGTAGGTCACGCGCATCGGTTTTTCGATAGCGCCGGTTTCCATCAAACTCACCTGAATCAGCTTACAGGTGAGATCGAAACCACCGCCGGGTTTAGCAGGGGCGATACATTCAGTGCGCGACGGCGCTTGTTCCGCCAGTACAGAGGTACTCATCAGTAAAATGCTTGCAGTAAGGGTACGAAATAACTGTTTTTTCATTGTTTATCCTCACACCGGAAAACCGGATTTTCAGGTACGGAAGAAGATTTTTGTGATTATGTGAGCCGATGTGTAGCAGTTCGGTTGCGTGATTGTTAAAACATTAACCTTTCAATTCCCTTTCAATGCGGCAGAAACTTTACAGGATGTGATATGCGTCTCTTATTAGCGGAAGATAACCGTGAGTTAGCTCACTGGCTGGAGAAAGCGCTGGTGCAAAACGGTTTTGCCGTTGACTGTGTGTTTGATGGCCTGGCAGCCGACCATCTTTTACATAGCGAAACGTATGCGCTGGCGGTGCTGGACATCAATATGCCCGGTCTGGATGGCCTGGAAGTCGTTCAGCGGCTGCGCAAACGCGGGCAGACGCTTCCTGTCTTGCTGCTGACGGCGCGTAGCGCGGTGGCCGATAGGGTGAAAGGGTTGAACGTCGGAGCCGATGATTATCTGGCAAAGCCGTTTGAAATCGAGGAACTGGATGCCCGGCTGCGGGCCTTGCTGCGTCGCAGTGCGGGACAGGTGCAAGGCATACAGCAACTGGGGGAGCTGGCGTTTCACGATGAAGGCTATTTTCTGTTGCAGGGGCAGCCGTTGGCGCTCACGCCACGTGAACAGGCGCTGTTGACGGTGCTGATGTACCGTCGGTTGCGGCCGGTTTCACGTCAGCAGTTGTTTGAGCAGGTCTTCAGCCTGAGTGATGAGGTTAGTCCCGAAAGCATTGAGCTGTATATCCATCGCTTACGTAAAAAGCTACAGGGAAGCGATGTGCGTATTGCTACGCTGCGTGGTCTGGGCTATGTGCTGGAGCGTAGCGATGAAGTGGGTTAAACCCCAATCGTTGTACCTGCAACTGCTGATGTTTCTGGGCCTGCCGCTAATGTTGCTGTGGGGCCTGTCGGCATTTAACAGCTATGTCAGTGCGCTACAGGCGGCGACCCAGGCGTATGACCGGACACTACTCTCATCCGCCAGGACCGTCTCCGAGCGGCTGGTGGTGCGCAATAAACAGCTGGAAGTGAACGTGCCATGGGTGGTGCTGGACAGCTTTGAACTGAATATGAACGACCGACTGTATTACAAAGTGGTTGATCCGGCGGGGAAGGTTATCTCGGGTTATGACGATTTACCGGCGATGCCGCCTGCCACCTCGCGCACGCGTCTTTACCCGGCGCTGGCATGGTTTTATCACACCGAATATCGCGGTGAGGCAATCCGCGTGGCACGTCTGCTGCAGCCCGTCAACGAAGGCGGCATTGTCGGCATGGCGGAGATTTATGTTGCCGAAACGCTGCAATCGCGGCGTTATCTGGCGCGACAGCTGCTGTTTTCCTCGTGGGTTTCGCAAGGGCTGCTGGTGCTACTGACTCTGGTGCTGGTTGGCTGGCTGCTGCGCCGGGTGCTACGCCCGATGCGCCAGCTGTCATCGCTGATGGTGCGTCGTGAGCCAGGCCTGCTGACGCCGCTGCCGGAGCTGCTGCCGTGGTCGGAAACCCGTCTGCTGATTGTGGCATTCAACCGTTATCTGGACCGACTTCGCGGTCTGATCTCTCGCCAGGAGCGCTTCAGCGCGGATGCTTCCCATCAGCTCAAAACGCCGTTGGCGGTACTGAAAACTCAGGCATCGGTGGCTCTCGCCAGCGTCGAACCGCGGCAATGGTATGAGAGTTTACAAGCCATGAGTAGCACGCTCGATAATACCATTCAACTGACGGAGAGGCTGTTGCAGCTGTCTGCGGTGAAGCGCAAGGAGCAGGGGGAAAGGCATTTCTCGCCGGTTAATCTGTATGAGGTGGTGCAAACCAGCTGTTTTACCCGACTGGCGCAGTCGCGTAGTAAAGGGATCGATCTGGGTTATGAAGGGGAACAGGACGCGGTGTGGGTTGAGGGAGATGAAGTGCTGCTCGGTGAACTGTGTGGGAATCTGCTGGATAACGCACTGAAATACACGCCGTCGCAGGGGATGGTGACCGCCCGGCTGCAACGAGAAGGAGAGGCCGTGGTGCTGGTGGTCGAAGATAGCGGGCCGGGCATAGATGAGCAGATGGTTCATCAGGCCCTGCTACCGTTTCATCGTCTTGATAACGTAGGCAATCTCCCAGGCGCCGGGATTGGTCTGGCGCTGGTCAATGATATTGCTCGTCTGCATCGCACGCATCCTCAGCTAACGCGTAGTGAGACATTAGGTGGGCTGAGGGTTCGGGTACGCTTTTTAAGCGTTACCGTATGATGTATTCATGATGATGATATTTGTTGTTTAATTATAATAAAAAGTAATTAATTGTATTATTAATATCATTTGAAATGTTGTCGTAAGGCAGCTGTTTTTATTTTAATTACGGTATTAAACAGCAACTCTAAGGTGATTCAACGTCACTGAAACAATACTTTTGTGCAATTTATCATACATAAAACACTTTTTCATAGACCATGAGATGTTATCTGTCAATAGCGAAAATGTTGTTAAAGGTTATCTTTTTTGCTGAGGTAGATAAAACTTCTATTGATGTCATCTGCATTAAAATCATATAGATACGATTTCACTGGGGAGTGTTGTCACAGTAATGAGTATTATTTTTTACATTTACTGACAATGTACCATTGCGTTTTTTAGACTTGTGATATAATTAGCAACATGAAATGAGAAAAAAACAATTAAAGATCAATAAATAATGGGCTGAGATATGCTTAAAAAATCGCTAAAGATTAGCAGCCAAGGATATCCAGTCTTTTTAAAACTGGTCGATTTCATTGTTATCAATGTGACGTTAATTTTTAGCGCCCATCTGCTGGGTTTGGTGCCCTTTAACACCATTGCCATTTTGAGTCTTCTCTTCTCAATCTTTTTCTTGCTGTTTGCTGAATACATTAAAATGTACCAGCAAAAGATTAAGACGATCGGTTTACGTAATCAAAAGCGCTTGGTTTTTTGTACGCTGCTGGCGATTTTTTTTAACGAACTGGTCAGTATGACGGTGGCTGAACCTGAGTCACTGGGCTACTTAGACAGACTGCCTTCCCCTTTTTATTCAGCTATTATTTACTGGTACTTCATTCCATTACCTTTTCTTTACTACATTCGTTTTTTTATTTTTAAGTATTCAACGAAAAAGAGTATCCGTGTGGCGATTATTGGTCTGACCGACAATGGTCTGGCCGCAGAAACCGCTCTAATGAATGAATACGCCAATATCACATTAGATCTGGCCTTTTATGATGAGCGCGCCTTATCTCGCTGTGGCGATGTCGTTGATAAGGTTAAAAGCCCCTTTCGTGGTCCGGTGATCAATCTGGTCGAGGAAGCCAAGAAGGGAAACATAGACGAAATCTATATTGCTTTACCGATGGTTGCTTTACATCGTATTCGTCACTTTTTGGCCATGATGTCAGACACCACCGTAGATACCTATATTGTCCCTGACTTTTATACCTACAGTAACAACATGTCCAAGTTACGCTCCATCCACAATCTGCAAACTATCGGTATCTTTAGTTCACCTTTTGAGGGGGCGGGCTCGTTTATTAAGCGGGCGGAAGATTTGGTTCTTGGCAGCATCATTATGGTGATGATTTCCTCCCTGATGCTGGCGATTGCCATTGGTATCAAACTCACGTCCCGTGGGCCGGTTTTTTTCAAACAGGACCGCTATGGCTTGAGTGGGCAAAAAATTAAGGTCTGGAAATTTCGTTCTATGCGCGTCATGGAGAATTCCGATACGGTTATTCAGGCCACTAAAAACGATCCGCGGGTAACCAAATTCGGGAGCTTTTTGCGCCGCACTTCGCTGGATGAACTCCCTCAATTTATTAATGTTTTGCAGGGAAGTATGTCGATTGTCGGTCCCAGGCCTCATGCGGTTACGCATAATGAGCAGTACCGAAAACAGGTCGAAAATTACATGATTCGCCATAAAGTTAAGCCAGGGATCACTGGGCTTGCGCAGATCAACGGGTTCCGCGGGGAGATCGATGCGCTTTATAAGATGGAAAAAAGGGTTCAGTACGATATTGAGTACATTCAAAACTGGTCGTTATGGCTGGATATAAAAATTATTATTAAAACTATTTTCAAAGGATTTGTCGGTAAGAATGCATACTAAATTACTCGTTATTACCGGAATCGTGATATCGCAGTCCGCATGGGCTGATTTAACACCGAAATCACACATTGGCTTTGCGGGGATAGACTTCCAGGGCAAGGTCGCTGTGGACTATGGTTATAATGATAACGTGTCTTATCAGCCACATAGCAGCGATGCTATCGGTTCATCGTTTCAGAGTGCGGCGCCCGTTCTGAGCATGATTGGAGAGCGTGGTCAGGATAAGTATTTGCTGATGTACTCTGGGGATTATCGTAATTACTCAAGCGATTCTGCTGATAACTACAACGATCATTTTTTCCGTTTTAACGGTGCCTGGCGTTATGGACTCAAGCATGGCTTAACCCTCAATCTGGAGGATTCGCTTGGGCATGAATCCCGCGGTCGTGACATCACCGAGGGGTTTCTACCGAGTCAGTTTGAGCAGTATGGGATTAAATCTCCGCTGACGACGAATTTTATCAATAGTGAATTGCGCTACAGCTACGGTGCGCCTGATGGTCGCGGCAAAGCGGAACTGGCGTTGTTATACAAAAAACTGACTTTCGGTAACACCTCTGATGTTCGGGACAGCAGTGAGGACTTCTACAATTATATTCAGGAACAGGAATGGCATGAAAATAGCCTGATAGCGGAAGTTTTTGACCAATACTCATCCAGAACGCGCTTTCGCTATAGCTTTATTACTAACCAGCGTCGCTATGATAACAACTCAGAAAAAGACACTAATGAGTATTATTTACTGTATGGCCTGAAGTCGCAGTTGACGGGGAAAACCAATGTCGACATGAATATTTCATGGTTGTATAAAACATTTGAAAACAACGCAAACTCGCATGATTTTAATGGTCTAAACTGGGACATAAAAGCGGAGTGGAAGCCGTTACAACAGTCTGTTTTCACGGCCCACTCTGCGCAAAGCATTAAAGACCCATCGGAAGTTGGGGGATATATTTTAGTGACCCAGTATGGCCTTTCTTACCAGCATTTCTGGTTAGGCACTCGTTTTTCTACTTTATTGGACTACTCATTCACTTCGGAAGACTATAAAAAACAGAACAAGGATCGACATGATAAAGATGGCGTGTTTAGCGTCACCATGAGCTATGACTACACACCGTCGGTTAATTTTGAGATTAAATATCAGATAGATACATTAAATTCGAATAAGGATACTGACTCGTTTTATATCGGTCCCAACGACAATCAGGAAGTCATTAGAACGTTGGGTTATGATAATTCTATGATTATGCTTAAAGCTAAGGTTCAGATCTAAAATGAAAATAATAGAACTGTGCGCGGTTTTGCTATTCAGTATCCTGTTGGTCGGATGCACAGCGTCCAGCCCGCGATTAATGGACGATCCTGCTACTGTTCAGCAGGATTACCGACTTGGGGCGGGGGATACGGTCAATATCGCTGTTCATGGTCAACCCGATATGACGATGCGGTTTATTTTGGATAAGAGCGGGGAAATTAATTTCCCGTTTGTTGGTGCTCTTAAATTACAAGATAAAACCGTTGATCAAGTGACTAAAGAATTAACTCAACGCCTGACCGGAGATTATTTTACATCTCCAATGGTGACGGTGAGTATTGCCGAGTTCCGCAAATACTATGTTTCAGGTGAGGTAAAAAGTCCAAATGGCTTCGCTTATGAGCCAGGGCTTACCGTCGAGAAATCTATTGCGCAGGCGGGTGGATTTACAGATCGTGCTGACCGAAAAGATATCAACATTCGCCTGTCAGGGAGCAATCAGCTGCTTGAGAATGTCGATTTAACGCACTCTGTTCATCCTGGGGATGTCGTGATTATTGGCATGGGGTTCTTCTGACGATGAAACTATCAATAGTGGAAAACGGCAAAAAACGAGAAAGCAGTGTCGAATTCTCCCGCTTTGCCAAAGAGCTGAAAAAGAACGCCTGGAAAATCGCGCTGGCCGGTATCGTTGCCGGGGTCGTCGCGTATCCGTTAATCAGCATGATGTCTTCAAAGTATGTTTCAACGGCGACGGTGCTGATTAAGGCGCAGGCTGATAACGTTTCTCCGTTTCCACAGGTTGATGGTTTCGATTCAACACGCAGTGGTTACTACGAAACACAATATGCGTTGATGCATTCACGTATTGTGCTGGAGCAAGCCGTACGTGATATGAAGCTGGATGAAAACCCGGAGTTTACCGGGGAAAAAGCCGGTGCTCAGGGGGCTGATAGCAATGAAAGTCGGCAACTGAGAATGGAGCAAGCGCTGAAAACGCTGGCGAAAAATCTGAATGTCATTGGTATTCGTACGACGAACCTGGCGTCTATTACCTATGAATCAACTTCGCCTCAGGTAGCGGCTGACATTGCCAACGGCGTCGCGCAGGCTTTCATCAACTATACGGTGGAGCAGAAACGTCTGAAGGTGGAGAAAGCTCGCGAACTGAATTTTGAAAAAATGGAAGAGATTCAGAAGTCGATAGCTAAGCAAAAAGACGAGATGGACAGCTATCTGAAAAATGCCGGTCTGCTGACCTTCCGTGGTATCGATGGTTTTGAAACCGAGCAGTTAAGTATCGTAACTAATCGCCTGGCCGATGCGACCCAGCGTCGGGTTGCCGCTGAATCCGTCTATAACGAGGTGAACGGGGGAGGTAAGTCCCTTGAGAGCGTTATCTCGCTGCCTTCGGTCTCTAACCACGCTCAGATCCAGGATTTGCGCATTGCGTTGATTCAGGCGCAACGAACGTTGTCCGAACAGCGTAAAGTCTATGGGCCAAAAAATCCCGCTATTTTAAAAGCCGAGGCCGATGTTCAGTCGATCCAAAGCCAGACCGGACGAGTGTTGGGCGAGCTGAAAGTCGGTTTACGTCAGCAATATCTGGCGGCGCTGGCGGACGAAAAAAACTATCAACAGCAAGTGATTGAGCAGAAAAAGATCTTCCAGAAAATGGCGTCAAAACGGGATGCCTGGAACAGTCAAAAGCTGTCGTTAGATAAAATGGAAGACCTGTATAAATCGCTTTATCAACGTACTCAGGAGCTGTCGCTGTCCGGCGTGAATGCCGATGCGGTGTTATACGACCCTGCGGTACCCGCGTTAAAACCGGCGAAACCGAATAAATCTTTATTGTTGCTGATGGTGGTCATGCTGGTGGTGGTGTTCAGCATCATGTATTTCATTGTCAAAGCGGCAATGGATAACTCAATCGGTACCCTTAGTCGCATGAAAAAACGGCTCAATGTTGTTCCGCTGGGTGAAATTCGTCGTTTTAGCGGAACCTCAGGGCGCGCACAGGTGCGGGACATGATCATGAAGAACCCGCTTAATGCCGATATTGTGCACGGTATCCGTACCCGGATTATGCTGGATAATCGACCTTTACAGACGCTCGCCGTGGCGTCGACGGAGCACGGCGATGGGCGTTCTTTGTTGGCGAATCTGTTAGCGAACTCTTTTAGTTTCGACCAGAAAACACTGCTTATTGATGCAGATTTCTTTAACACTGGTGGGCTCACATCCGAGCTGGCGTCAGCTACATCCGCAGGCTTAGCGGAACTGCTGCGCGGGGAGACAGAGCTTGAACAGGCGAGGATCAAACTCAGTGATAATCTCGACTTTATTCCACACGGCAAGAACACCATCTCATCTTTACTGATGCTGTCTTCGGAGCATGTTGAACTCTTAATGCGCGAGTTGAAATCGCATTATCAGCGCATCATTATTGATGTTGCTGCCGTGAACCAGAGCCAGGATGTTCAACTGATCAAACGTGCCGTCGATGGCGTTGTTTTCATTGTGAAAGCCGGGGCGGGGTCCGCGGGACAAATCGCCAACGCGCTGGATAAGATCGAGGAAAATAACGGCGTGGTGATTGGTGCGGTGCTCAATGCTGTTGAAGAAAAGGATCTTGAGACGCAAGAGGGTCTGCGTTCACTGAACTTCAGTACCGATCAACTGATGGCAACGCCAGGCCGCGTATGAGTCTACTGAAGAGCGCTTCCACAATAGCCGGTTCATCAGTCATCTCGCAGTTGATTGGTGCACTGTCTATTTGGTTGATTTCACACAAGTACGATATGGCTGAAGTGGGGCTTTATGCGCTCAACTACAGCATCGCCGTGGTGGGCGCTCAGGTGTGTACCTTTGCATCACAGCTGTTAATTCCTAAACAGCAGGATGACGAACTGGTGCAGAATGTCGTGTTTTGCTTAATACAAAGCACGATCATTGCCTTACCGTACGCAGTGCTGACCGCGTGGCTGTTTCACCAGAACATTCTGTTCCTCTATTTACTGACGCTGGCAACGGCGTGGGTTTTAATCTCGGAAAACCTGTCGCTACGCACGGCCAACTTTCGTTTTCTGATCTTCCAGCGTATTTCTGTCTCTGTGGTGGTATTACTTTCGGTTCTGGTTACGCATCATGTGCAGCTGTTTTATTGGTCGTGGGCCTGTACGACGATGGTGCTGACCATAAGCTGTATTTTGCATTCGTTTGATATTCGTTCGGTGGCGGCCAGACATCTGCGACCCGCCAGTAATTGGCATTTTTTCAAACAGAATATTCATCACATTACCAAAGTGGGCAGCGCGGAAGTGCTGGCGATGGCCAGCAGCAATTTGCCTATTATGCTGATTAACTTTTGGTTCTCGGCGCTGACGGCGGGTTATTTTTCCGTGGTTAGCCGCTTTTGCCTGGCGCCGGTGGTGATCATCGGGAATGCGGTGCGCAATACTATTTTTTCTAAATGGTCTATCGACTTCAGAAATAATACCTTCAACTATCAGGAGTATACCAGGGTACGTATGCTATTGCTGGTACTAGGGGTTATCTGTACCCTTGGGGTTTTTATTTTCTATCCGATTGTGATGCGCCTCGGCTTTAGCGAAGACTGGATAAACTCCATTGAGACGTCACGCTACATGTTGCCCTATTTATTCCCGGCGCTGGCGATAAGCCCTCTGACGGTGATAGAGCTTATTTTTGGTTCCCATCGCTATTTTCTGCGTATCCAACTGGAACAGCTGGCGATTGTACTCTTCGCTTTTGTTGTGACGCCCTATTTTTATAAAGATTATGCAACGTCGGTCATCTTGTTTTCTTCACTGACATTTATTCGCTACGCCTTCATTTATCTGAAAATGAATAAGCGGGCCAATCTCCTGAAAGACAAGCCGGTGATACTATGACGCTGAATACCGGATACTATTTACAGGTTTATACCTTTGTCACGCTGATCCTGTGTGGCCTGGTGCAATACTTTACCGGCATGCAGTCAGTGCTGTGGATACCTTTTTTCCTCACCTTATTGATGGTGGGATTATTGGTGATGCAGACGCGTGATGGCTCCTTACATCTGGATGCCCAGGAGACGATTGTCCTGGCGTTGTACTTTTCGTTTCTGGTGCTGGCTGGAGCATCGACGCTGATTCAGGGCGGGATCACCGTCGCGATTGTGGCATTTAAAAACGAAATTGCGCTGTCGCTGGTGATGATCTGTTTGCTGCTGGGCTTTTGCAGGGAATCACAGATTTACCGCGCAACGCGCTATCTGTATTGGGTGTTTTACGCGCAGATTCCGGTAATGATTTATCAGGTTTTACTGGTTGTTCCCCAGCGCGTTGCGGTGCGCGGCGAAGATGAGAAATGGGACTCCGTGGTTGGCACGTTTGGCGGTGACCCAATGGGGGGCGGGAATACTGCCGCAATGGGCTTGTTTTGCCTGTTAATTATGTTGTTAAAAGTCTCCGAATATAAGCATGGGCTCACCACGTTCAAGTCCATGGCGCTGCATATTGTTCTCGGTATCGGGTTATGCATCATTGGTGAAGTGAAGTTTGTCATCCTGCTATCGCCTATATTCCTGGCGTGGGTGTGGCTTTCACCGAGCTACGTCAAAGACGTTAGTAAGGTCAATCTGAAGACGTTGTTGGTTATTGTGGCGGGAATGCTGTTGCTTATTAGCCTGTCGATTGTGATCCTCGCATACTATTATTCTACGGCGTTCGGCGGCGATCCGTCCAAAAGCTCGTTAAGTATTTTTATCGACTCCTTAAGCTATATCTTTGATCCGAACTACATTATGTCTACCGGTGAGTTAGGGCGCTTTACGACGTTCCTGTTCTGGTTGAAAAATAACGATCTGTGGGGGCTTTCAGGAACGTTATTTGGCTACGGACTCAATGCCACTAACAGTGGTAGTACGGTGTCGCCGGGCTTTTTGAATATTATCTACAACTTAATTCTCGACTCGACTTCCCTAAGTATGTTGCTGTGGGAAGTGGGGGTGATCGGTACGTTGCTCTTTATTAGCTTATTCATTTATATCCTGAAAGTTTGTCAGCCAAAGCCATTACTGACGCTTGAACAACTGGACCAGCAGGATCTCCAGTTATTGAGCTTTGCACCGGCGTTTAACGCTTTTGCGATTGGTTGCTTAATTAGCTTACCTTATAGCCAGATACTGATGATTACACCGATGTTACAATTCCTGTTCTATTTATCACTAGGATCAAGTTTAGTGATTCGTCGAACCGTCCTTCGCTGCGTAGGGTAATTGTATGGACCAAAAACCGTTTATTTCAGTGAGTATTAAAACACTCAATGAATCTAAATGTATTGAGAAGACGATTGACAGTATCCGTAAGCAGCTTATTGATTATCCACACAAAATTATTGTGGCAGATAGTCTGTCAACGGATAACACCCAACAGCTTGCGATCGATAAAGGGGTGACCGTAGTGTCCTTAACTGACCCTGGCGATCGCTGCTGTGGCGTCGGGCACCAGTTAGGTTATCTGTATAGTGAAGGGGAATATCTGTTGTTGATGGACGGCGATATGGAGCTGGAGGAGGGCTTTGTGGATCAGGCCGTCGCGTTTTTGCAGGCCGAACCAGAATATGCAGGCGTTGCGGGAACCGTTGAAATGGATGATGCCGTAAACTATGAATTTAAATCGCGTAAGCAACGCATTAATAAAATCTATCCACTCGGGGATAGCGATCATCTGGGTGGCGGTGGGCTGTATCGTCGGTCGGCAATTGAAAAAATTGGTTATCTGACTAACCGTAATTTGCACGCGTATGAAGAGGCTGAACTGGGCCTGCGTTTAATCGAAGCAGGCTATAAACTGCGGCGTCTGGATATTCCTTACTTCAGCCATACATCACATACGCTGCCGACGTTTAAGATGCTGGTGCGGCGCTGGACCAGCGGTTATTACCAGGCACCGGGTGAGCTTTTGCGTTGTAGTTGGGGGAAACCCTGGTTTTCCCAGTCATTCAACATCGTGAAGAATGAGGCGGTATTTGCGCTCTACCTTATTCTCTTATTTGTGGCGATGCTCAGTTTAAATATCAATGTGTTTGCCGTTGCGCTTCTACCATTACTGGCGTTTGCTTTGTTGAAGATTGTGCAAAACCGCTCGTTAACAGATGGGCTGCAAAGCGTTATTAATTTAATCGTACGCTCAGCGGGGCTGATCAAAGGTATTTTTTATCCGGTACGCGATCCGCTGACCCCGCCTAACAGTAAAATCATTCATGAATAACCGGGGCAGGCGCCATGAAAGTATTATTGGTTAACAAGTTTTTTTTCATCAAAGGCGGCGCGGAAACGGTTTATTTTCAAGAGCGCGATATGCTGAAACAGGCCGGAGTGCAGGTTATTGATTTCTCTATGCAGCATGAGAATAATTTCCCCTCGGACTATGCGGATTATTTCGTCAGTAATGTGGACTACCACAAAGCGAGCAATCTGCTGGGTGGTATCAAAACGGCGGTTAACTTTATTCATAATTCGCAGGCCTGCAAAAAAATGCTGGCGCTATTAGAAATAGAGCGCCCGGATATCGTCCATTTTCACAACATCTACCATCAGTTAACACCGGCGTTGATTAAAGTTGCGCGCAATTTTGGCTGCAAAACGGTGCTGACTGCGCATGACTATAAGATAGTCTGTCCCGCCTATTCCATGCTGCGCGACGGCAAGGTGTGTGATTCCTGTATCACCGGAACGGTTTTCAATGCCTTCAGGTATCGTTGTCAGGAAGGTTCAGCCTCAAAAAGTTTACTGCTCTCCCTGGAGGCAACCTGGCAGTACATTGCACAAAACTATCAGGCACTGGATGTGATTGTTTCACCAAGCGTTTTTTTACGCGGTGTCTTGCTGCGCACGCTGCCAAATTCGCGCATTGATGTCATCGTCAATGGCGTTGATGACAGCCGTCCCCTGGCTGAAGTGAGCGATGAGGGCTATATGCTGTACTTTGGCCGTCTGAGCCGTGAAAAGGGCGTGGCAACGTTGTTGGCAGCGCATAAAAAAATGCAGAACAAAGCGCCGCTGAAAGTTGTAGGGCACGGTCCGTTGCATGATGAATTAGCCGCCAAATACCCTGATGTTGAGTTTTTAGGTTATGTGCAACAAGGGGAAGCCCTCGACAACCTTATTAAGCATGCGCGAGCGGTGATCCTGCCTTCAGAATGCTATGAAAACTGTTCTATGGCGATATTAGAGGCGATGTCCTTAGGCAAACCGGTTATCGGGTCGCGCATCGGCGGTATACCGGAACAAATTCGTGACGGTGTCGAAGGGATTTTATTCGAACCGGGCAATGCGCAGGAGTTAGCCAATGCGATGGACGCTCTGGCCGACTCGCCTGAGAAGGCGAGGAATATGGGTTTACATGGACGTGCACGGTTGAGTGAAAAATATGCGCTGAGTAAACATATGGATACCCTACAGGCGCTGTATAAAGAACTGCTGAGCAGGCCATAGTATGAGTAAAAAAATAACGGTTTTTGGAACGCGTGGTATTCCCGATGTATTGGGCGGTGTGGAGACACACTGTCAGAATCTTTTTCCTGCCATTAAACAGCAGTTCGACGTGGATATTTGCGTGATCGCTCGCTCGCCATATGTAAATTACAAACGATCGGTATATAAAAAAGTCGAAACCTACGCGCTGTGGGCACCCAAAAAGCGCTCGCTGGAAGCGATTGTCCATTCCGTTTTAGCGGCGTTTAGGACACGTATCGACCATTCGGATATTGTGCATGTCCATGCTATCGGCCCTGGCCTTGTGATCCCACTCTTACGCGTGATGGGTAAAAAGGTGGTTTTTACCCACCACGGGCCCGATTACGATCGCCAGAAATGGGGATTTGTAGCCAAAAAAATATTGTTGCTGGGTGAGCGTTGGGCGGTGAGATATGCCAACGAGGTGATTGTGATTTCTGACGTTATTAATCAACTGATTCAGAAAAAACACGGTCGCTATGATGCGCATTTAATTCACAATGGCGTGAACGAGCCGCGATTGTTATCACAGCTCACCATCGACAATACGCTCTCCCGCTTTGGGCTGCAGCCGAAAAACTACCTCGTGGTGGTTGGGCGGTTTGTGGAAGAAAAAGGGATGCATGATGCCATCGCCGCTTATCAACACAGCGGTTTGACCATACCGTTAGTGTTAATTGGCGATGCGGATCATCCGACCGAATACAGCGTGCGCCTCAAAAAGCTTGCCGCCGACACGCCAGGTGTTGTGATGACTGGTTTTTTACGTGGTGACGAACTTCAGGCGGTGTTTTCGCAGGCTAAATTGTTTGTGATGCCCTCATACCATGAAGGATTGCCTATTGCGCTGCTGGAGGCAATGTCATTTTCTCTTCCGGCCGTCGTCAGTGATATTCCGGCTAACCTTGAAGTTCAACTGCCCGCCGAGGCCTATTTTAAGGTGGGAGATGTAACCGGTCTGGCTGAAAAATTAGGCCAAGGGGCAACAGCAAATAGCGTGGACTATGGTGTATATTTGCAAAACTACAATTGGCATGAAATCGCCAAAAAGACGGTTAACGTCTACCACTCCATTGATAAAGATATAGGTTAATTTTGACCAGTCCTCAAAATCGTCCTCCTGCCATCGAACGGTTTTACGCTCACCTCGATGAGCGGATAGCGGAGGAATTGACCCCTGAACAAAAAGAAGGGGTGGAAAAAGCGCTCCTTGCTACAACCCTGACTTCGCGGCATCAGATCGATATTCGCAGAAGCTTTCCTTTTTTCAGTAAGCGTTATTATCTGGTTTTTTTGTTTGGCAGAGATTTACGCCGCCAGCATCGCCAGGAATCAACCCTGTCGAGAATGTTACTCACTTTTTTGCTGCTGATTGCCGTGCTATTCGTCACCTGCTGCATATTGCTGACGCTGTATATGATCAAATCCGCGTTAGGTATTGATGTGTTCCAAAATTTTCACGTAGGTATCTGGGACTGGTGGTTAAGCCTGAAAGACCGCTAGCGTTAACAAATTGGTGGAGGACGTCATTGCGATGAAGCGTAAATGGGTTTGTGCGTTGTTGAGCATGTTTTTCCCGCTGACGGTTATGGCCGCATTGACGACCGTCACCCCCAAAGCATTGACGGGCCCGCTAACCAATCCGGGGATTGGCGTGGCAAGTTTTCATCAGGGATACGGTGAAACGCTGGGGCTGGCGGACTATCCCAATACCGGATTTGAATACGAGCGTTTTTACTGGCGGGATCTGGAGCCAGTCGAAGGCCAGTACAATTTTGCGTTGGTGGATGATGCCTTCAAATACGCGGCGGCACATCGCCCTGCGATGAATGTCGGGCTACGATTTATGGCTCTGGCAGAGCCGGAAAGCGGTTCGCAAATTCCTGACTGGCTAATTAAAAAAGGCGTGAAAGGAACCTGGACGCCGGATAAAAAGACATTTGCCCCGGATTTAGACGATCCTCTGTTTATTCAATACAGTCAGCGTCTGTTGAACGCATTTGGTAAACGCTACGATGGTAATGAGAATCTCGCGTTTGTTGATATTGGTATGGTGGGATCGTGGGGAGAATGGCATAACAGCAACTTCCCGAACCTGAAGCCATTACTGGAGCGATACACCACGGCGCAACTGGATCGCTACGTCGCGATGCACTTTTCTGCTTTTCCGGTGACGCCAAAAATCATGTTGATAAGCAGCGGACAAAGTCTGGCGAATGCGGTGGCTCGTGGGGCAGGGTGGCGTGCGGACTGTTGGGGGGACCTGCGCGTATTTTCGGACACCTGGAACCATATGGCTGATGATTACCCGCAGCGATTGCTGGCTGCGCAGCAGAGTTATTCAGGGTTCAACGACGCCTGGAAACGTGCGCCGGTGAGTCTGGAGATCTGCTCGTATATGCAGGACTGGAAGAACACCTTTCACTATACACGTGCTGAAGTGCAGGGGATTTTTGACTGGGCGGTCAAGCAGCACGCCAGTGCCATTAACCTGAAATCGAGAACGATACCCAGCGACTATCGACCGATTGTCGACGATGCGCTGACCAAATTGGGCTATCGATTTCGCCTTGCGTCCCTGAGCCATGAGTCCGTGTGGGACAGCGGACAAACGCTGACATTAAACAGTACCTGGTACAATGAGGGTGTCGCACCGATTTATCTGCCTTACATACTGGCATTCCGGGTCGTAGACAGCGCCAATAAGGTGGTGGCACAGGGGAATTCCGCGGAGGATATTCGCCGCTGGCTCCCCGGTAAGTATCAGGTCAGTTATGCGTTATCTATGCCTGGCCGACTGGCGGAAGGGCAATACGCGATTGAGGTTGCGATGCTGGATAAGTCGGGTGCGGCGAGAATTAACTTTGCCAATGAAGGGAAACAGAGCAGCGGCTGGTACCGGGTGTCAACAATAACGGTACGCTAGTCAGACACAGCAGCGAGCCTGACGGTCAGGCTCGCTGCTGAGAACATTAAATTTGATACCCATTCGGGTTATTTTTTTGCCAGTTCCAGGTGTCACGCATCATTTCATCAAGGTTATAGATGGCCTTCCAACCTAGCTCTTTGTATGCCAGCGATGGGTCAGACCAACATTCGGCAATATCTCCGGGTCTTCTGGCGACAAACTGATAGTTAATTTTTGTCTGCGCTGCTTTTTCAAACGCCTCAATCAGATTAATTACGGAATAACCGACACCGGTACCGAGATTAATCACTTTGTAAGCCGCGCCTTTGTTCTGGCAATCCAGCGCGGCTAAATGACCGGTCGCCAGATCCATGACGTGAATATAATCACGCACACCGGTACCATCAGGGGTTGGATAATCATTACCGTACACCGACACGGTTTCCAGCTTACCAATCGCGACCTGGGAGATATACGGAACCAGGTTATTAGGGATACCGTTAGGATCTTCACCAATCCGACCCGATGGATGGGCGCCAACCGGGTTGAAATAGCGCAGGCAGGTAATGCGAAAATCCGGCTGTGCACGTGAGAAATCGGCCAGAATTTGTTCGACCATCAACTTAGACGTGCCGTACGGATTAGTGGTACCACCCGTGCGCGATTGCTCGCTCAGCGGTACGCTTTCTGGATTACCATATACCGTGGCAGATGAGCTAAAAATGAAACGATTAACGCCAGCGGCCAGCATCTCATCCAGTAAAACCAGCGTTCCGGTAACGTTGTTTTCATAGTAGGCGAGGGGCTCTTTTATCGACTCTGAAACCGATTTGAGTCCCGCAAAATGAATGACATCGGTGATGTTATGGTCGGCGAAAATGTTTTTTAATGCCTGCCTGTCGAGAACATCGGCGATATAGACAATGGGCTCTCTTCCGGTGAGTTCCGCGACCCTGTCCAGCGAGATTCTGCTGGCGTTCGCCAGATTATCGATGACTACGACATCATCGCCTCTTTCCAGTAGCGTTAACACAGTATGTGAACCAATATAACCTGCACCACCAGTGACAAGAATTGCCATACAGACTCCAGAAAAATGCTATAAACCCGAACGATTTTCTACCAATGCCACCCGAGGATCCAGTGAATCAGTTATTTTGCCGGGTAAGGTAAGTGTTTCTGTATTTTATCATACATTTATATGCTATTTTTTTAAAGATTGCCAACAGACTGAACTTATTAACTTTTGTATCATAAACAATATAGTTATTTGAGAAGTTCAGCGTGTGGACGCCGTCACTGTGGTTGATCGACGAATTGATTTGTTCGATCAGAGTTTCAGCAAAATTAGCGCCGTTCAGTGTCACTAATTCTTTGATATAGATTGATTTTCCATAAGTTTCAGGTGTGCACTCCTGAGTAAGGAAGTACATTTTATTTTCGACCTGATAGGAGGCACCTGCACCTCGATGATGAGGATTGCTCACCTTCAATGAGGGGGTAATCCGCTGCCATTGTCCATAAATATGATCTGCGGAATGAATAATTATTTCGTTATCCATCGTGGTGGACAACAGATAACAGGTTTCATTAACTGAGATAAATACGTTGTCAGTTAATTCGGTATCAGAGATTAAAACTTTAACTTGCTTCCAGCGTGCAGGGAACTCAATTGACTGAAACAGTATTACCTCTTTTCTTTCTGAAGACTCGGGGATCATGAAGAGTTGATCGTTGATATGTATCAGATAAGGGAATGACAAATGACACTTTAAGTCGTCAAAGCCTTCAAGCCTAATATCTTCAAGTTCAACCAGTTCACGGTCTAGAACGCGACATCGTAGCGTGCCTTTTGAGTTGCGAAAGCTAAGAGCTTCATAGAAAACATACAGTTTATCGTCTTTTTCAATCAGAAAAGGATCGGCCTGAAATGTATATTTCTTTTTTAACTGCTGCGCAGTGGATTTGCTTAATATCTCCAGAGTGTTGTCGGGGAATGAGTGTGTACCATTATCCTTAATAAGCATGATGTCCCACGACTCATGATAAAATAACTTATCCATTATTCTTTTTATTTTTTTTTGCATCTGCACCTGCTCCTTTTTATCGCCTGCACCATGTATGAACAGCTGTTTGCGACTCAGTGAATGAGCCTGCCGCAATGTTGTATAAATGTGCGAAAACCGATGTGGAACACCAGTGGCTACTTTAAAACTAGTCGCGAGCCCGTTTTTTGTCCACTAACAGAAATAGGGAGAGGAGATGTCCAGAGCATCCTTGCTCCAGTGGGGGAATTACTCGAAATGCACCTGCGGGTTATCTGCAAGGGAAACGTAGGTTTTGCTGTTTTTATCCAGGGTACGGATTTCACCGCTTTCGATGTCATACACCCAACCGTGCAGACGAAGCGCATTATTGCGCAGCCCAACCGCGACACAAGGATGCGTTTTAATGTTGTTAAGCTGTGCGATAACGTTTTCTTCCACCATGGCGTTAACTTTATCGATTGGGTTATCCCAGGTTTTTTTATCGACCACGGCTTTCGCGGCATCGGCATAGTGCAGCCAGTGAGCGACAGCGGGCATTGGATCCAGGGGCTGGCTATCGGCAATGGCTTTCATTGCGCCACAATTAGAGTGACCGCAGATGACGATATCCGTTACGCCAAGTGCGACAACCGCGTATTCGATGGTTGCGGATACACCACCCGGTTCCGGACCAAATGACGGTACGATATTACCGGCGTTGCGGATAACGAAAAGCTGTCCTGGATCTTGCTGAGTAACGAGTTCTGGTACCAGGCGGCTATCGGAACAGGAGATGAAAAGTGCCTTAGGATTCTGGCTGGATGCCAGGCTGCGGAAGAGTTCCTTGCGTTGAGGGAAAATCTCTTTTTGGAAGTTGAGGAAGCCCTCGATGATATGTTGCATAGCAGTGTCTCTTGTCTCTGTTTAAGCAGGTTATGATGAAGATCACACTTTCCAGTTTAACACCAGCCGACAGAAGGGAAAGACTTTATAGCAGTTCAGCAACATCTTTGGATAATTTTGCCCCACCGTGGCAGGGCAAATCGTGTGATGTACGCTATGCGTTCTGCCATTTCTGGTATGCCGCTTTTAGCCTGTTCATCGCGTCTACCAGCACCGGGCGCGGGCAGCCAACGTTGAGTCTCATGTGCGCCTCTCCACCGGGACCGTATTGCGCCCCAGGTGACAGGCCAAGCCTGGCGTCATGCACAAAAAAAGCGCTTAGCTGCTCATCGCTGAGATCCATTTTTTCCGCATTCAGAAATAACAGATACGACGCGCCGCCATACACTATTGAGATCAAAGGACAGTACTTTTCAATTTCACTTTTCACAAACGCTACATTGTCGGCCAGATAGGCCAATAATTTCTGGTGCCAGTCGGCGCAATGGGTAAAAGCGCTATAAATGGCCGCCTGCTGTAATGAATGCGTCTCGGCAAGGTAGCAGTTATCCAGAAAGTGGTAGAACTGATGGCGTAATTCATCATTCTTAATAATGGCGATTCCGCCCTGGATCGCCGCCGTATTGAAGGTCTTGCTGATGGAAGTAAGCACGATTGACCGACTATCTGGCGCTTCATCAACAGTAAAAAACGGCAAATGGCGCTTTCCTGGCAGGGTTAAATCACTATGCACTTCATCAGACAGAATGATGACGCCTGCCTGCTGGCAATAGTGGCTTATTTTTTCCAACGTTTCCCGCGACCACACCATTCCACCTGGATTATGCGGTGAAGGGAACAAAAACATTTTGCACTGCTTGAGTTTCTCGCTGAAATCATGCCAGTCAAATTCATAGTGCCCGTTTTTCTCAATGAGGCGCGTCTGAATCAAATTCCTACCGCTGGTGTTTACCAGATTAGGATAGGGATCATAGATTGGCGTACAGGTTAAAATATTATCGCCTGGACGGGTAAGCGCCATTAAAGAGAGTACGATAGTTTTTATAACACCGGGAATAAAATGTAACCAGTGTGCCTTGATATCGGCATCATACTGTTGTGCATACCAATGAATAACAGATTCTTTCCATTGTGGATAATCCAGGTTATAGCCTTGCACAGGCTGTGACACCACCGAACGCAGCGTGCTCATGATTGGCTCTGGTGTCGCAAAATCCATATCTGCAATCCACAGCGGTAATACATCGGTGGTACCGTACATCTGTTGTAATTGCCCGTATTTACGACAATTAACATCCCTTGTGACAATATCATCAAACAAAGACATTGTTGACTCCTGGAAAGTCTCTGAAAATAGTGTAAGCAACGCAAAAGCGAAGAATGTTTATGTATATCTAATGGATATATTTAATTTACCCTGGTGATAGCTAATATTTAGCTATTTAGTAGTCTATGATTTTTGCTCAACCATATTCTCAGTGGCTTCATTGGGCTCATATTTAGCAATGCCAATACCGGTTGCCGCCCACAGTAGGGCAAAGATGACGCCGCTGTAACAGAGGATTGCCCAGGGCAAGTAATCAAGCGTGGCAACGCCCAGCATAGTGGCGCAATAAACGCCTGAGGCAGACCAGGGGATAATCGGTTCGACAACGGTTCCGGCATCTTCAGTGGTTCGCGAGAGGTTTTTTGCCGCAAGACCTCGTTTTTTGTACTCCTCTTTAAAGGCATCACCGCACAGCAGCAACGGTAAGGTCCCATTTGCCGTGCAGGCACAGATGGTAAATGTCGTCACAATCGTGGTAGCCACCAGGCGGAATGTGGATTTAACGCTTTTTGTCAGCGCGTTTATCACGGTGTGCAGAGAGCCTGTCGCACTCATTGCCCCGGCAAAGCTGAAGGCGCTGAAAACGGTAACGAAGCTGCTAAACATTGAAATAGCGCCGCCTCGCTCCAGTAAGCGGGAAACATCGGAAGACAGTGTCGGCAGATTATCTCCGGTAAGCATTGCGAGCTTAAAGCCACTGACCACGGATTCGCCGACAGAGGATGCCGTGAATTGCTGAAAGACTAACGCCAAAATCATTGAGACTATCGTAGATAAAAAGAGCATCGGAATGGGCGGTCTTTTTGACAGTGAGCCATATAAAACGATGATCGGCGGGAGTAGCAGCAAAATATTAAAGTGATAAATCTGACCAATAGAATTCATTAAGTTGGTGATATTTTCTGGCGCGCTGGACGAGGCATCAATGCCCATACCCATATAGCTGTAAACGACGCAGCAAATAATAAAACCCGGGCCGGTAGTCCACAGCAGGTGGCCGATATGCGAGTACAGGTTTACCCCGGCAGCCAGTGCAGCCATGTTGGTTGAATCAGAAACCGGTGAGAGCTTATCACCAAACCAGCAGCCTGAAACAATAGCACCAGCGGCAATGGGCAGCGAGACATTCAGACCAATCGCTACGCCAATCATGGCAATACCAACGGTCCCGATAGAACCCCAGGAGGTACCGGTGCATACTGAGATCAGTGCTCCCAGCATAAATGCCGAAATATAGAAATATTGAGGGTTAATCCACTTCAGACCATAATAAATCATCATTGGAATAGTACCTGACACCATCCATGCGCCAATTAAGAAACCGATACTGGCGACGATTAATATGACCGGCAGCGCTTCAGATATTTTATTGCAAATAGATTGTAGAATGTCATCCCACGTGTAGCCGTGAGCGATGGCGATAAACGAGGCGGCTGCCGTTCCCATCAGGATCATGGGTTCAGCACGAATATTGAAGATAAAATATCCGATGCTAATCCCGCCCAGCATAACTACCATGGGTAAAACTGACCAAAAGAAAGACAATGGCTTTCTGTTGTTGGGGGTACAGTTATTTAATTCCATAATTTCATCCCAATCATTAATGGTTGAACACGTCAAATAAATACCTGCTATAGGTCACTCATGTCTGAGTAACATAGTTGCCAGAGTTCATGGCTGAACCCTATTTTATTAACTGTTGCAGATTATCTTTTTTGACCTGCTATTCTGGTGCTTATATTTTTGTAGTAAGGTAAGAGAAAGTTTGGTGAATAAATTACCCCTCGGCATAAGGTGAATGATGTCGGCGTTGTTGACTCAATTTGCGATACTGCTGTGGCGGCATGCCGACGTATTTATGGAACGAGCTGTAAAATCGACTGCTGGAGCGAAAACCTGCAATTGTAGCGATATCCAGAATTGTTTTATCCGTATCACTGAGTAAAGCCCGCACATGGTTGATGCGCATCGCGGTAATATACTGTTTCATCGTCAGTTGCATCACCCGATGAAAAATACCCATCGCATAATTGGGATTGAGCTTAACGTGTTCGGCAATAGCATCAACCGTAAGCTGTTTGTCGCAGTTGGCGGCAATAAACTCCAGCATCTGGCTGACGTAAAACTGTGAATGCCGTGAAATACTGTTTTTCTGGGTGCGCGACGTTTTGTTACCCAGTACCGGCCGCCAGCCAGCGAGGCTAAAGCGCTTGAGCATCAGCGCGATTTCATCAATGGCTAACTGGCGAATTTGTTCGTTATCGCTATTGAGTTCATTCTGCCAACGCCGTACTTCAAACGCGCTCAGCTGCTGTGAAGCCAACGAAGTAATCACCATCCCGTGGGTTACGTGATTAATCAGCTCCCTGTCCAGCGGCCAGGATAAAAACAGATGCATCGGTAAGTTGAAGATGGCCATCTGTTTACAGTGTCCGGCATCCGTGAGTTGATGGGGAGTACAGGCCCAGAACAAGGTGATAAAACCCTGTTTGCTCTTCACCACTTCGTCATTAAAAAGATACTCCACATCACCATCAAATGGCACGTTCACCTCAACCTGGCCATGCCAGTGGCTGTAGGTCATAGCCAGCGGCGCCCGCAGTTCGACATCCATACGCTGATACTCGGAATAGAGCGCCAGCGGACTTCGCGACTTTTTCTCATAGCTGCGACACATATGGGGGTCGAGCGGCAGCTGCGGGGTACTTTTTGCCATTATGGTTGGGTTCCTGGATAGTGATTCCGGCCATGGGGTAACGCCAAAGCATGAACATAGCTTAACCGAAAAAAAACGTCGTTTTCTCTCCATTTTCGCGAAGTTATTCCCAAAAACTCAGATCCTGTGCCTGTCGCTTGCCGATCTGAGATAGCGGGAATGGCGAGCTGTAATCTTAAAAACGCTCAATCTGGGGAGCCCATGGCAAAGCAACATCGTTTATTTGCCCATAAATCGGAGTTGAAGCGATAGCCAGTATTCAGCGAATACCGTACATTTTTATTTGTATCCACAGCTTAAGGAATCATCATGTCCAGGCTTCGAACTTTGGCCGCGGCGGTAGTTGCCGTTGCTGCGATGACGATGTGTGCCACTCCTGTGTTGGCTAACCCCGGTAATGGCAACGGAAATGGTAACAGTGGCAATCATGGTAATAGCGGGAACAAGGGGAATAGTGGTCATAGCCAGAAAGGACACGCGGACCAAAAAAATAACGCACAATCAGAACAGCGTAAAAATTATGGTAAGCCGGACCATGTTGATAGTGACATCAGCTATAACGTGGCCAGGCAGTATGCCGTCAGATACGGTCTAACGGGCTATAAGTCACTGCCTCCAGGTATTGCCAAAAATCTGGCGCGAGGAAAACCGCTTCCTCCGGGGATCGCCAGGAAGAGCGTTCCGCCATCAATGTTGAATCAACTTCCGTATTACCCGGGCTATGAATGGCAGGTTATTGGCGATAATCTGGTGCTGATTGCACTGAGCACGGCGATTGTCACTGCTGTTATTAATGGTGTGTTTGATTAAGGTTCAACGCCATGTCCAGACGAAAGGCCATGTTATTAACATGGCCTTTTTGTTGTGCATTATTCACTAAGGATCACCTGCATAATCAAAGAATTATATTTTACACATTTCCCAGTTAATATCTGATAGTTCTGACATGGATCACAATCGCAGTTAAATGAGTTGGCTTGCAGTTGGAGCATCTCCATTATGTGCCTTTTCTTAACAAGGATTACGTTTTATGAACATTCGGCCTCTCCTCGCCTTCACTTTTATCGGAATATTGTGGGGTGCGGGATCTTCACAGGGACAAGCAAAAGAGTGGAATAAAGAACCTGTGGCTGTTTTACAGCAGGGTGCTGAGGCGGGGGATGCGCAGGCGCAGTTTGTGCTTGCAACCGTGTACTTAAAAGGGAAAGAGGTAGAGCAGAATTTCAGTAAAGGCAGCGAGTGGCTGACCAAATCGGCTGAGCAGGGTAATGCGAGTGCTCAGCATCTGCTTGCACTGATGTACTACGAGGGCAAAGGCGGCCTGAAAGATGACAAGAAAGCGGCCGAATGGTTTAGCAAAGCGGCGGCCCAGGGGAATGTCGATGCCCAATACTATCTCGGTGTGCTGTATTTCGAAGGTAAGGGCGTGCAGCAGAATGACAAGAACGCTGTTGAATGGCTGACCCGTGCGGCTGAGCAGGGCAATCTCGATGCGCGTTATCTGCTCGCCTTAGTCTACTTTGATGGTGAGGGCGCGCGCTGGTATGACGGTAAGGTCATTGAGTGGTTTGACAACGAAGTCGGAAAAGGCAATAAGCAGGCCGTCGAGTGGTTAAGCATTGCTGCCGAGCGCGGAAACTATCATGCCATTGAGTGGCTCCATCGTGCGGTTGAGAAGGGCAATTCTGACGCAAAGCGTTTCCTTGAAAGTAAGGCGTCGCTATTAGAGGGCTACAACACCGTTAAGTCATTGAGTAAAGCGGCTGAACGAGGGGATGCCAAAGCGCAGGGATTACTGGGCAGAAAGTACTTTGAAGGTGATGGTGTCGGTCTGGATACTGACAAAGCTTTCGCGCTGTTTAAACAGTCCGCCAGTAAAGGGGACGCGCTGGGCCAGAGCATGCTCGGCGCGATGTATTACCTTGGCGAGGGGGTTGGTGTGGCTCAGGACCACAAAAAAGCGTTTGAGCTGTTTAATCAGGCAGCTCTTCAAGGGGATATGCTGGCCCAGGGCATGCTTGGCATGATGTACGCAAAAGGAGAGGGAACGGCCCAGGACAATAAAAAAGCGGTGGAGTGGCTGGAGAAAGCCGCGGCCCAGGGAGATGCAGGCTCGCAGAAAGATCTTGGCTTGATGTATTTAGAAGGTAATGACGTCGCTCAGGATGATAAAAAAGCCGCTGAGTGGTTTGAACAGGCCGCAAGAAAGGGAAATGCGGAAGCTCAGGGGATGCTGGGAACCATGTACCTTGAAGGCAAAGGGGTAACTCAGGATTATGCTCAGGCGTATATCTGGAGTGCGGTGGCCTTTGCTAATGGGAATTCTGATGCACAAAATGGACTGGATATCGCGCAGAAGAACCTGAATCCGACAGCCCTGAAAGAAGCTGACGACAAGGCCAGACGCTATTTCGAGCAGCATCGAAATCAATCGGCCCTGTAACGCGCTCGGTTGCACAGTATGGTTTTACGTGAGCCTCTTCGTTAAGAGGGGGAGGCTCACAAACCGTACAGTTTTATTTTTCTATAGAGCGTGGCAATGCTGATCCCCAGTTCTGTCGCGGCTTGTTTTTTCCCCTCAACGCTTGAGCCGAATCGCTGGATGACGTTTTCGATAGCTTCCCTTTCCGCCTGTTTTCCTTTGCTGGCAAGCTGACGGGGTTGCGCGGTCATCGTCGTTTTTCTACCGTCAGCGGCGCTGAGCAGGTAGGGGGGAAGATGGCTGGCGTTGATCCCGGCGGCTTCTCCGCGCATCACAAAAATGTATTCGATCACGTTGCGTAATTCACGAATGTTGCCCGGCCAGTGCCAGGCATAAAGGCGGTTAATAACGTCATCAGGCAGTTTTTGCGGTGGTCGCTGGTAACTGACCGAGAACTCATCGGCAAAATACTGTGCGAGGACCGCAATATCAGCACGGCGTTCACGCAGGGATGGAAGTACCAGAGGGACCACATTCAGGCGATAGAAAAGATCTTCGCGAAACTGATTATTCTCCACCATCGCATTAATGTTTTTGTTGGTCGCGGCAATAATGCGCACATCAATATTGATGGTGTTATTAGAGCCAACGCGGGTGATCGCCTTTTCCTGCAAGACCCTGAGCAGCTTAGCCTGCAGATGCAACGGCATATCGCCAATTTCATCCAGAAACAGGCTGCCGCCGTTGGCCAGTTCAAATTTTCCCATTCGTCCTTTGGGATCGGCCCCGCTGAATGCGCCACGAACATAACCAAACAGTTCGCTTTCCAGCAGTTGTTCGGGGATAGCCGCGCAGTTGATTGTCACGAAAGGCGCGGCTTTACGTGGACTGCTTTGGTGAATGGCAAAAGCCACGACCTCTTTCCCCGAGCCACTTTCCCCGGTGATGAGCACGCTGGCGTAACTGTTGGCGATTTTACCGATGGTGCTTCTGAGTTGCTCCATTGAGGGAGAGTGACCAATCAGTCGCACCTGCATGTCAGACTCATAAGGGGATGGAGTAAGGTTACTCAGGTAGTCGTGTGCATCACGAAAGATAACCATGGTTAAGCGATCGTTATCCTGTGAGGAGAGCGAAATTTGTTTGCACAGTACATGATGTTTCTGACCTTCAAGTGTCAGCCACGCTTCTTCATCGCCATACAGGCTGTCTCCGGTTGTTTCAATGGTCAGTGGTAATCCCTGAACCTCACGGTTGAGGATGCGGTCGGCTGAATGATTGGCATGCCAGATAAGACCCTTGCCATCAATCGCCACCACGCCGCGGTCCATAGCATCGATCAGAAGCCGAAATGCGCCAAGCGTTTCCTGCGCGCGTAAACGCTCCAGGCATTCAAAGACCTTACTGGAGATCATTACGGCGATTTGCTCAATAAAGGTGACAAATTTATCAATCTGGCTCAGTAACGTGTCACGCTGTGCCTGGGTTGAGCAAATAATCCCGATCACGCCAATCACGCGATTATTAAGAAAAATGGGTGCGTTCAAATCCAGCATTTCAGAACAGTAGTGGTGTTTTTCACATAACTGACACAGCGGATGCTCGCCGGGATTTTTGATCAGTACCGTTTCTCGCACCTGCAATACGTGACGATAGATGTAGCCATTTTTGGCCACGTTCTCATTGAGCATATGCCGGTATTTCCCGGTACCCGCGATGCGTATTAAAGATTCATCAATGATTTCAACGTCCGTGCCCGTTATGCCAGAAATAGCGTCGGCATAATTGCATATATCATCCTGAATATTGCTGAGTACTGAAATCATGGTACTTCTCCGGCAGTGTGTCGCATTTCTCAAGGAAAATGATAAATAGGCGAAGCAATGCAAAAATGATTTGCGAAAAATCAATCTATCACGCTGTTTTTGGATGTTTTTCTTATTTTATCTTCAGCGATCACACTATTTATCAATAATGAGAATTTATCAAAATGAGGCGATAAACTGACGCAGTGATATTTTTTGGTGTCAATTTTTATTTCTATTTAATTTATTGAAATTAAAGCCTTTATTAAAATATTCATAAGAATTTACTCGGTTAATAAAAAGCTGGTAAGCATTTTGCTCTATTACCAATACCGATAACGGAAATATCTCTGTATTGCACCGATTACAGGGAATGAAATACCAGGACAATGAGGTTTTATGATGCAGGAAAACTTATCATTTTTTATTAACCAGACACCGTTTACCGAACATCCGAACGCGCCGTTGGCACCGTTTAGCCGCCAGGAACTGGTAAAAGCGTTGAATTTTCATCGGTCTATTCCGGGTTACGCGCCGACGCCGCTGTATACGCTACCGGCGCTTTCACAAAAACTGGGCGTAAAAAATATCTACCTCAAAGATGAATCTCAGCGTTTTGGCCTGAAAGCCTTTAAAGCGCTGGGTGGCTCCTATGCGATGGCGTGCCATATCGCTGAATTAGTTGGTAAGGATATCAGCGAACTGCCGTTTGACGTGATGACCAGCGAAGAGGTACGCCACGATCTGCAAACCGTCACATTTGCCACCACTACTGATGGCAACCACGGTCGCGGCGTGGCATGGATGGCGCGCCAACTGAAGCAAAACGCCGTGGTGTATATGCCGAAGGGCTCTTCGCAGCAACGTCTGACCTCTATCCGTAACGAAGGCGCTACCGCTGAGATCGTCGATATGAACTATGACGATGCGGTTCGTATGACCGCAGAACAGGCCGAAAAGTATGGCTGGATTGTGGTGCAGGATACCGCGTGGGAAGGATACGAAAAGATCCCGCAGTGGATTATGCAGGGCTACGGCACGCTGATGCTGGAGGCGATAGATCAGCTGCATCAGGTTGCGCCGACTCACATTTTTGTGCAGGCAGGCGTCGGCTCGTTTGCCGGAATGGTTCAGGGAATGGTGACGGCAGCCTGGGGGGAGAATCGCCCGAAAGTGATCGTCGCTGAAGCGTTAATTGCCGATTGCCTCTACCGCTCAGCCCGTTCGAAAGAGGGGGATGCCATTGCGGTGGGCGGTGATTTACAAACCGTGATGGCCGGTCTCGCCTGCGGTGAGGCGAACAGTATCGGCTGGAAACTGCTGCGCGATTATGCCAATGCATTTGCCTCCTGTCCTGATGAAGTTGCAGCGTTGGGCATGCGCATGTTGGGCAACCCGCTGGCAGGCGATCCACAGATTATTTCGGGTGAGTCAGGTGCGGTTACTACCGGTCTGCTGGCGCTGCTGATGACCTCGCCTGAACTGGCGCAAACGCGTGAGCAACTGGGGCTGGATGCGCACTCTCGTGTGCTGTTAGTCAGCACCGAAGGGGATACCGACCCGCAACAATATCTGGATATTGTCTGGGGCGGTCAGTACCCGGGCATCAACAAATAATTCCCTGATTGAGAGATATAACGGAGAAACCCATGTTATCTGCAAACCGCATTGAAGAAGTCATTAAAAACTGTCAGGCGCTGATCCAACAAAAAAGTTATTCCGGTCAGGAAGGGGAAGTGGTTAATGCCATAAAAACAATGATGCAGCATTACCAATTCGATGACATTCACGTTGATAAGTACGGCAACATTGTTGGCGGCATTGTCGGCAACCAGCCGGGGAAAACGCTGGTTCTCGATGGACATATCGATACCGTGCCGGTGAATGAAGAGAAGTGGTCCCGCAACCCATACGGCGGCGATATTGAAGATGGCAAAATTTATGGTCGCGGCACAACTGACATGAAAGGTGCCGTGGCGGCGATGATCTCCGCCGTGGGCTTTTTCGGTCAGGACAATCAGCGAAATTTTGCCGGGAAAATCTACGTTGCGTGCATCGTGCATGAAGAGTGTTTTGAAGGTATTGCTGCCCGCCTGGTCAGCGAGCGCTATAAGCCAGACTACGTGATCATCGGTGAAGCTTCCGAGTTAAACCTGAAAATTGGTCAGCGTGGCCGCGCTGAGATTGTGGTCGAAACCTTTGGTAAGCCCGCGCACTCCGCTAACCCACAGGCGGGGATTAACGCGGTGTACAAAATGGCGCAATTGATCGACAAAATTCGCACGATCACGCCGCCGACGCATCCGGTTCTGGGGCCTGGCATTCTGGAACTGACCGACATTAAATCTTCGCCGTACCCGGGAGCCTCGGTGGTACCGGATTACTGTCGCGCAACCTACGATCGCCGTTTGCTGGTGGGTGAAACCAAAGAAAGCGTGATTGCTCCGCTGGAAAATGCGCTTGCCGAACTTATTGCTCAGGATCCGCAGTTTAAGGCCCGAGTGTCCTACGCGGTGGGTCAGGAGTCTTGCTATACCGGCGCCACGATTGAGGGAGAGCGTTTCTTCCCAGGCTGGGTGTACGACGAGTCCGACGAATTTGTGCAGGCAGCGTTAGTGGGCATTCGTGAGGCTGGCTTTAATCCAACCATTACGCAGTACTCATTTTGTACCAACGGTAGCCACTATGCGGGCGAAGCGGGAATCAAAACCATCGGCTTCGGTCCTTCACGAGAAAACCTGGCACACACCATTGATGAGTATATCGAGATCGATCAGTTAACCGGCTCAGCCAGCGGCTATTACAGCATCATCCAGACACTCTATCGCCAATAAAAATAAAGATAACCACCTCTTACCTTACAGGCGGTGTCGCTCAGCAGCACCGCCATGGAGAATAACGATGAAAACCATTTTCAAAAACGGAAATGTAATCGATGGGACGGGCAGTGAAGGCAGGATTGCCGATGTGATGGTTGATGAAGGACGTATTGTCGAAATCGGTCAAATTGAGGTTGGCATCAATGAACAGGTAATTGATGCAACAGGAAAAATTATTTGCCCTGGCTTTATTGATACCCATACGCACTCTGACCTGTCGGCCATTATTAACCCCGCGCTGTCGGCAAAAATTCGTCAGGGTATCACCACCGAACTGTTGGGCCAGGATGGCGTCGCCTTAGCACCGCTACCTGAAGAATATATTCCAGCCTGGCGTAAAAATATCGCCGGGCTGGACGGTGACACCGACAAAATTGACTGGAAATATAAAAATACAGACGGTTATCTCAATCTGCTGGCATCGCGTCATCCGGCGACAAACCTCGCGTATTTAGTTCCTCATGGCAACGTGCGCATGGAAGCGATGGGTCTGGATGGGCGTCCTTCAACCCGTGAAGACGTGGCGAAGATGTGTGAAGTCCTTGAGCGGGAGCTAAAGGCTGGGGCATTTGGACTTTCCACTGGACTTATCTATATGCCTTGCGCCTTTGGTGATACTGCCGAAATGATTGAACTATGTAAGGTCACGGCGAAATATGACGGGATCTTTGTGGTGCATCAGCGCAGTGAAGCTGACGATATTATCAACTCAACCCAGGAACTGATTGATATCGCCAAAGCCACTGGCGTCTGGCTACATATTTCGCATATGAAGGTTTGCGGCAAGAAAAACTGGGGGCTGATCGACCAGATGCTGGGCATGCTGGAACAGGCGCAGGAAGAGGGAATTCGTATCTCTTTCGACCAGTATCCTTATGTGGCGGGCAGTACGATGCTTGGCGTGATCCTGCCGCCATGGGTTCACTCCGGTGGTACGGACAAATTACTTGAGCGTCTCGCCTCGCCCGAACTGCGCGCCAAAATGATTGATGATATTCAGCAGGGTATTCCTGGCTGGGATAACTTTATCGATTTTGCCGGCTTGGACCAGATTTTTGTCACCAGCGTGAAAACGGCAAAAAATCAGGATGCTGTCGGTTTGAACCTCGTCCAGTTGGGCGAGCTGCGCGGAAAAGATCCGTACAACGCCACCTTCGATCTGCTCTTTGAAGAGGAAAACGCCGTGGGGATGGTCGACTTCTACGGTACCGAAGAGCACGTGATTAAGTTTCTCTGTCGACCTGAGCAAAACGTCTGTACCGACGGCTTAATGGGGGCTGGCAAACCGCACCCGCGCGTGTTTGGCGCATTCCCTCGCGTACTCGGTAAATATGTCCGTGAAGAGGGATGTCTGAGCTGGGAAGCGGCAATCCGCAAGATGACGGGGAAACCTGCTGAAGTATTGGGTTTGCAGGATCGCGGACTGCTGAAGGTGGGTTATGCTGCGGATATTGTGATGTTCGATCCGAACACAATTACGGATAAAGGCACTTTTGTGGAACCCAATCAGTACCCGGAAGGGATTGAAATTGTCATGGTTAATGGGCGCATTGCCTTAATCAATGGCGCGGAAAGTTATGCCTGTAGCGGTACGGTTATTAGAAAACAATATTAATAAATAACGCTAAACACGCATGGATCTATCGCGACTATTTATGGCCGCGGTAGATCACTACACCCTAAGGACATCACAATGAACCTACAAACGTCTTTACCTTCAGGTAAACCCAAGACCTGGAAAGCAAGATATACCGTCCTGACCCTGATCTGGCTGGCGTGGCTGCTCTCTTTTCTCGACAGAATGGTGATGAGCGTTTCGCTCCCTTATATTGGCAAAGATTTAAATCTTGATACGACTCAACAAGGTTTAATTATTAGCGCCTTTTTTATTGGTTATGCTGCGTTTCAAATTCCCGGTGGATTACTGGCGGATAAATTTGGCTCGCGCAAAATCATGGCCATTGGTATTGCATGGTGGTCTGTGTTCACCAGCTTAACCGGCGCTGTGCTGACGCTGCCGCTGATGTTAGCAGTACGATTCTTCTTTGGTATCGGTGAGGGATGTTTCCCGTCGGCCTCATGGAAGATGATATCAACCTATTTCCCGTCGAAAGAGCGTGGTCGCGCCACGGCGATTCAGTCAACGGTTAACACCTTAGGCCCAGCGCTGGCGGTAGTTGTGGCGGCAAGCATCATCGGGGCATTTGGCTGGCACATGGTTTTTATCGTGCTGGGTATTCCCGGTCTGTTTATCGCGGCAGGTATCTACTTATTTACGCGTGACAACCCGAAAGATCACCCTGCCATTACGCAGCAAGACCTGGCGGAGCTGGCTGCTGACGATCAGGGGAGCCTGCAAAACACCAGCGCTATCGCGTTTAAAGACGTACTCAAAATGCCAGTGCTCTGGCAAATGGCCAGTATCTGGTTTTTGTTTGATATTACCTTCTGGGGTTTTTCAACCTGGCTACCAAGCTACCTGATTACCGTACGAGAGTTTTCTCTGGCAAAGACCGGTGTCATGGCGGCCATTCCCTTCCTGTTCGGGGCAGGCGGAACATTATTAGGCGGTTATTGCTCAGACAAATTCAAACCCCAGCGTAAAACGCTGTATGTCGTAACCTCTGTTATTGCCGCGGGATTCCTGTATCTGACTTTCAGCGTGAGCAGTGCAGATATGGCGGTGGTTTATCAGTGTGTCTCAGCCCTGTTCATGTTCTTTGCCATGGCGACGTTCTGGGGCATTCTGATGGATACGATCCCGAGCAACATCATGGGGCGGGCATCCGGTATTGTTAACTTTGGCGGCCAGATGGCAGGGGTTGTATCAGCGCCGATCATCGGCTGGCTTATCCAAAGTAGTGGCGGAAGCTATAACAGCGCCTTTATCTTTATGATTGCTGCACTGTTGTGCTCAGCTGTCGTTACGCTGACAGTCAAAAGCTCGCACGCAGTGGGAGCGTTGCCCAGTAAAGCCTGATTAATGTCTCTCTCTTGTGGCTCTGCTGTTCCAGAGCCACATTAAGGATGACGGAAATAAGTGATTAAGAGCCTATCCCATTAGGCTCTTAGTGGAAACTCAGGAATCGGTTTGAAAGAAATGCAGAGGATCTTTTAATCGTTTTCTCTAAGGAAAACAGTATAGGATTTTGTAAACTACAAAAATGAGATGTTTTGTTATCTCTTTTATCTATAACAGGAAAGGGGTAAAAAACCTTATTTTTAGGGAAGCATTCTGTATAAATGCTCATATGGTTTAATACTTCGCTGTTCAATGGTTTGGCCTTGTTACATATCTCGTTGGCGAATGCGCTGCATTTGCTGCAATTACAACGACATGCAGAATAGTCAGTCGAGATGAGGGAATCATTATTGCCAATGTTAAATCCTAGCTTTCCTCGCCGGATATAAGCATCCATTATTCCACTGGCTTCATATTTTAGCAGTAATCCCTCCCGTTCACTCCGCGTTAAAGATGGCGATAATATATAACTCAGCAATAAGGTGGTTCTTTCATTTATGGATGGATATAGATTTAAATTGTTGTTCTGTTTCGTCTTAATGATGAAATAGGACGCGATGACAAAGCCAAGGCATCGAGCGGTACTCATCTGCAGATCCCAGCTGTCTTTTTGTACGGTATATTCGTAAGTTACAGGCATGAGTGAATGTTCGTACGCTAGAAAGTCGGCAATAAACTCCATGGTCCTGATATACGGAAGTTGGTTGCCATTCATCTTGATGTATTGATGCTGGCAACACATCAAATGAACCAATTCATGAAAGAAAACGAAGTTCATAAAAGAGCGGGCGGTGTTAAGAGATACCTCTACTGAATGTATGTCAACGCGATTGGCTATAATACATAGCGCTGTATCGGCTAAGGCTGTGTGTTTAAATATGGAGGCAAGATCGAGACTGATGTTTAAGTTGTATGTTCCTGCAACAATAATTACCCATGAATAGAATCTGTGATTAATTGCAATATATGCAATATCTTCGTGGATAACTATCTGGATTAATGGTTCATTTTCGTTCACAAAACCCCATACGGTTTTGTTCACCGGGATGAGAGAGTCTTTACCCAACCAGGCTTCGATCATCAAATCCAGCTCAGTAAATGAGTACCATGTAATATCGGTATCAATATTTTCAGGTGAACACCAGGATTGATAAGGCCATGCGTCAGGCATTGTGTCAGGGAATACAACATTGTTTAATGATTCTCGTATTTGATTCATTTTGCTATACGCCATCAATCAATTGCTTTGCTTACTACCAGAAGAGAAGCGTAACTTGCTGTTCTGGTAACCTATTTTTCTCCTTAGAATGTGAAAGTGGTGCTTTTAACGTTGGCCGGTTTTTCTTCCCGCCAGGTTGTGCCAGTGTACGATCCTTCTGGATTTACAGTTTCTCCAAAATTCAGGTTAGTAAAATTGTTATCACCCGAAAGTATGAAAAAATGCTCTATCTTATTTTTTATCAGCGCATCGATGTAACCTGGAAATTTGAAAATACGCTGTTTCTGCTTTATTTAAGCATAAAGACAAGTGTAGGATAATTTCATATAGAAATAAAATTAACAAAGAACTGTCGTAGGCAACGTATTGAAAATAATATTTGTTTTTAATGTAAAGTTGCTGGCATAGAAATGTGCATAGGAATGTCCAACGTAAACGGCTATTTGATGGCGGCTTTCCACCATGCCATCCTAACGGGAGGTTCGTCAGATGAGGGGCATTTTCCGTATTTTTACGGTTCTAATGCTTACTACGCTATTGATATTAATAACTTTGTTAAGAATGAACCCTAATAAATGAAAGACCTGTCCTACATATGTAGGAATTTTCCTTTACGTTGTGTTAATGATTTGATGTTTACAAAGGCTCAAAGTTTAATTTTTGTAAATCAAAATGTTATTTTTATGATTTATTCATTCGAATTATGAAAAAATAATAAAATATACGCGTGGCTATGCTAGAATTTTCCTCTTAAAGTCTTGCGTTTATAAAACATAATATTGAAGACTCATCTGCTCTATAGCCATCGCCTCTCTTTATTTATCGGGATTCTTATACGCAATGAACGCGATAATCGTTGACGATCACCCATTGGCTCGCATTGCCATCCGCAACTTACTCGATACCAATGGTATCGCTGTGACCACCGAACTCGACTGTGGGGATCAAGTGGTTCAAACCGTTGAAAAAACTAAACCGGAGCTGTTGATTATCGATGTGGATATTCCGGGTATCAGTGGCATCGAAGTGCTGGAGCAGCTGAGAAAGCGGCACTATGCTGGTGTAATCATTATCATTTCAGCCAAAAATGAATTTTTTTACGGCAAACGTAGCGCCGAATACGGTGCTAACGGATTTGTGAGTAAAAAAGAAGGTATGAATAATATTCTTGCCGCAATTGAAGCAGCAAAAAATGGATATAGCTATTTTCCCTTTTCCCTTGAGCACTTTACTGGTTCATCCGTCAGCGAGCAGGATAAGCTTGATACGTTGTCGAACCAGGAAATGAGAGTATTGCGTTATATCCTTAATGGCATGGATTACAGCACAATTGCCAGCAAAATGAATATCAGTAATAAAACGGTAAGCACCTATAAAAGCCGGTTGATGGAAAAATTAGATTGTTCATCATTAATGGAAATTTATGATTATGCGCAGAGAAATAAAATAGGATAGAGTAATGCTGGAACGCTTTTTTATTTTTTTGATGGTCATCTTTACCATCGGGTTGTCTACGGGTGTAAGCTCAGCTCGGCAAGTTGAGCTAAAAAGTAACTATAATACCTCAGTGCAAAATATCGGCTTGAACAGGGAAGAAACAAACTGGTTAGCGCATAAAAAAACCTTGGTTGTTGGCACCTGGTTACCGGAAGTCTCCCCCATTGTTTATCAAAATAGCGGTGAATATTATCGGGGCGTCAACGCGGATTACCTTGCGTTAATGCAAAAGAACCTCAATCTAAAAATCATTATAAAGCAGTATGATAATGAGCAAGAGGCGCTGGCCGCGCTCGCCAATAACGATGTTGATACGCTGATAACCCAACTGTCCCGACGCCAGGATGTTGGCGGGAATTTGTTGCGTACTTCGGCATTGCTGACCACGTGGCCGACGCTTGTAACATCGCTAAAAAACACTATGCTGCCGCTGACCTCGAACCATCAGGTTAGCGTCGCGTGTGTGCGGGATTGCCCTTTTCTCGATGTTATCCAGGGGGCTTTTCCTGAGGCTAAAGTCTCATTTTATGACGATGAGTATCAGGCTATGGCGTCGGTAGTGAATGGCGATAATCAATATTATATTGGTAACAATATCACCAGCAGTCATTGTATCTCTCGATACTTCTCACAATCACTGGTTATTACGCACTACTTTGATAAGCAAGAACAATATAATTATTTTGTCGTTAACGAAGATCAGCCTGTATTAAGAAATATTCTTGATGGTTTCATTACGTCAATCAGTAATGAAATTCATATGCAAGTCATGCAGAACTGGTTGAACCGCGGCAACCTTGCCTATCTGAATGCGCCTATTCCTTTCACCGATCAGGAAAAAGCGTGGTTGAAGAAAAAGCATGTTATCCGCATTTTAATCAACCCAGATTACTCGCCCTATACGCTGGTCGATCGCAGTGGTGAGTTACGCGGTATTATTGGTGATTTGCTGAATATTATACATCTGCAAACGGGGCTCGATTTTGAACCCATTTTAGCTAGCTCCAAAAGTGAGCAGACAAAGCAAATAAGCGGCGAACAGTGGGATATGTATCCCACTATCACGCTAACTCATCAAAACCCAAGCAATTCGGCCTTTAGCGATCCGCTGATGAATGTGGCATTTGTGATGATCACTTCCCGTGAGGAAACCGCCGAATCGCTACTGGAGAAGCCGATACGTATTGCTTTGCCTGCCGGGCATGTGCTGGAAAGCGAGCTGAAGCAACGCTATCCGCAGGCCACCTGGGTGAATGCGGATACTGGCAGTGTTGCGATGGCCATGGTCAAGGAGGGCAGCGTTGATGCGGCAATCGCTACCGAATTGTCGGCAAGATTTATGGTCGATCATTACTACCAGAAAAATATGCACTTTTTTAGGCTTCCAGATATGCCTGGTGCGTCGGTAAGTTTTGCAATCTCTCCCCGCGAGCCGATGTTGAAGTCTGTTATGGATAAAGCGCTACAGGCCATACCGCCACGTGAAATTTTGCAGATGACGGAGAGGTGGTCGAAAATTTCCAATACGCAGGTCGATTTCTGGAGTCGATATAGCAAACAGTTCTATCAACTGGGGATATTCGCGCTGCTGCTGATAGCAATTAGCCTGATCTGGGGGATCTCACTCTCCCGTGAGGTAAATAAAAGGAAACAATCGCAGCGGCTACTGGAAGAGCAGCTTCATCTCAAAGAAGCATTATCTCAAGAACTGGAAAACGAAAAGAATAAAGCGATTGAAGCAACCAAGGCCAAAAGTCGCTTTCTGGCGAGTATGAGCCATGAATTACGTACTCCGGTAAGTTCGATTGTTGGCTTTGTGGAATTACTGTCGAGTTCAGAACTCAGCCCGGCACAGCGAAAAGAGGCGATTGCCCTTACCGGGGCGACGGCCCAGTCATTGCTTGGACTGATCGGTAAGATTCTGGATGTGGATAAGATTGAGTCTGGTAAATACCAGGTTGTTCCTCAATGGACGGATCTCTCGCAGCTCATTGAATTGCAGTGTCACTCTTTCGATGCCTTAGCCAGACAGAAAGGCATTACGCTTGCCTGCGTTAGCCAGTTGCCGGCGAACGAGCGGGTATTTGTCGATCAGCAGGCTTTGCGGCAAATTCTCACCAACCTGGTGGGTAATGCGTTGAAGTTTACCGAGCAGGGCAGCATTCATGTAACGGCCCGTTTGACGCCTGAGGGGGAGAATCACGGTACCCTGACTATTGCCATTAGCGACACCGGTTGCGGTATTAGTGAAGAGGAGCAGGCGGGGCTGTTTCAGCGTTACGCCCAGGGACGCTGCGGGCGTCAACAAACCGGTTCTGGACTGGGGTTATTTATCTGCAAAGAACTGGTGACGTTGATGGGTGGGACGCTGGAGTTGATGAGCGTCCCGTTGCAAGGAACCACGTTTACCATAACGCTGCCGGTTGAAACAGCTCGACAGTCGATTGTATCGGATGGCGATGCGCCCGGTACTCTGTTACCGCTTCCGTGTCTGTCTATTTTGATAGCTGACGATAATCCAACCAATCGCCTGCTGCTCAAGCGACAGTTGAATGCCATTGGCTACAGCGTGGATGAAGCGTGTGATGGGGAGGAAGCAGAAGCCAAACTGGCGAAGAAATCGTACGATCTGCTGATAACCGATGTAAATATGCCGAAAAAAGACGGGTTTGATCTCGCGGCTTCGCTACGTCGTCAACAGCCGAATTTACAAATATGGGGACTGACGGCCAGCGCACTTCCACAGTCACGCGATCGATGCCTGCAAAATGGTATGAACTTGTGCCTGTTCAAGCCTGTGTCGATTCAGACACTGACCCATGAATTGAGTAAAATCGAAACCGGTTATGCGTCTCCTTGTACAATCCGGCATTTGAAATTCAATGTGTTGACGGAAAATACCGGCGGCGATCGCGCACTGATGAACGAGATTCTCGAGACATTTCGCGAGGCAACGCTGAATGATATACAAGCGGCTGAGAAAGCCGTTCTGCAAGATGAACCTCAGCTGTTTTTGCGAGCCCTTCACCGGTTGCATGGCTCGGCGCAAATTCTGGGTATCACTGCGCTACAGAACCTGTGCGAACCTTTCGAATCCAGACGACATGACGATCTTTCTCTGTCAGAACGCGAGGAGGCATTGCAGAAGATTATTGCTGTTATGCGGGAAATTGAGATTGAGATAGACAGTCTGATTAGCCATTAATCCCCCTGATCGGGTAGCTGTAGCTGCCCGATCAGGAGAGAAAGTCCTGGTTCAACACTCCGTAGTGCTGAGTACTACTGGCCTGCGCCGATCATCTCGCTATCGACCACAATGCCATCTTCAGCACCTTTTAACACAAGGTTTGCTTCATAGTATTTACCGGAAGTCAGCAGTTTTTGCGCGCTGGCAACGGCTTTACGAGTCTGATTCAGAGGCATCAGGTATTGGGTCTGAAGCACGCTGATACCAGCCAGTTGCAGAGTATCCACTGCACCTTTCCAGTCGCCTTTGGCCATTTTGCCATTCGCTGTTTTGATAGCGGATTCTTTGGCCGGAGTCGCAATATAGTCTTCTGACAGCGCGACCGTAGCGTTAATAACCACGTACTGATCGTCAATCATCTTGGCTTTAGGCGCAGCTTTTACAAATTTCGCCCAATCTTTGCTGTCGCCTGCCAGCAGGGAAGCCGCGTCATCGGTTAATTTTTTAGCGCTGTCAGGCTGTCCATGAAACAGGGCCAGACGAGCAAGCTGAATATCACGCATCGCATTTGCGCCTTGCACTGCGACCTGCATAACATCGGCAGCTTCTTTTTGTACATTTGCGGTAGCAGCTTGCGCCGGAGTGGTTGTGGTAGCAGTAGCAGCCATCACTGGTGCTGAACCCATCATGGTTGCAAGCACACCCGCAAGAATAATCTTTTTCATTACTTTCTCCTGAATAAATTTGGTATATGTCACCAAACGCAATAAGCATATTAAATAATGTTAAAGAGAGGAATCAGAGCCAAGATAGAATAATGACCGTTTAATCCTACAAGTGTCAGATGTCTGACATGTGTAGGAATATACGCATATCGACATTCTCTTGTTCTTATATACGCTTCCTTAGTGGAAGTCTTATCATTCCATTGTAAGTAACATATGTTGAGTGAGTAATAATTCTTGTGTCAACAGGTTACATTGCGTTTATGTATAACGGAGGATGTATGTTTGTTTTTAATCAGCGTAGCCTGAGAGCGTTTAATGAAAAAACACTCGTTCATTATAAAAAGCACGCGACGATTATGGCGGTGTTGATGTTGATTTGTGGCATCTGCTGCTTGATTTATCCGATTGCTGCAGGTGTTTATTTAAGCTATGCAACCGGCTTTATGTTCCTGGTATGTGGTTTCTATTCTATTTATAGCCTGTTTAGCTCAGGTAAAAAGCAATTGAAAGCCAAATTTACCTATGCCTTTTTTGCTATCGCGTGGTTACTGCTGGGTTACTGTTTCCTCGTGAATCCTGTGATAGGCATGAATTCACTGGCAATGGTATTTTGCTGCCTGTTTATTCTGGGGGGGATTTTTCGTATCGCCTCTGGGGTCAAACTGTTCCGTAGCCCGGGTTATGGATGGAACATTTTTATTGGTATTTTTGACCTGCTTATTGCCGGCGTATGGCTGAATATGGATCCCGACAGATCGTATGTATTTACCTCAATTTTTATTGGTGTCGAGATGATCTTTAGTTCTTTAGCTTTTATCAGTCTGCGTAGAAATGCGACGCTGGTTAAAACTGATAAGCTCGCCGATAAAAATTAATGCTAACTCTGGAGCGCATAGTGAATATTAAGATGATGGTTTCTGCAGCTATTCTTGTGACCTCTGTTATGGCGCCAATAACCCGTGCTTTGGCTACTCAGGCAACGGAAGCTGCGCCACAAGATATGACCTGTAAAGAATTTGTTGATATGAGTCAGCAATACAAGACGGCAATTGCCTTTGTGATTGTTAATAAAAATTCTGACTTTAAAGGCGATGATTATGTTCCCCTGCATGAGGTGGAAACGGAAGCTGTACCGAAAATGGTTAAAATGTGCCATCAGCATCCGAATACAAAACTGGGTGAACTGGCTGTAAATCTGAAAGGTTCCGGTCTGCACTATTGATTAACCGTTTTGATAGCCTGGCTTTTGTTAGAATTGACAACCTCTGTTCCTACCCTCAGTCGTTCCTTATAAAAAATCCGCGTAATTTACCCTGCTATCCACGAGAAACTCGCTGGATAGCCGTGCCCGCTAATAACCGTAGACCTGACAAACGAAGCCCCATCCCTGGGAATTTAATAATCTAAACCCAGGGATAGGGCAGGGGATCAGCGTCGAGCTTTAAATCGCGCTAACGTATTTTCAACGAGGACAAAGAACACTGGAACAAAATAGATTGCCAGTACCGTCGCGGCCAGCATCCCACCGATAACCCCCGTACCGACGGCATTTTGCGCACCAGAGCCCGCGCCGTTGCTTATTGCCAGTGGAATAACCCCCAGGATGAAGGCCAGTGAGGTCATCAGAATTGGACGTAAGCGCATTTGCGCGGCTTCCACTGCGGCTTCAAGCGGCGTTTTCCCTTCTTTCTGCATAATCTCGACGGCAAACTCGACGATCAGAATGGCGTTTTTAGCCGACAGCCCCATGGTGGTGAGCAGGCCGACCTGGAAATAAACATCATTGCTCAGGCCGCGCAGATCGGTAGCCAGCAAAGCGCCGACCACCCCGATTGGCACAACCAGCATCACCGAGAACGGGATCGACCAGCTTTCATACAGAGCCGCCAGCGCCAGAAACACGACGATCAGCGAAATGCCGTACAGCATTGGTGCCTGGTTTGTGGATAGCGCCTCCTGATAAGACAGACCGGTCCAGGCATAGCCGACGCCTGCGGGCAGTTTATTAATCAGCGATGCCATAAATTTCATCGCATCACCGCTGCTTTTCCCTTCAACCGGCTGGCCCAGAATTTCCATTGCTGGTTGACCGTTGTAGCGTTCAAGGCGAGGAGAACCGTAGGTCCACTCGGTGGATGAGTAGGCGGAAAGCGGGGTCATGGAACCGGAGGCGTTACGTACGTACCAGTGGTTGATATTGTCCGGCAACATACGGAACGGCGTATCGGCCTGGACATACACTTTTTTTACGCGCCCCTGGTTCAGGAAATCATTGACATAGCGACTACCAAACGCGGTGGAGATGGTCTGATTAATATCCGATAACGCAACGCCCATAGCTTCAGCCTTTTTGGCGTTGACGTGAATGCGGAACATCGGTGTATCTTCCAGACCGTTCGGACGCACCCCGTCGACCTCACCGGATGACTGGTTGGCCAAAGCCAGAAGCTGGTTCCGCGCCTGCATCATTTTTTCATGCCCAAGATTACCGTTATCCAGCAGCTCCATATCAAACCCTGATGCGGTGCCCAATTCTGCGACCGCCGGTAAATTGAACGGATAAACGACGGCATTATTGATGGTGCTTAAGGCCATCATGGCCCGTCGAATAATGGCGGTAACCGAGTTTTCTTCGCCAACGCGTTCTGACCAGGGCTTCAGGCTGATAAACGCCAGACCGTTGTTTTGTCCCTGGCCGCTGAAACCAAATCCGCCGACGGTGAAAACGGAAGCAACGTTTTTCTGCTCTTTCGTCAGGTAGTAGTCGGTTATTTCCCCGAGCACTTTACTGGTGTTCACCATCGTTGAACCCGAAGGCAATTGTGCCGTGGTCATGAATACCCCCTGATCTTCTTCAGGCAGAAACGAGGTCGGAGTGCGTAAAAACAGCACAATCATGCCCGCGCCAATGACTAAATAGACGACCATATAACGGCCTGTGCGACGTAGCAGTCTACGGGTGCTGTCCGTGTAGTGCTGAGTGCATTTCTCCATGAAGTGATTGAAACGGGTAAACAGAAAATGTGTGTTTTCCTTTTCTCCTTCGTGGGATTTCAACAACATAGCGCAAAGTGCAGGCGTCAGGCTCATTGCCACAAATACCGACAGCAGCATGGAGGAGATCAAGGTGATGGAAAACTGACGGAAAATTTCACCCGTTGCCCCGCTCATAAATGCCATTGGCATAAACACGGCGGATAAGACGACGGCAATACCGACCAGTGCTCTCTGGAGCTGACCCATCGCTTTATGCGTCGCCGCTTTTGGTGACAAGTGCTCTTCGGCAATAATACGTTCTACGTTCTCAACCACCACGATGGCATCATCGACTAACAGCCCTATCGCCAGCACCATGCCAAACATCGTGAGCGTGTTAATCGAAAAACCGGCGACGTCGAGTATTGCAAAGGTTCCGAGGATAACCACCGGAACGGCGATAGTGGGGATAAGCGTCGCACGGAAACTCTGCAAAAACAGATACATGACGAGGAATACCAGAATGATTGCCTCGATCAAAGTATGAAAAACACCCTGAATCGAAATCTCGATAAACGGCGTGGTGTCATAGGGATAAACGGTTTTCATACTGGCCGGAAACCAGGCCGATAATCTGTTCAGCTCTTGTTTGACCGCCTGGGACGTTGCCAGGGCATTGGCACCAGCGGCAAGTTTAATCGCAATCCCGGCGGCGGGTTTGCCGTTGTAACGTGCAACCGTTGCATAATTTTCTGCACCCAGCTCAATGCGCGCGACATCGCGCAGCAGAACCTGAGAACCATCTTGCTGAACTTTAAGGAAGATCTTGCCAAATTCATCGGTCGTTTGCAGACGCGTCTGGACGATTATCGACGCATTTAACTGCTGATCGGCTGACTGAGGCATGCCCCCCAACTGCCCGCCAGATATCTGATTATTCTGCACTTTGAGCTGGGTAATGACGTCCTCGGGAGTGAGGTTATACTTGTCGAGCTTTTGTGGATCCAACCAGATGCGCATGGCGTATTGCGAACCGAATAACTGCACGCTCCCCACCCCGGCAGTGCGGCTTAGCGGATCTTTAATGTTCGAGGCCACATAGTCGGCAATATCATATTGGCTCAGGCTGTTATTATCAGAGATAAAACCGGCGACCATTAATATATTGCTGCTGGATTTATCAACGCTGATCCCTTGCTGTTGTACTTCCTGTGGCAAGGAAGGCATCGCCAGCTGTAGTTTATTCTGTACCTGAACCTGCGCAATATCGGGTGACGTACCCGTTTTGAAGGTCAGGATAATCGAGGCATTACCTGCCGCATCGCTGGTGGATGACATATACATCAGGCCATCAAGACCATTCATATTCTGTTCAATCACCTGGGTGACGGAGTCTTCAACGGTCTTTGCGTCAGCCCCTGGGTAGGCAGCGCTGATGGTAATGGTTGGGGGCGCAATTTGTGGATATTGGGCGACAGGCAGGTTCATTATCGCGATACCGCCCGTAAACATCATGATAATAGCGAGCACCCAGGCGAAAACCGGGCGCTCAATAAAAAAGTTGGCCATGAAGAAAGTGTCCTTAATGCCTGAAATATTACTGTTCAGCTACCGTGTCAGGTGTGTTCAGTTTTGAAGGGAGGACCCGGGCTTTGATTCCCGGATGAATTCTTTGTAATCCGGACACAATGACCCGATCGCCAGGATGTAATCCCGCGGTCACTAACCATTGATTACCAACGGCCTTCACTGCGTTTATTTCACGCAGTTGCACTACGTTTTCCTGGTCAAGGATCAGCGCGGTGGCTTTTCCTTGCTCGTTATGCGTAATTCCTTGCTGGGGGACCATCAACACGTTTTGTTGACTGCCTTCGTCCAGCAACGCCGTGACATACATACCGGGTAAAATTTCACCTTCAGGATTGGGAAATACGGCGCGCAGGGTTACCGAACCGGTGGTCTCATCAACAGCGGGATCGGAAAACTCAAGCGTACCGGTATGGCGATAGGGCTTGCCGTTTTCCAGCATCAGTTCAACCGGAATTTTGCCTTGTTGCTGGGCGATTTGGCCGTTGGCTTTCTCTTCTTTCAGGCGTAAGAAGTCCTGTACTGATTGGGTTAAATCAACATAAATCGGATCTAATCTCTGAACGGTGACCAGCGCGTTTTCCTGATTGGCAGTAACCAGGGCACCCACGGTCACGGAAGATTTGCCGCTAATGCCATCAATGGGCGAGGTAACATTGGCGTATCGAAGATTGATGGTGGCTTGTTCAAGATCCGCTTTAGCGACGGCAACATTGGCTTGCGCTTCATTAAGCTGTGAACGCGTCGTGTCATAGTCCTGGCGGCTGACGTAATTAGATTTTATTAACGCTGACTGCCGATTGAGTGTCAGACGAACATTATTGGCGGTAGCTTGTGCCTTTGCCAACGCGCCTTTGGCTGAGTCCAGTCGTGCCTGCAGCGGGGCAGGATCAATTTGATACAGTGATTCTCCTTTGCTGACTTTATCGCCTTCAACAAAGTTGCGTTTTATGATGATCCCACCAACCTGAGGGCGGATTTCGGCGATCTCGAACGCAAGCGCTCGACCCGGAAGTTCACTTTTAATATTTACTGAGGAGGGCGCTAAGGTAACAACGCCGACCTCGGGCTCCATGGCGGTTTTTACTGCAGGTTTATTATCGCAGGCGGTGATGATGACGCTACTAAAGAATAATGGTATCAACAGTAAGCATTTTCTGTTCATAGTAATCCCTGAATAATGTATAAACACAAATGTTCTTTTATTGCATGCAGGGTGGGGGAGTTGTCGGTAAATAACAAAAGATGGTCAGGCATGAGAAGGGTAAAGCCCATTTCTTCGCTAAAGAATTAGCGGTTAAAAATTATATGTAACAGGAAGAATGCATGTTAAGCGAAGGATCTCATGAAGCAGGATGGCGCAATAAGATAAACGCGGGGTGATGAGAAGGGGTGTTTGCCAACACCTGACTCCGGAATATAGTCACGCCATCTTACCTCTGGGATTATTTCACTAGCTCCGGAGTTACCTGAGTGACTGTATTGGCGTAGTAAGGCGCTCCCCACATCGGCTCAGGCCAGAATGCGCCGTAACCATAATCCCACATGTTATAGGTGGTGTTGACAGACTCAGTTAAATGCCAAACCTGGATTCCTTGTAAATCAACTTTAACAAAGTTGTACGGGACTTTGTTGATGAATCCTGACTCATCTCCTTGAATTGTTCCCAAAATGGTCACGAAATGGTTTCTGTAGTTTACCGGATCGAGGAAACCTTTCTGCTGGGCAAGAATACGTCCCTGATAGCTCGCGTCTATTTGTGGCTTAGCAGAGTCGTTCAGTGGCAAAACGGCGATTTCCAGCAACGTATCATTTTTGGTGTTAATCACATTGATGACTTTACCACCAAAGCGAGCCTGTTGACCGGTATATAAACCGGGCTGGTTATGCACGGAGATAAAGTTTTTTTGGATATCGGGTTGATTATTACCTTTGATATTCTCAGGAATGGAAGCACATGATGCCAGGGTGAAAGCAAGGGCAATAATCATCAACCCTTTTGTATTTTTCATTTTACTTTCCTGCTTAAAAAAGACAGGTCTATAGTAAACCTTTGCGTATTATTGTCAGCATGCGCATTGTTGATTATCTAATATTAATATAATTGTAGCTTATGGTAATAACGGATTGTATTTTATCTGGTCGCTGAATGAGGGCGATATTTTCAACGACCATAAAAGTAACGGCTGGCATCACGGTTTCACGTAACGCTGGCGGGAATGTAATAAAGCGGATCGTCAATTTTTGAGGTGCTCATCACCCGACAGAATGACCGTTTTCATTACTCCCGTCACCCAGACGGTAAGCCAGCGCCACCACTAGCGACTGCACCAGGCACAGCGTCGCAGACTGGGATCGAAACGCGTCAACCTGCGCCTCTTTCACCACAAAGCAGAGATCGCTGAACGTGGCCAGCGGGCTTATCTGGCTGTCGGTAATCACGATCTGGCGCGCGCCGGCATTGGCCGCAGTTTCGCTGACCATCAGCGTTTCTTCCGCATAAGGCGAGAAGCTAATCGACACCACGATATCCTGCGCTTTGATGCGGTTAATCTGCTCGCGCAGCATTCCGCCCATTCCGTCGAGCAAAATAGGACGACACTCAAGATGGCTCAGGGCGTAGGTGAGATAGGCCGCTACGCTAAACGAACGACGCAGACCTGCAATGTAAATGGTGTCGGCTTCTGCCAGCAATTGTACGGCGCGTTCCAGCATTTCAGGTTCGGCACGGGCTGCCAGCTGCTGGAGCGCCTGGGTATTCGAACGGGCGAACTCCTGCAGGATATCGAGCGGGGTTTCCGGTACGGCTTCGCTTTCCATCTCACGGAACATGCGCGCGCGGTCGCTGTAGCTGGCGGTTTCCTCTACCAGGTTCATACGAAACAGCTGTTTCATTTCGTTGAAGCCGGTGAAGTCAAAGGCGTTGGCGAAGCGGATCAGCGTAGAGGGGGGCACTCCGGCACGTTCAGCAATGACGGCAACCGTATCAAAGGCCACGCTATTGGTATTATCCAGCACATAGCGGGACACCTGCTGCAGCCTCTTACTCAGGCTATCGTAGCGATCGCGGATTTGCTGCTGCAGCTCGTTCAGGCTGGTTGCTGTTGTCATTTTACCTCCTGGTACATAGTTTTATGATTCTAAACGCAAAACCGCGTCTTTGAAATGTCACTCATTCATCTGGCTGTAAAAACGAAACAAAAGCTTCAGGCTTGTCGTCCGCTGAAACGTTATGCCAGTGCACGCTAATCATGCGATTCCGCTTGTTAACATAAAAACCCATCCTTGATCACATTAATCATTATTTATTTTATTTCAACTTAAAATGGAATGTTTGTTTCATATATAGTACACAGATAACAGTGTTCAGGTAACAGTCACGTATCAACAGCGAGAGGTTAAGGATGGAGACAGTAGCGAATTTTATCCACGGCGAATGTGTCACCGGTTCAGGCCAGCGCGTTCAGGCAATCTTCAACCCGGCCACCGGCGAACAGATCCGCCAGGTGGTGATGAGTACTACACAGGAAACCGAGCAGGCCATTGCGGCAGCGCACGACGCATTCCCCGGGTGGGCGCGCCATTCTCCGTTAAAACGTGCGCGAGTGATGTTCCGCTTTAAGGCGCTGTTGGAAGAAAACATGGAGAGGCTGGCTCGCATCATCAGCGAAGAGCATGGCAAGGTATTCTCTGACGCAGTTGGTGAGCTGACCCGCGGCCTGGAAGTGGTGGAGTTTGCCTGTGGCATCCCACATCTGCAAAAGGGCGAACACTCAGCCAACGTAGGGACCGGCGTCGATAGCCATTCGCTGATGCAACCGCTCGGGGTTTGCGTCGGGATCACGCCGTTTAACTTTCCGGCAATGGTACCGATGTGGATGTTCCCCATCGCGCTGGCAACCGGGAATACTTTCGTGCTGAAACCCTCAGAAAAAGACCCTTCTCTCGCCCTGGCACTGGCGAAACTGCTGCAAGAAGCCGGATTGCCTGACGGCGTGTTCAACGTCGTGCAGGGGGACAAAGAGTCCGTTGACGTGCTGTTAACTGACCCGCGCGTGCAGGCCGTGAGTTTTGTCGGCTCTACGCCGATTGCGGAATACATTTATCAGACGGCATCCGCCCACGGTAAGCGTTGCCAGGCGTTAGGTGGCGCTAAAAATCACTGCATTTTAATGCCGGATGCCGACATGGATATGGCAACCAACGCCATTATGGGGGCCGCTTACGGCGCGGCGGGTGAACGCTGCATGGCGCTTTCGGTCGTGCTGGCGGTAGGGAATAAAACGGCAGATGAGCTGTGCTCGAGACTGGAAAAACAGATTGCGGCGCTGCGTGTCGGGCCGGGGCTTGATCAGACACCGGAAAATGAAATGGGGCCGCTTATCTCCTCGGTACACCGTAATAAAGTGCTCGGTTATATCGACAGTGGGGAATCGCAGGGGGCCAGCCTGCGCGTGGATGGTCGACGTTTTAGCGTTAAAGGCCATGAGCAGGGTTATTTTGTCGGGCCGACCCTGTTTGATAACGTCACGCCGGAGATGACCATTTATAAAGAAGAGATTTTTGGACCGGTGCTTTCTGTGGTGCGCGTAGCAGATTACAGCAGCGCGGTGGAACTGATTAACCGTCATGAATATGGTAATGGCACGGCAATTTTCACACGTGACGGCGGCTGTGCACGTCGCTTCTGCGAAGAAGTGCAGGCGGGCATGGTGGGCGTAAACGTGCCAATTCCGGTGCCGATGGCGTTCCACAGTTTTGGCGGCTGGAAGCGGTCTATTTTTGGTGCGCTGAACGTTCATGGTAACGATGGCGTGCGCTTCTACACCCGGATGAAAACCGTCACCGCACGCTGGCCGGAGATGCTGCAGGACACAGGTGCCGCGTTCTCCATGCCAACGCTGGGCTGACAGGAGGGTTTATGCAAACCGAACGTATGACCATGGCTCAGGCGCTGGTCAAATTCCTTAATCAACAATATATCTGTGTCGATGGCGCGGAAACGCCCTTTGTCGAGGGCGTCGCCACCATCTTTGGTCACGGTAACGTGCTTGGCATTGGCCAGGCGCTGGAGCAGGCACCCGGTCATTTGCAGGTGATGCAGGGATGTAATGAGCAGGGAATTGCGCACATGGCGACCGGATTCGCCAAACAGCATCGGCGCCAGCGTATTTTTGCCGTGACGTCATCGGTTGGGCCGGGAGCGGCAAACATGGTGACCGCCGCGGCAACCGCGACGGCGAACCGTATTCCGCTGCTGCTGTTGCCTGGCGATGTCTACGCCAGTCGTCAGCCGGACCCGGTATTGCAGCAAATTGAGCAATACCATGACCTTGGCATCAGTACCAACGACTGCTTCCGCCCGGTCTCGCGTTACTGGGACCGGATTAACCGCCCGGAGCAGTTAATGAGCGCGATGCTAAACGCGATGCGAACGCTTACTGACCCCGCAGATACTGGTGCCGTAACTATTTGCCTGCCACAGGATGTGCAGGGGGAAGCCTGGGACTATCCGCAGAGCTTCTTTGCGCGCCGCGTTCATTTGATCGAACGTCGACCACCCGACCCGCAGCGTCTGGCGATGGCGCGGGCGCTGATTGCCCGCAAACGCCGTCCGCTGGTGGTATGCGGCGGCGGGGTACGATATTCCGGCGCGCATGAGGCGTTTCGTACGTTTGTTGAAACGCTGCAACTGCCGTTTGCCGAAACTCAGGCCGGAAAGGGAGCACTGGTTAGTGACCACCCACTTAACCTCGGAGGCATTGGGGTAACTGGAGGGATGGCAGCGAATCAGCTCGCACCGCAAGCCGATCTGGTGATCGGCATTGGTACGCGCCTCACAGACTTTACCACCGGTTCGAAAGCGCTGTTTTCTCATCCGGAGGTTGAGTTCCTGCTGCTGAACGTGGCGGAGTTTGACGCACTGAAGCTTGATGCCACTGCGCTTATCGCCGACGCCCGTACCGGGCTTAAGGCATTAACCGAAACACTGAAAGACTACCGCAGCGATTGGGGGAAGGAGGTCGCTAAGGCGCAAGAGGCCTGGCGCGATGAGTGCCAACGTTTATGGGAGCGCGACTGGCGTCCCGACGACGAACCCGAAGTGGCTGGGCATCTTGACGCTCAGCTGGCGGAATATGGCAACACGCTAAACACCCGGTTGACCCAGACGAAGGTGCTGGGGCTTATCAATCAGCACATTGAAGATAACGCTATCGTCGTAGGGGCCGCCGGATCGCTACCTGGCGATTTACAGCGTATCTGGCAGGTCAAAACCCCGGACAGCTATCACCTGGAATACGGTTACTCCTGTATGGGCTATGAGATTGCGGCTGCTATTGGAGCCAGGCTGGCGAAGCCGCAGCAGCCGGTATATGCCATGGTGGGGGATGGCTCGTACATGATGCTGCATTCCGAACTACAAACCGCCGTCCAGGAGGGGATAAAAGTCACTATCCTGCTGTTTGATAACGCCAGCTTCGGGTGTATTAACAACCTGCAGATGGGGCATGGGATGGGGAGCTTCGGTACGGAAAACCGTCACCGTAATCCGCAAACCGGACGGTTGGATGGGCCGTTGGTGAAGGTCGATTTTGCTAAAAACGCGGAAAGCTACGGCTGTCGGGCATGGCGTGTACATGACGAGCAAAGCCTGCTGGCGGCGCTGGAAGCCTCGCGTGCGCATTCGGGACCTGTGCTGCTGGATATCAAAGTCCTGCCGAAAACCATGACCCACGACTATGCCTCCTGGTGGCGCACTGGCGATGCGCAGGTGGCAGAATCTCCGTCGGTGCGAAAAGCGGCTGAGCAGACGTTTGAGCAGGTGAAAAACGCACGTCAGTACTAAAAGCGATTAATGCCGGATGGCGCTGCGCTTATCCGGCCTGCAGCGGATTCCACCCCCAGTCCGGATAAGTCGTTAGCGCCGTCATCCGGCAACCTGCGACAACGAAATTTTCATTTCATTTTTCCTTTCTCTTCATCCATCGCCTCCTTCCTGAACGGAAGGGGGCCAATTCCTGCATCTTCCCTGTTGTTATGTTGTGATATTGATAACAGATTTTATCTCACTCATCTCAAAAGTGTTAACTTGCACCCAAAAACATAATTTTCACTATTTATAAAAATGAAATAAATGTTTTATTTAAGGGGTCGTTAGTTCATCGCATTCACCAACACCGGGAGCCGTTATGTTTAACATTGCTTTACTGGGCGCTGGCCGAATTGGCCAGGTACATGCAGCTAACATTGCCAGTCACAGTGCAACTACCCTCTGGTCCGTCGTCGACCCGAATCAGGAATTTGCCACCCGTCTTGCCACACAGTACCAGGCTCGTTTGCAAAGCCTGGATGAGGCGATGACGGACCCTAACGTTCACGCCGTGCTGATTGCCTCCGCGACCGATACCCATGCGGATTTGATTGAAATGGCCGCCCGCCACGGCAAAGCCATCTTCTGTGAAAAGCCGGTCCACCTGGATCTGGCCCGTGTACGCGACTGCCTGAAAGTGGTCAAAGAGTACGACGTACCGTTGTTTATCGGTTTCAACCGCCGCTTCGATCCACAGTTTCGCCGTGTGAAAACTGACGCACTGGCCGGGCGTATCGGAAAGCCGGAATCGCTGCTGATCATCTCCCGCGACCCGTCGCCGCCACCTGCGGAATACGTGCGTGTGTCCGGCGGCATGTTCCGTGATATGACCATCCACGATTTTGATATGGCGCGCTTTATCATGGGCGAGGAGCCGGTTTCGGTGTATGCCCAGGGCAGCAATCTGGTGGATCCGGCGATTGGCGAAGCGGGCGATATCGATACCGCGTTCATCGTACTGAAATATGCCTCCGGCGCGATGGCGACCATCGTCAACAGCCGCCGTTCTTCTTACGGATACGATCAGCGCCTTGAGCTGCACGGCTCTGAAGGGCTGCTGTGCGCGGGCAACATTCTCGAAAATCAGGTGCAGCACTACGCGAAGACCGGCTGCACCAGCGCGTTACCTGAACATTTCTTCCTGCAGCGTTATAAATCGGCCTATGCCGCGGAATGGGAACACTTTGTTGCGGTACTGCGCGGCGAAGCGGCCCCTGATTGCAGCGGGGATGATGGCGAGCGTGCGCTGTATCTGGCGGATAAAGCGCTGGAGTCACTGCATAGCCAACGTGAAGTTCTCCTCTGATTGTCACCACAACCTACCCTACACAGAGAGACATAATAATGAAAAAACTGATCTTAGCTGTCCTCATCGCCATGACATCCGGGGCAGCCATTGCTGAAAATGAGCAAATTGTTTTCAGTACGCCAAACCTGGCGATGCCATTTGAAGTTCACATGCAGCGCACGGCGGTGAAAGCCGCAAAAGAGATGGGCGTGAATTTACAGGTCCTGGACGGGCAGGGTAGCTCGCCAAAACAGGTCGCTGACCTGGAAAACGCCATAACTCGTGGCGCACAGGGCTTTATTGTTTCACCGAACGATGTCAACGCGGTGTCCAGCGCGGTAGATGAAATTCAGGATGCGAAACTGCCCGTTGTTACCCTTGACCGCTCTGTTGACAGCCAGAAAAAAGTGCCGCACTTCGGCGCGAACAACTACAAGGGCGGTCAGGCGATTGGCGACTTTGTCAAAACCAAATTCCCTGACGGGGCAGACATTATTCTGCTGACCGGCCAGCCAGGCTCCTCCTCCAACATTGAACGTACTAAAGGCATTCGCGACAGCCTGAAGGCGGGTGGTGAAAAGTACAAGATCGTTGCCGATCAGACCGGTAACTGGATGCGTTCTGAAGGGATGCGCATTGTCGAAAGCGTTCTGCCTTCGTTGCCGAAGCGTCCACAGGTGATCCTCTCCGCTAACGACGATATGGCGTTGGGCGCGATTGAAGCGTTACAGGGACAAGGACTGAAACCGGGTGAAGTTCTGGTCACGGGCTTCGATGCCGTGCCGGAAGCACTGGCGCGTGTGCGCGATGGCTGGCTGGCAGTGACGGCGGATCAGCGTCCTGGCTTTGCGGTGAAAACGGCTATGAGCCAGTTGGTGAATAACGTCCGTGAGAAGACTGCGATCACCGGGGCTGACTACCCGCCAACGCTTATCACCAAAGAGAACCTGCAGCAGGCCGAGCGTATTAGTGAGGCCGGTAACTGATATGTCCGCAGCCGCCGCGCAAGTGGCGGCTCTCTATGAGGAGGAGCAGACCGATGTCGCAACCCTTACTGAAAGTGACCGACCTGGCGAAAAGCTTTTCCGGCGTTTGGGCGCTGAGCAGCGCACAGCTGACCGTCGGAGCAGGCGAAATTCATGCGCTGTTAGGTGAGAACGGTGCCGGAAAATCGACCCTGCTGAAAGCGCTGGCGGGCGCGCAGCCGCAAACACGCGGGGATATTTGGTTCAACGGCGAAACATTGCCGGTAGAAGACTCTCCGGTTGAGCGGCAGAACAAGGGCATTATCACGATTTATCAGGAATTTAATCTGCTGCCCAATATGACCGTCGCCGAGAATATGTTCCTCGGTCGCGAACCGCGTAAACGCAATCTGATTGTTGACGAAAAGGCGGTAAATCAGGAAGCGCAGGTGATTCTGGATTACCTGCAACTGAACGTTGCGCCAACCACGGCCGTGGCCCGACTGAGCGTGGCGCAGCAGCAAATGGTGGAAATTGCGCGGGCGCTGACGCTGAACGCAAAGCTGATCATTATGGATGAACCTTCCGCCGCGCTGAGCGACAGCGAAGTAGAAAGCCTACACCGTGTGGTGCGGGAACTTAAAGGGCGTGGCGTGAGCATTATCTACGTCACCCATCGCCTGCATGAAGTTTTTCAACTCTGCGACCAGTTCACTGTTTTCCAGGATGGACGATTCACCGGGAATGGCGCAGTTGCACAGACCACCGTAGAACAGCTGATCCGCCTGATGGTGGGGCGCGATGTGGCCTTTAATCGCCGTCCGGCCAGCGAAACTCACCATGAAGATAAACCTGTGCGTCTGGCGGTGAAGGGGCTTAGCCGCGAAAAACCGCCGCTGGATCCGCATGGTATCGCGCTGCACGACATTAACTTCCACGTGCATGCTGGCGAAGTGTTAGGCATTGCCGGACTGGTGGGTGCCGGGCGCACCGAAGTGGCCCGCTGCCTGTTTGGCGCCGACAGTTTTACTTCCGGCAGCTTTGAACTTGATGGCGTGCCATATCAGCCGCGCGATCCGCTGTTTGCGCTGGATCAGGGGCTGGCGCTGGTACCGGAAGATCGTAAAAAAGAGGGCGCGGTGCTTGGGCTGTCGATCCGCGACAACCTGTCGCTCTCCAGCCTCTCGTCACTACTGCACTGGCGCTGGTTCGTGAATACCCGCAAAGAGGATGCCCTGATCGAGTCATACCGCCAGGCGCTGCAGATCAAAATGGTCAACAGCGCGCAAGAGGTGCGCAAGCTCTCCGGTGGGAACCAGCAAAAAGTGATCCTCGCGCGCTGCATGGCGCTTAATCCGCGAGTGTTGATCGTGGATGAACCAACGCGCGGCATCGATGTTGGCACCAAATCAGAAGTCCATCAGGTGCTGTTTGATATGGCGAAAAAGGGCGTAGCGGTGATCGTGATCTCCTCCGATCTGCCGGAAGTCATGGCAGTTTCCGATCGGATCATCACGCTAAGTGAAGGCCGGGTGACCGGCGAGATCCACGGCGACGACGCCAACGAAGAGCGGCTAATGACGATGATGGCCATCAACCACAACGCCCTGAATGCGGCATAACGGAGTGATTCATGACGCAGATTATTTCTAAAACGCAGGTTCCAGCCAAACGCGGCGGACGTCTTGATCCCATTGCCTTTTTTGAGCGCTTTGGGGTACTGATTTTCATGATCCTGCTGCTGATTTTCTTTCAGTTACAGAACAGCAATTTTCTTTCTGAACGCAATATTTTCAACATTCTGACCGAAGTCTCCATCTACGGGATCATGGCCGTCGGTATGACGTTTGTCATTCTGACCGCCGGGATCGACCTCTCCGTAGGTTCTATTCTGGCAGTGTGCGCCATGACCGCGGCGTATGTGATTAAAGGGGACAACTTCACCACCGTCGACCCGAACGCCTGGGGCGGCATGAGCTGGCTGATTGGCCTTGGTATCTGTATGGCGATGGGCACCGCGATTGGTTTTCTGCATGGCCTCGGCGTGACCCGCCTGCGTCTGCCGCCGTTTATCGTCACCCTCGGCGGGATGACGATCTGGCGCGGCCTGACGCTGGTGATTAACGACGGCGCGCCAATTGCCGGTTTCGACGCGGGATACCGCTGGTGGGGACGTGGCGAACTGCTCGGTATCTCCATTCCAATCTGGATATTCGCGCTGGTGGCGGTAGGCGGTTATCTGGCGCTGCATAAAACCCGCTGGGGGCGCTTCGTGTACGCCATCGGCGGCAACCCGGAGGCGGCGCGTCTGGCAGGGGTTAACGTGAAGCGCGTGCTGGTGAGCGTCTACGTGTTAATTGGCTGTCTGGCAGGACTGGCGGGCTTCATTCTCAGCGCACGGTTGGGCAGTGCAGAAGCGGTCGCCGGGATCTCGTTTGAGCTACGCGTTATCGCCTCGGTGGTCATTGGCGGTACCTCACTGATGGGCGGCTACGGGCGTATTGGCGGCACCATTATCGGCTCGATCATCATGGGCATCCTGATTAACGGTCTGGTGCTGATGAACGTCTCGGCTTACTACCAACAAATTATTACCGGCTTAATTATCGTTCTGGCGGTGGCGTTCGATACCTACGCCAAGAGCCGTCGCGGCGCATTGTGAGGGTCATGATGAAAGAAGTTCGTATTGGATTGATTGGCACCGGGTATATCGGGAAGGCGCATGCCATCGCCTATGCCCAGGCCCCGACGGTGTTTAACCTGCGCGGCAAGCTGGTGCGCGAAATGGTGGCGGAAGTCTCTCCAGAGCTTGCCGCCGAGCGGGCGCAGGCGTTTGGCTTCAATCGCTCAACCGGAGACTGGCGTGCGCTGGTGGCTGACCCGGCCATTGATGTCGTGGATATCTGTTCTCCTAATCATCTACACAAAGAGATGGCGCTGGAAGCGATTCGCCATGGCAAGCATGTGTACTCGGAAAAGCCGTTGGCGCTGAACGCCCACGACGCGCGTGAAATGGTTGAGGCTGCACAGCGGGCAGGAGTGAAAACGCTGGTGGGGTTCAACTATATGAAGAACCCAACGGCGCAGCTTGCGAAAGAGATCATTGAGCGCGGAGAAATTGGTGAGGTGATCCATTTCTACGGCACCCACAACGAAGACTACATGGCCGATCCGCTTGCGCCGATCCACTGGCATTGTTTTAAAGAGACCGCCGGACTTGGTGCGCTTGGCGATCTGGCGGCGCATATCGTCAATATGGCGCAGTACCTGGTTGGGGATATTCAGCAGGTCTGCGGCGACCTGAAGATCGTGGTGCCACAGCGTCCGGCGAAAGTCGGTTCCTCGCAAATGGTGACGGTAGAGAACGAAGATCAGGCCCACGCGATGGTGCGCTTTGCAGGCGGTGCGCAAGGGGTGATTGAAACCTCGCGCGTTGCCTGTGGCCGCAAGATGGGGTTGTCGTATGTGATTACCGGGACCAAAGGAACCATCAGTTTTACTCAGGAGCGTATGGCTGAGCTGAAGCTCTATCTGCATGACGATCCGGTCAACCGCCAGGGGTTTCGCACTTTACTGGTTGGCCCGGCGCACCCGGACTACGGCGCGTTTTGCATGGGAGCCGGGCATGGTATCGGCTTTAACGACCAGAAAACTGTGGAAGTACGCGACCTGGTGGACGGCATTGCCGCTGATGCACCGATGTGGCCGGACTTTGAAGAGGGCTGGAAGGTGTCGCGCGTGCTTGACGCTATCGCACTCTCGCACCAGGAAGGCCGCTGGCTGAACGTGAACGACATTGTCTGAAGAGGTATCAACGTGGAAAAGCAGTTTGATGTGATATGCATGGGCCGCGTGGCGGTTGACCTCTACAGTCAGCAAATTGGCGCGCGCCTGGAAGATGTGTCGAGCTTTGCCAAATATCTTGGTGGTTCGTCTGGAAACGTGGCTTACGGCACGGCACGCCAGGGACTGCGTTCTTCAATGCTGGCGCGGGTTGGCGACGAACATATGGGGCGTTTCCTGCGTGAAGAATTAAACCAGGTAGGCTGCGATACCAGCCATCTGATCACTGATAAAGACCGCCTGACGGCGCTGGTGCTACTCGGCATTAAAGACCGGGACACCTTCCCACTGATTTTTTACCGTGATAACTGCGCGGATATGGCGATTACCGCCAGCGATGTTGATGAACAGTACATCGCTTCTGCTCGTTGTCTTGCCATCACCGGGACGCATCTTTCTCATCCGCAAACCCGCGAGGCGGTGTTGACGGCGCTCGCTTACGCCCGGCGTCACGGCGTGCGTACGGCGCTGGATATCGATTATCGCCCGGTGCTGTGGGGACTTACTTCCTTAGGCGACGGCGAAACACGCTTTATCGCCGCCGATCAGGTCACCCGCCAGTTGCAGGAGGTGCTGCATCTTTTTGATGTAATTGTCGGCACCGAGGAGGAGTTTCATATTGCGGGCGGCAGTACCGATACGCTGCAGGCGCTGTCGCAGGTTCGCGGCGTGAGTAACGCGACGCTGGTCTGCAAGCGCGGTGCGCTTGGCAGTTCGGTGTATACCGACGCGATCCCGGCCCGGCTGGACGATGGTCTGACGGTCACCGGCGTGCGCGTAGAGGTGCTGAACGTGCTGGGGGCGGGGGATGCGTTTATGTCTGGCCTGCTGCGCGGCTATCTTAACGATGAGGGGTGGGAGCAGGCGTGCCGCTATGCAAATGCCTGCGGCGCACTGGTGGTATCACGTCACGGCTGTGCGCCGGCGATGCCGAGCAAAGTTGAGCTTGATGATTATCTTTCCCGCGCTGCAGAGGTTCCGCGTCCGGATCTCGATCCGCATCTCAACCATTTACATCGCGTGACGACTCGCCGCCGCACATGGCCGGAACTGTGCGTGATGGCCTTCGATCACCGTAGCCAACTGGAAGAGATGGCGTTGCAGTGCGGCGCGTCTTTGAAGCGTATTCCTGCATTGAAACAGCTTATTTTGCAGGCCAGCCGTGAAGCGGCCAACAGCGCCGGGCTGGAGGGCAAGGCCGGGCTGCTGTGCGATGGTACGTTTGGTCAGGATGCGCTGAATGCGATAACCGGAGAGGGCTGGTGGATAGGTCGCCCTATCGAACTGCCGGGGTCGCGCCCGCTGGAGATGGAACACGGCAATATAGGCTCGCAGCTCATTAGTTGGCCGCAGGAACATGTGGTGAAGTGTCTGGTCTTTTTCCATCCGGAAGATGCCCACGCGTTGCGTCTGGAACAAGAACAGAAAATCGCTGAGGTGTACCGCGCCTGTTGCCAGTCCGGTCATGAGCTGCTGCTGGAGGTGATTTTACCGGCCAGTATGCCGCGCAGTGATGAACTGTATTTGCGCGCCATTTCCCGTTTCTACAACTTAGGGATCTACCCCGACTGGTGGAAACTCCCACCGCTGGCTTCTGCTGGTTGGACAGCGTTGAGTGACATTATCGAACGGCGCGATCCGCACTGCCGTGGCGTGGTGATCCTGGGCCTGGACGCTCCGGCAGAGCAACTGCGTGCTGATTTTAAAGCGGCTGCGGGTCATGGGGTGGTGAAAGGATTTGCCGTGGGACGCACGCTGTTCGGCGACGCTTCCCGCGCGTGGTTGAAACACGATATTGACGATGCGCAGCTGGTGGCGCGCATTAAAGATAACTACCTGCAGCTTATCGCCTGGTGGCGCGAGCGCGGACAAGCATAATTCAGGAGAAGATGATGACGGTACAATTAGGTATTAATCCACTGACATGGACGAATGACGATCTTCCTTCACTGGGCGCTGAGACGTCGCTTGATACGTGTCTGAGCGAGGGCAAAGAGGCTGGATTTGCTGGTTTCGAACTGGGTAATAAATTCCCGCGCGAGGCGCGACTGCTCGGCCCCATTTTGCAGCGCTACGACCTGCTACTGGTTTCCGGCTGGTACTCCGGACGTCTGCTGGAACGCAGCGTGGAGGAGGAGATTGCCGCTGTGCAATCGCACCTGACGTTACTGCGCGAACTGGGAGCGAAGGTGCTGGTCTTTGCCGAAGTCAGTGGCTGCATTCACGGCGAGCAGCAGACGCCGGTACATCTGCGTCCGCGCTTCCCGCAAGAGCGCTGGCAAGAGTACGGTGAAAAGCTCACCGAGTTTGCGCGCTACACCCAGCAGCAGGGAGTACAGATTGCCTATCACCACCACATGGGAACGGTGATTGAATCTGCTGAAGATGTGGATAATCTGATGACGAATACCGGTGATGAAGTCGGCTTGTTGCTCGACACCGGGCATTTGACCTTTGCGGGTGCCGATCCGTTGGCTGTGGCGCAGCGCTGGGCATCACGTATCAACCATGTTCACTGCAAAGACGTACGTGCCGACGTGCTGGCGGATGTCAAAAACCGCAAAACCAGCTTCCTTGATGCGGTGCTGAGCGGCGTCTTTACCGTGCCGGGAGATGGCTGCGTTGACTATCCGCCAATCATGGCATTGCTGAAGGCGAACCAGTATCAGGGGTGGCTGGTGGTGGAGGCGGAGCAGGATCCAGCCATCGCGCATCCGCTGACGTATGCGCGTCTGGGCTATAACAACCTTAGCCGTCTGGCGCGGGATGCCGGGCTTATCTGAGGAGGTGATATGTCACGTTTATTATCACGCTGGCAGCAGCCGGACGCGCAAGGGTGTACGCAGTCAGTGACACCGGAAAGCGCCGGTTGGGGATATGTTGGCTTTAGAGCGTATGAACTGGAGGAAGGGCAGCAGCTTACGCTGCCCGCCGTCAGCGAAGAACGCTGCCTGGTACTGGTCGCCGGACGCGCGACCATTACCACGCCGGGCGCAACTTTTACGGATATCGGTGAGCGGATGAGCCCGTTCGAACGCATCAAACCGTGGGCGGTTTATGTCACTGCTGGTGAAACCATACAGGTTCAGGCGGTGACCAGACTGGAGCTGGCAGTCTGCGCTGCGCCGGGGAAAGGCACGCACCCAACACGGCTGATCGCACCTAAGGATATCGACGGGGAAGCCCGCGGCAAAGGTCACAACCAGCGCTACGTGCACAACATCTTACCGGAAGATAAACCCGCTGATAGCCTGCTGGTGGTGGAGGTGTGGACCAACGAAGGTTGTACCAGTTCTTACCCAAGCCATAAGCATGACACCGATAATCCCCCGCAGGAAACCTATCTGGAGGAGACTTACTACCATCGCCTCAACCCGCCGCAGGGATTCTGTATGCAACGGGTCTACACCGATGACCGGTCGCTTGACGAGTGTATGGCAGTCTATAACCGCGACGTGGTGATGGTGCCGAAAGGGTATCACCCGGTGGCAACCCTGGCGGGATATGACAGTTACTACCTTAACGTGATGGCCGGCCCGGTTCGCAAATGGATGTTTACCTGGGAAGATGAACATGTGTGGATTAACAGGGATTATCCGGTTGATAAGTAAGGTCATGAATGGCTTTTTTAACTGCGAGTCGTTTTTTTCCCTCCTTTTGATGAGTAAAAGGGGGAAGAATGGGATGACGGTTGGCGCTATTTAAGTGCTCATTATTCTCATAGCTCGCCTGGCCATGAGAATAATCCAAGCGTCGATATATTTGAGGTTATGGCAGTAGCCGGGGTGCTCTCGAAAACACCCCGGCTATCTTTTGTTTATATCCCGATCAGGAATTTGGTTGATGGTTCTCAACTACCCAGACGGTGAGTACTTTTTCCAATGTTTTATCTCCCATCGTTGCCTTCGCTCTTACCCAACTTACACCGGCCGTATCCGTTCTCAGTTCAGAGTAAGCATTCCCTAACTTAAAGTTGGTTTTATCCGGCGTCATCGTAAAGGTTCCGCTGCCGGGTTTGGCTTTGCTGCCTGCGCTAAATTCGACACTGCCGTTTAACGGGTTACCGAATTTATCCTGCAACCGGGCCATAAAGCCTACCGGCTCAAGGTTGGCAACGGCATAGCCAGGATCCTGCTCCAGAGTGAGTACTGGATTCTGGGCATCGGCATTCAGCATTATCGAAGCATTTGCCGAGACATTGCTACCGTGTTCAGCCAATGTGGCGGTCAGCGTGTAACGACCCGCCTTATTACCGTGGACATTTACAGTCGCAGTACCGGAACCATTGGTGGTGACAAGCGTATTGTCAATCACCAGAGGATCGCGTGGCGATGGGCCTGTAGCCGTAATTTTCAGCTTACGGTTGCTGACGCCGTTCCCTGATGTATCGGTCAGATGCAGGGTAAACGCCACGTTATCCACATCACTGACTACGGCGGATGTAGTTGACGGTTCGATCGTCAACGCGGCATTTTGCAGATCCGATACCACCTCAATCGCCTTACTCGCCGTAACGCGTTTACCCTCTTTGATGAAGGTTGCCTGCAATTGATAGTGCCCAGCTTCTGCGGCAATAAAGGTTGTTGATGCCATTCCTTTCTCATCCAATGTGAGTTCGGACTGGCCCAGTTTTAATCCACTGGCAGGGGAACTGGTCAGGTGCACGTCACCACTAAATGGGTTGTTTTCACCGTCGACAACCTGTACCTGAATTTCATGTGCCGCTGATGCGTTTGCCACAATGCTCTCAGACGGTGCGGTCAAATTCAGCACTGCGCTGTTAATATCAGGTACGAATTCCAGGTCAACGCTTGAGGACTCAACGCTGTGCTGCCCATCTGTAACCCTGGCATTAACGGTGTAATGACCTGCCTTAACCGTAGTTAACGTTACCGTCGCGTAACCGTCTTTATTGGTGGTGATTTTCTCCGGGTACACGAGCCCTTGTGGCGTTACGATAAGCTCCACTTTCTGTCCTTCAACCGACGCGGCGGTATTGTTGAGCATGATCTCAAGCGTGGCACCATCGCGACCGTTTGCTGCAATATTGGTGATTGCGCCATTGTCTTTGGCCGTCAGAGACAATGTTGCCCCCTCCATTGCAGAGGCAAATGTTACGCTTAGCGATGAGCTGATGTTCCCCACGCTTAGCGTAATATCATAAGTTCCCGGCGTTGAACTGGTCAGTGAGAATCTTGCTTCACCTTTGGCATCGGTCTTCACAACGTTCTCCCCATTCGCGATCTTAACCTGTGGCGGTAACGCCAGAGTGACCGTGTATCCGGACAGCGGGTTCCCATAACGGTCGGTCAGGGTAACGACCGCGATATTACTCTGTTTGCCATCCGCCAGTGCATTGTCCTTGGTCAGGTTAAAAGCCTGCACCACCGGTTGCGTTTTGTCGGCAATCCAGTTGGCTTGTTTTTCCAGCCCAGAGAAATCATGTTTTTGTGACTTCACACCAATGCGTGTCGCCTGAGCCAGTTCAGACGTTGCCTTAGCGCTGTACACGCCGTCTTTCTCTTCTACTGCAGTAAAACGGACCTCGCCGCTGGCTGAAACTGCATAAAAACGTAAGCTGTCGTCGCCGGTGATGGCATTCCCGTCTTTATCTTTTGCTTCTAACGCCAGGCTAATCGGGTGTCCAACGACCTGCTCCATGGGCATTACTGTGAATGTCGATTTTGCCGCCTCTGCGGAAACCGCTTTTAGTTTCACCGTCAGGGTTTCTGTTTTACCCAGGACTTTAGCGGTGATGCGTGCCGTCCCCGCCGTTAAACCCGGCGTCAGCGTGGCGGTATACACCCCGGAGCGGGTTTCCTGCACTTCACCAAGTTTTGGAGCCTGTGCTGAACGCTCACGATTTCTCTGTGCGTCAGGCGTAAACGCTAAAGACAACTCAATGTCATGTGCAAGCCCTGTTAACGGATTACCATTGGTATCTTTAAGCACCAACGTAACCGGATGCTGTGACTTCCCGTCAGCCGCGATGATCGGTTGCTGCTCGCCGTTCAATGTAAAATCCATTGTGCCGACAGAGGCTGAACTCCCCGTCACCGTCACGTTCATCACCGCATAGTTAGAGACATTTCCTTTAACATCTCGCGCCGTTGCACCGATTTGCCAATGATTAGTGCCGCCTGGTGTATAAGCGGGTAACGTCAGTTGCCATGATGTGCCGCTACCGGAAATGCGTCCGCCAGCGGCGGTAAATGCGCTATCGTTCCACTCTACCGACTGAATGCCCCAGTGGGATTTATCCAGCGAAATAGTCACCGGAATAACGGCGCCACCTTCCCCCTGTACGCTTTCAGGCAGGCGGATTTTCAGAACCGATTTTTTGCGGTATTCCAGAACAATATTGTTATTTCGTTCGACAAAATCGTAGCGTCCGTGCTGAACTTCGCGCATTAACGCAACATTGTCGCTGTCCAACTGCTTCGCCAGCGGGATGCCGGGGCGATAGTTAATCTCTATGCCGAAGCGTGAATCATGAGTATTGCTCTGCCCCTGCTTGTGTTCAGCGGAAAGCGTAACTAGCGGAACCGGCGTATAGCTGATCCCGCCTGTAAAGGCGTACGGATTTTCCTGAAGATGATCGCTGCCAAAGAGGCCGACATTCTTGCCGTAATACTTTTCATATTTAAGCGATGCGCCCAGTTGCGGATACGATGGCAACCAACCTTGGGTATAGATATCCCAGCCATCCGCCGGACGTTCCTGATAATCATCCAGATCGTGAGAATCCTTCCATTTTGATAATCTTAAATAAGCATTTGCGCCTGCGCTTAAATAATCTCGCCAATACTCAACGCCTGCACCCATACGTGCGTGATGACGACTTAAATCGTAGTCATAAAATAAGTTTGCGCCCAGCATTGAATTATCCGCCGTGAAGTAGCGATAACCCATACCGATATTAGTTTGGGTTCTGTCATCGGTACGGTGAAGCGATGTCTGGCTAAATAAAACATGCTGCTTTGTATCAATCCACGGATAAAGGAAATCGAACGCCGAATCTTTCAACGAGAAAGCGTCATCGACGTTGAGTTGAATACGCGCATTACCGTACTTCTGTAGCCACTCTACCACCTCCTTCGTTGCCTGTGCTGAGACGGTATTGGCAGCAAAACTGCCCGCATGGCCGTTTTCAATACTTCTGCCAGCCTGCGCGGCGAGAGAAGACAGGCCGCGCAGTTCTTGCTGTTCTGCGGCGGCCTGCGATGCCTTAACGGCTGACGCATGGCTGATGGTTGGCGTGAAGCTAAGAAGGGCAGGATACAGAGCCTGCAAAGCGATTGTTGACCATGCGACAACCTTATTAACGGGGCCTGTTGCCCCATTGCTCCGCGAAATTTTCTTATTTGACATTTGTAACTCCAATATCAATTAAAAAAATCAAAGGTTATTCCATGTACTGAACGGGATGCGTAATATATGTATTTAGTAGGAAAATTCAAGAGTTGTTCATGGAGAAGTTAACTGGATATTTTTACACTATGCGGCATTGTGGGCTGGCTAACGATGTCGAACGTTTAAATGACGAATGTATTTAAAAAATACGTTTATTTTTATCGTGACGATTTTAAGCTTGTAGGGATATTATTTAACCATGGTCGTTCACTGTTAAATAAAAAGAGTTATCAGGAAATTAATCTGCCTGTTCGTATTCAGCTATCATCACGTTCTCCGGATCTAAGTCTGGAACGTGTCAACACTTTCAGGACGGGTCAATAGACACAAAAAAGCCCTCAGCTTGCGCTGAGGGCTTTCATCGGTGTTTGGTGGGCTGGCGGGAGTTGAATCCGCGTCCGAAATATTCTAACTATCTGTTTTTATTGAAATCATGTTCATTCATAAAATCTGCGTAGCTTTTGCGTATCTTTTGGAGTGCTGATGCAGTCCGGCTTGGACCTTGTGAGAGCGATAAAGTGAAAGCGGCTTCAATATCTGCATCTTTGAAACTCAAAGAGTTGATTCGATACGTTGACTCATATTCTGTTTTGTTTTTTATTCCGTTTAAATCTTCGTAACTAATTATAAGGCGTGGACCTTCAACAAAAAGAGGGCTGTTATGGTCTGAGCGTGCTTGAGAAAGCATGTAACTAGATAGTAAGCTAACCATCAAGGATGGAATAGTTATGTACTCCCCTTCTTTTTTTACACTCCATGGTAATATATATTTTATTTCATCGTTTTTTTCTGTGTAGCCATAGATTGAAACTTCATGGTGGCCAAGTATAGAAACTGCTGTTATTTCATTTTCGTGAGTATGGTATAGATAGCTGTATTCGTCAGCGGTTTTTGCTGATTTGTATTCTTCAGTTGCATAATTAAATTGACTATTAAGCTTTTTAATTCCATATAATGAAAAATATTTATCAAAATCAAAAACCCATTGGTAATTGAATTTTAGTGCAGGCCCAAGTCCCACATTGAGAATTTCCAATTTAGTATTTTGAGTTGTGAGTAGCTTACTAAGGGCGATTTTTTTTAATCCCTCTTTTTGACGAATAATGACATGTGAGGTAGATGTCATTATTTGAACTTTGTTAGCTATTTTTCTTTGTATGATTGTTTGACGGATTGCAAGGTAGGCGGCCAGAGCAGAAAAAACACTGGCTACCAGACCTCCTACGCTTATCCAACTAGGTTCAGCCACTTCAATATCCCTACTTATTAATTGAGTAGAGATTATTTGTCATTAAGGTGTTTTTTTCAATGGATTCAGCGATGTATTGTTATCGTATTCTTTCAAATACCTACCATAGTGTCTAAAGAGCATTTCAGGACCCTTGTGGCCCATCTGAGTTGCCAGCCAAAACAGGTTGGCTCCACGGCTAATATGGCTGGTGGCGAATGTGTGTCTTGTCTGGTAAGGGTTACGATACCTGATGCCTGCTTTTCGTAGAGTTGGCGCCCATGCTTTTTTCCTGATCGCATCAGCACCTGCCCAGGGTTTATTGGTTTTTGGATCTTCAAAGACAGTAGCGTCTTTCATGAACGTGAACGTTTTCTGATTTATCAGAGCTGACATTGCTTCATCTGTCAGTTCAACTTTCCGGGTACCTGCTTTTGTCTTGGTCCCTTTGATCACACCGACAACACTCGCGCTCTGGACGTGGGCAGTTTTCCCTACAAAGTCGATATCATGCCAACGAAGAGCACACAGTTCAGAACTACGCAGCCCGGTTTGTATCGCGAACCGGAAAAGATTCTCCCACTGCTTATTGCCAGCAGCAGAGAGCAAAGCGTCTACTTCTGCTGGTGATAGCGGATCAACCACATAACTACTTTCCGCCTCTGATTTATCACTTTGGTATCGTGAGGCTGTTACCAGTGATACAGGGTTAATCTGAAGTACACCATCTGTCACCGCCTCATCCAAAGCTGAACGTAGGAAGGAAAGTTGGTTTCGGATAGTCTTCAATGTTGTTTTCTGGCTCTGGATCCATGTCTTCAATGCGGCCGGCGTCAACTCACTTGCGGGAAAAATATGAAGTGATGACAGCGCGTTTCGACATTTCTTATATCCACCAATTGTTGAAGGGGATAGTTTCCTCGTTTCGCATATCACCAGATACTCGTCCAGGTACATCTTCACAGTTTTGCCTGCGGCAGCGTTACCGAAAATTTTTAACCGGGTCGAACGGGGAAAGTATTCCGCATAAACAAAAGTTCCCCTTTCGATCTTGTTATGAATTTCGCCGAGGGTGCGCTCGGCATATTTGATGTTTTTAGGGGTTACGTCCAGATTAGAAAGGGGCTCACGGCATTTAACCCCTTTATAAGTGAATGTAATATTGATGGTTTCGCCGTTGCGGTGTTTCCTGATGGTTACGCCGCGCGGGAGCTTAGGCGATTCTGTCGTGCCCATTTTGCAACCTCACTAAGATCAATCCATCTTTCCTTAACGCCGTCGACCTTTAGCACCTGAACCCCTTCACGCCATACTCCACGTTGCACTCGTTTGTTGATGGCATCCGGGGTTTCGCCAGTCTCTTTGCAATAAGTTGAGATGGGAACACAATCGAGGCTCAGCATATATTTCTCCATACAATCCCGACTGCACTCGGGAGGTTAATTATTCTTTGAACTGTTTTTTGATAGTTCAAATTTACCATTTTTCAGTACAATATTTGAATCCTTTATACCATTAAGCAACAATTCATATGGATGTTTTGTAGCTTGTTCCCTCATAGAATAATTTGAATTTGTTAGTTTTAAAATTGCCACATGATTCTCAGATATATCTTTGGAAATCATGTCTTTTACTATATCAATTACATCATCTTTCTTTGACATGTCTTCTTTAAGACTAAGAATTGTTAATGTTCTTGCATTGCAAAATTTTATCATGTAAATAATAAATGCTCCAAATCCAAGATAGGCCAGTGAAATTGATATTGCTAATTTCGTTGGGATCTGACTATCAGTAATTTCCGTAGAGGTCAGAATCATTGTTTTCATAAAAAAGAATAGAAGCCCAGTGAAATAAATGAAATTTATCATGATAAATAAGTTACTCATCAGTTGTTTAGTACGTTGAGATGAGTAGTATTCAGAGTCAAGATGCCGCATTAAATTTTCATTATTACGTTTCTTTTGATTTAGCCTATATTGGTCATTGATTTTAGCAAATGTTTCTGAGTTTTCTAGGTATTTATCTGCAATGGCAGATACTTCTCTTTTGATTCTCTCTGATACAATGCAATTAATGTTTTCATTTTTATCATCAAGATAAGATGATATTTGGTTGTTTACTTCGTGATTTATTTTTTCTTTTGCTATTTTTATATTCTCGTTTTGATCTTCGCTGATCTTAACTATTTCCTCTCTAATTAATTCAATAATCTCGCTGTTTTTTGGTGGTGCAGTTACATCGTCATTAATCGTATTTTTTTCTGGTTCTTTTATTCCCTTGTCTAGAAAGGTATTTATGAATGAAGATGTTATTTTTCGCCCAAGGGGAGTTATGGCAAATAATATTATTAGCGCAAAAGGAAGAATAGATTTTATAGTGTCAATCAATATATATTCCATGTGAAGATTTTCCTTTATAAGATAATTATTGCAAGCATTATACATCATGCAATTACAATTTGTGGCCTTGAAAAACTGGCGGTGACTGGACAAACGTAAAAACGGAGGACCACCAGATCTGGGATACACTTGTTATTGCGTTGGTCTGTTTTTATCCACATCAGGCGCGGTGGTAGGTAGGGGGCCAGTGGCTAGCTGGCATCCCTACGGTACTTTTCACCGACAACCGCGGGTTAGACGGTTCCGTTTCGTCGGATAGAGCTGTCGATGCTGGTAGTCACTCCAGCCCGTAACCCCTCCCGAAGACACCTGTTTATCGCTAAAACTTTAAATTACGTACGAGTGGTGCAGCTGTTGAGCCGCCAGTCATTTGAACCCTGACACGGCTTACCGAAGGTTTACTGCGCTCTTCGCCAGTAAGGCTGTTGAACGTACACGGACCCAATACTAGGCGAGGGATGCCTCGTAAAATTACAGTGTCCCCAGCTTTCGGGTGTTTGCGATAAGCCTTGCGGCGTTGTGCTGCATTCATCGTGAAATTCCCCTACCTAACTTTATTGAGCGAATCATCCGGTTATTCATATGCCACCGGCGGCTACTTCGTGGGCGTCCTGCCTGTTCGCTGTTTATGGGACTAATATGTACCATGAGTTCAATTTAGTAAAGTACTTTTAGTTCATTGTCTTTATGTGAAAAGTTCACGCTGAAGCAACGTTATGAACTTAAAGGTAATTTAATTTTAGCCATTGGGATTTATGTTCAAACCAATGGCTGTTTGGAGGGATTTGACGGAGTTGGGGGTTATCCGTGTTTTCGATAGGTCTGGGGCATGCTGCCGATGATCTTTCCGAAAACAAAAATTTTATTCATTTCGTCTTTCTCGATCGGCTCCCAAGGGCGGTAAGTCTTGTTATCGGATATGACAAGCAGCTTATCTTTCATTTTTTGCAGACGCTTAACGTGGGAGGTATCGTCGTAAATGAAGGCATAGATTCCGTCACCGTCGAAGTGTTGAACACTAATGTCAACGAAGAGAAGATCTCCAGGCTCAATCGTTCCAGACATGCTATCTCCTCGAACGTTGATAATTCTAATTTGCTCTGGATTTCTGCCATTAAACATGCGGCGTGCATCGTCCATTGAGTACTCGACTGAGCGCAAAACCTCAACAAATTCACTATTAATAATACCTGGCCCAGCGCTGACACAAATATCAAGAACGTCGATTCGAAAAACGTCGCTACGGTTCTTCAAGCATCCTTCCTTGATCCCGTCTTCCTGTGTGTCGCCAAGTAAATAGGCGGAACTAGTCCCTACAAGAGCAGCTAGCTCTTGCAGTCGCCCCCTGCGGGGAATCGATTCTCCATTAAACCATTTGCTTATGGCTTTTGGTGTGAGGCCCATTCTTTTCGCGATCTCAGCTTGACGACCATGAGAGTGAAACCCCGCTTTATCGCAGGCTTGCGCAAGCCTTTTGGAGAACTGTTTACGCGCTTCTTCTTCTTGAACCATAGGTTCAATCATAGACATACTTGCATGAACTATCAGTTCCGTCATATTATGTACTTTAAGTTCACTTAATGAGGTGTTTATGCAAACAGAAAAGCTACCCAGCCTCTCTGAAGTAATCAAAGCAATAGGGGTGCAATCTATATCAACCGCATGTGGATGCAGCCCACGGGCGATCTATAAGTGGATTGAAAAAGGTTGTCTCCCGCGCACTGATTTCACCGGAGAAACCCATTACGCAGAGCAGATCGCTGTCGCTTCTTCCGGGAAATATTCAGCGGAGCTGATTAAAAAAATTAGCCGTCCGCAAAAGATTAACCAGTCTGCTGCTTAACGAAAACCACAGAAATAAGGGGCAAGCCGTGGGCAACGAACCGAATTGGAAAGTCGAACGTCAGCCAGCTTGGCTGGTGGTCGCAATTAAAAAAACGATTACCGACCTGCCTGGTGGCTACGCCGAAGCGGCGGAATGGTTGGGAGTAACAGAGAACGCGCTGTTTAACCGCCTCCGTGTTGGTGGGGATCAGATCTTCCCTATGGGTTGGGCGATGGTGCTACAGAAGGCCGCTGGTGTTAGCTACATAGCTGACGCGTTTTCTCGGCAAACAGATAACGGAATCCACATTCCAGGCGCGGCACCAGAAACAGAGAACGAAGAGATTGGCTTAAAGCTGGCTGAGCTGGTGGGCAGGCTTGGTGACCTGGTTAACGCATATCGTCGATACATCGATGATGGTGTAGTTGATAAAGGGGAATGGGACAGCCTGAACGAAATAGCGTACCAGTTCCGAGTAACGCTTATGACGTTTCTGAATCTGATTTCACGAGTTTATTGCCTTCCAGAAAAGAGTGACGCCCGCGAGTGTGCAGCTCCGGGCGCCTTGGCGAACAACTCTTCGAGTATGGAGAAATAATCCGCATGAGCAGTTTAACGGCTTTTAACCGTCTACCGCAACTCAGGATGATCCCGGTTTCGGGTACTCCGTTGTTTCGGTATGAACGCAGATTATCAAACCGCTGGGTTCCGTGTAACCACAGTAGGGCGGTTTCAATTGTGGGGGTCTACAACCGGAGGGCAAAACGCCTGTGCGCGAACTTAACCGAAGGTTCAAAGACCACCGCGGAGTGCCAGTCCGTGTTATCCGCTGGGAGCCAGAAACACAGCGCGTTATCTACCTGCGCGATGGCTATCCACATGAATGCTTCAGCCCACTTGAGCATTTCAGGCAAAAGTTCAGGGAGATAACGGACGACCATGAGCCAGATATTTGAAATCGTTCAATCGCTGTCGGGGCAAAGGAATTGCATCACTATTCCGGTCCCGTACCTAGATTATTTCTCCGGCGATCAGCAGGCGCATGCTTTGGGTGCTGTGCTAAACCAGCTTGTGTTCTGGTCCGGTAAATCAGACCTGAATGATGGGTGGTTTTACAAAGAACACAGTGAGCTGGCGGCAGAGATTCGCGGCGTGAGTGAAGATCAGGTGCAGCGTCTGGTAAACAAGATTTGTACCCGATGGTTACCAGGGGTTGTTGAGAAGGCCCAGCGACAGGTAAACGGCACTAAAAAGACGCATTACCGTATCAATGGAGAAGCGCTAATCAACGTTTTATTCCCGGCAACGCTGGATTCCGCAGAATCGCGGAACGGGAAACGTGAAGTCGCGGAACCCATTCCGCAGAATCACGGAACCGAAAACGTAGAACCGCGGAACCCTAACCGCGAAGTCGCGGAACCTATTCTCTATACAGATCATTACTCAGATCACCACAAACAGATTAGTAACCCTTCTTGTCCGGAAGCTTCGCAACCGGACGCTGAAAATTCATCTCCTGTTGAACAGTTTCTTGCTAAACATCCTGAAGCAGTGACCTGGAATGTACCGAAGCGTCAGTGGGGTACTCAGGAAGACCTGACCTGCGCCGAGTGGATTCACAAGCGTATCCGCAAACTTTATGAGACCGCGGCTGAATCCGACGGGGAAGTGGTTTTACCGAAAGCCCCGAACTGGACCGCCTGGGCTAACGAGGTCCGGTTGATGCGCACTCAGGATGGTCGTACCCACAACCAGATTTGCACCATGTTCGACCGGGTGAGTCGTGATCCGTTCTGGTGCCGCAATATCCTCAGTCCGGCAAAACTGCGTGAAAAATGGGATGAGCTGTCCTTGAAACTTTCACCGGCTGGTGGACGCACATCGCGTGGTGATGACCACGGCTTCAAAACCAGCTACCAGAACACTGATTACTCTCAGGTACCAGAGGGGTTTCGCTCATGACCAGTCAATATTGCCAGGCGCTGGCAGAGCTGCGCAGTAAATCAGCCCACAAACTGAATGAAGTCGGTGATCAGTGGTGTACGCCGGACAACATCTTCTGGGGTATTAACGCCATGTTCGGTCCGCTGGTGCTGGATCTGTTTTCAGACGGTGAAAACTCAAAATGTGCCGACTATTACACGGCAAAAGATAACGCATTAGCGCAAGACTGGTCAGCTCGCCTTACCGGGCTGAACGGGGCCGCGTTTGCCAACCCGCCCTACAGTCGCGCTACGCAGCATGAAGATAAGTACATCACCGGGATGCGCTACATCATGCAGCATGCCAGTGCCATGCGTGAAAAGGGTGGACGCTACGTCTTCCTTATTAAAGCGGCAACTAGTGAAGTGTGGTGGCCGGAGGATGCTGATCACGTTGCTTTCATTCGTGGGCGCATTGGCTTTGATCTGCCGTCTTGGTTCGTGCCAGCCGATGAAAAACAGATCCCTTCCGGCGCATTCTTTGCCGGTGCTATTGCGGTGTTCGACAAAAACTGGCGTGGCCCTGCGATGAGTTATATCAGCCGTAAGGATCTGGAAGCGCATGGCGATTCATTTCTGGCGCAGATCCGCAGGGAGGCGGCTCGGTTGGTGCAGCAGCTGCCACAGCAAACTATTCCGGATTTGCCTCAGACAACTGAAACAGTTGCACAGGAAGCAAAGCCCGAAGCGCTGGCGGAAGCGAAACCGCAACCCACCGTGGAGTCAGAGCTCCCACTGACCAAATCCAGCATCATTGAGAAAAGTGGATTCCGGTTCTGGGCATGTGCCTGCGCCGCGTTCGGCGACAAAGACGAGTACACATTCAGCGAATCCCGGTTTGCGCACACCTGGGCATCTGACTCGGTGGAGTGCCCGGAGATCATCGTCGTTCCACCAGAAACCATTGCTAAAGCGGTTACCCTGATCGCACAGCATACCTATCAGCAGAAAATCACTGACTGGTTGGCACAACAACATTTCGACCACGACGGCATTCGCGCTGACATGCAGTCACGCCTGTTCACTCTGGCGCCGGAAATGCTCGCCGATCATGGCTTCAGCGTTGATGACGTGCTGGCCACCATGGAAATAATTCCCCCTGCCTGCTGGCATAACATTCGTTCCTTACGGGCGCGGTTCCGCATCCTGGCTGAAGAGAAAAAGGCTAACGGGGAGGTGGCTGCGTGAAACTGACCCTGCCTTTCCCGCCAAGCGTGAACACCTACTGGCGAGCCCCTAACAAAGGGCCGCTGGTCGGTCGCCACCTCATCAGCGCCGATGGTCGCAAATATCAGAGTGCTGCCTGCGCCGCGATCATTGAGCAGTTACGCAGACTGCCTAAACCATCTTCGGCGCCAGCTGCGGTCGAAATCACCCTGTACCCGCCGGATGCGCGCCGTCGGGATCTGGATAACTACAACAAAGCCCTGTTTGACGCGCTGACGCATGCGGGTGTCTGGGAAGACGACAGCCAGATTAAGCGCATGCTGGTGGAATGGGGACCCGTTGTGCCGAAAGGTCGGGTAGAGATAACGATCAGCAGATATGAACCGGCGGGTGCAGCCGCCTGATATGGAGAAAAGTATGAGCCAGTTAATCGTGAATGGTGTAGTAACAATGTCCAGCCGTGATATTGCGGATCTGGTTCAGAGTAAACACAGTGACGTGAAACGCTCGGCTGAGCGTCTTGTTGCTGCGGGAATTTTAACCGCGCCGTTGGCGCAGTTCGATTTTGAGCATAACGGTAATGTTTACCAGGAGTATCGTTTTAACAAACGCGACTCTCTGGTGATTGTTGCCAGACTGTCACCTGAATTTACCGCCGCGGTTGTCGATCGCTGGCAGGAACTGGAAGAAGGGCAGAGTGTCAGTGTTCCACGCTCATTGCCGGAAGCGCTTCGCCTGGCTGCTGATTTAGCCGAGCAGAAAGAGCAACTGACCATCCAACTGGCAGCCGCGGCGCCAAAAGTGGAGTTTGTTGATCGTTATTGCTCTGCAAAAGGCTCCATGTCATTCCGGCAGGTAGCCAAATTGCTTAACGCAAAAGAAGCTGAGTTTCGTCTGTTCCTTATTGAACGCAATATCCTGTATCGCCTCGGCGGCACACTTACCCCTATGGCACAGCACATTTCCGCGGGAAGATTTGAAGTTAAGACGGGTACATCGAGCACATCCAATCACGCATTTAGCCAGACGCGTTTCACTGCCAAGGGAGTACGCTGGATTGGTGGTTTGTGGGCTGAACATATTGCAGGGGGGCAGGCGGCGTGAGGGCTTTGTTAACTCCTGAAGTCGCCCATCGCATGGGGATTGTGTTGTTTCGTCCCGGCGCGGAATTAATGCCCCTCTTCATGCGTGGTCGCGTTCTTATCGAACCTGAACCAGAAGAAATGGCGTCATTCAGTACAGGGGCTGTTCCCGCAGCCATTCAGCCGCTGGCTGATGATCCGGTAATGCGGCAGGTCTTCGGGAATGAGCGGGTTATTCAGCGTGCCGGTGGGCTTCCTTCCCTTGAGCAATGGTTGAGTAATCGTTTTGAATGCCAGTGGCCACATTCATCATGGCACGACAAGAACTTCACAACAATGTGGCACCCACCAGGAAGCATTCGCCTGTGCTGGCATTGCGATCACACTTTGTCGGGGCAGCATACCGAACAGCTTGCAGGTATAGCGGCAGGAAACCTGGTATCCTGGATTCTGGAAGTCATTCGGCGTGATTCTGGTTTTCCCGAGTCGCATATCCTGACGCTTCCGGAACTGTGCTGGTGGATGGTCAGAAACGACCTGGCTGATGTTATTCCGGAAAGCGTTGCGCACAAAGGGCTGCGCCTTCCGGATGAGAACATCCGCTCTGTCATGAGGGAAAGCGACATTGTGCCTTCAGCGTCTGCAACCAGCCTCGTGCAGGAGAAGGCGAAGAAGATCCTCACGCTCTCTGTAGATCCGGAGTCTCCAGAATCTTTCATGCTCAGGCCAAAACGTCGCCGCTGGATAAATGAGACGTACACCCGCTGGGTTAAAACACAACCCTGTGAGTGTTGCCGAAGGCCAGCAGATGATCCGCACCATATCGTAGGGCACGGTATGGGTGGTACAGCAACAAAAGCCCATGACCTCTTCGTGATCCCTCTGTGCAGAGAGTGCCACGACGAGTTACACGCCGATGTACCGGCATTCGAGCAAAAGCATGGTACGCAGCTTGAGCTGCTATTGCGTTTTATGGATCGGGCGCTGGCGATCGGCGTAATTGCGAAAGCTTAAGTGTATGGAGCGCAAAGAAGCATGAATGAACAAGACCTGAATTTTGTAAGAATAGAATTACGCCGCGCGCTACCTGACCTCTCTGGGGGAACAAAAGGGCAGCTTGAGGCTTTCAGTGAACACCCACCAGCAGACAAAAATTCCACCCCGCGCCGTGGAATTCATCTCGTAGAACTCGAAGGAGAGAAGGGGCCACGCTTTGTTAACTCGCTTTCCGCGCCACTGTATGTGCTGGAAACACGCAGCCGCCGCAGGCCAATGCCGCCGATAAAAGATGCGGAATTTGAGTCCGCGCCGTGGCGTAGGGCAGTGTCTGCGCTTAGTGGATACCAGCAGGCCTGGTTGCGGTACTGCTACGGTTTTGACCTTAGCTATAAGCACCAGGTGATGATGTGTGAATACGTCTGGAAGACTTATCAGAAATGCCTGGGTGAAAACTCGCTTCAGGAGCGCGTAGTAAAGAAACTGATAGGACTGGTATGGCTTGCAGGGCAGGAAATTGCCGCAACCAGAAATAATGAAACCTATAAAGATTATGCTGGCGCGGCGCTGGCCCGTATGGTTAGCGTTGACCGTTCGACATGGTTGCGTGTCTATTCAGGGCACTGGGCCGGGTTAAAGGCCGCATTTTCGGATCTGGACGAGCGTGCGTTGGCTATGGCTCTGGAGTACTACGAGGACGAAGAAACCATCAAAGTGGTAGAAATGTGAAGTAAATTTCACTATCTCCTTCAAACGAGCTTGCAAAATGCAACAAAATAAGCGATATTTGAAGCTAATTTGATATGTTGTCAAGATTTTATAAACCCGCCTTTGAGCGGGTTTTTTGCTACTATATCCGCCTGAAAAGGAGGGTATATGTGGCAAGGCATACCGTTTAAATGGTTGAGTAATGACCTTTTAGACTCTACCAATGTTGTTATTAGTAAAATTCCTCACATAGTAGTTGATACTTCACCTGACTGGCTTGGTCCTGTTCTTTCGGTTTTAGGCGCAATGTTTGGAGGAGCCATACCTGCTTACGTTGCAATAAAAGCTATTCGTGCAAATAAAGAACAAATGCTTCACCAGCAGATGATAATAAACAGGCAGGCATTCATTGATGAGTTGCGCCTTAGAATTTCCACTTTCCTTGCTGATGCAGAAAACATGATTGTGGTAATCAATAGGGAAATTACATCTACAAATAAGAGTTTTTTGCTTATACCCAGGGAGCAACAGGAAATTTTGCTTGCGCTGTCCCATAGGTTGGATATGTCTTCAAATTACATTGAGCTTATGGTTGCTAATAATCCACGGTTTAAGAAAATCATAGAATTAATAAATGCCATAGCCTCAGGTGCAGCAGGATTATTGGATAAAAAAATGCGATATAAGATTGATTATCACGCGAGCCTGCTGAAGCAAGAGACAGTTAAATGTATTGATGAAGAGTGGGAATCAGTTATTAACACTTTGAGTTAACTTCTTCGAACAGTCTCCATCAGTGGGGGCTTTCCTGCTGTGGAAATGGGCGGCTGGTGGGTGTTAGCGCACCCAGCCAGCCATCAGCTCATGCTTTCAGGTCACAAGCTAACCAAGGCCCACTGCTTTAGCGCAAAAGCAACGTGAGCCTATCAGAGTTACGCTTACCGATCTATGAAAAATACTGTAAAAATAAACAGTGCTGAGTTAATCAACGCTGATAGTCTGCATTACGTTGCCACCCTCCCGAATAACTCTATTGATCTGATAGTTACGGATCCGCCGTACTTCAAAGTGAAGCCCAACGGCTGGGACAACCAATGGAAGGGGGACGAGGACTACTTACGCTGGCTTGATAGCTGTCTGGCTGAGTATGCTCGCGTTCTTAAACCTGCTGGCAGCATCTACCTGTTTTGCGGTCACCGACTGGCCTCAGACATAGAGATTATGATGCGTGCCCGGTTCAACGTTTTGAATCACATAATTTGGGCAAAACCATCGGGCCGCTGGAATGGATGTAACAAAGAAAGCCTGCGTGCGTACTTTCCATCTACGGAACGGATTTTGTTTGCTGAGCACTATCTTGGGCCGTACACAGGTAAAGAGGATGTTTACGAAAGGAAAAGCACAGAGCTAAAGCAGCACATTATGACGCCGCTGATTGACTACTTCCGTAATGCCCGTGAATCACTGGGTGTCAGCTCGAAAGAAATAGCTGAGGCAACCGGAAAGAAAAACATGGCGTCACACTGGTTTGGTGCAAGCCAATGGCAACTACCAAATGAAGTGGACTATAGAAAATTGCAGGAACTGTTCACGCGGATCGCTATCGATAAGCACATTCAGCAGAAGCTTGAACATCCTCACCACCAGCTGGTGGCTACCTATCAGTCATTAAACCGCAAGTATTCAGAATTGCTGGAGGAATACAAAACCCTCCGGCGCTGCTTCTCTGTTTCCGCTTTTGTTCCGTATACCGACGTATGGACGCATAAGCCTGTTCAGTTTTATCCGGGCAAACATCCATGCGAAAAACCTGCCGACATGCTGAAGCAGATCATTAGCGCCAGCAGCAGACCAGGGGATATCGTTGCCGATTTCTTTATGGGCTCTGGTTCAACTGTGAAAGCAGCAATAGAACTTGGCCGTCGGGCGATCGGCGTAGAACTGGAGGAAGACAGGTTTATACAGACCACCGAAGAGGTGGAAAAACTGAAAAAATCATAACGATCACCACGCTTCCCCGTTGCTGTGGTGATCACCATCTTCAGGCACCGGGAATCATCCTTAATTTTTACTTGAACATAAGAGCCCGGTTGCCTGATTCCCTTCAATCACACACAGCGCCATCCGAATAAATCGGAGGTAGGGCTATGACCAGAATGAGCACCATCTACAGCAGACTTTCATATGGAACAGGCACCACGCTGACCGGCTGCGGTGTATCAGCGAAGGCATATGCCGAAACAGCTAAAACGGCAAAAGAGGTGTCCTGGATGTTGGCCGACAGAATTGCAGGATTAAGCCTGAGCGACTGGGCAATCATTGTCGGTATCGCATGCACTGTTATCACCTGTGCAGTGAACTGGTATTTCCGCTGGAAAGAACGGGAGGATCGGCGCAATGGCTATGCCACCAAAGCTGAAGAATAAACTGAGCGCAGCGGTCGTTGGTTTGATTCTTGCCGGGGCTTCCGCACCTGTAATTCTCGATCAGTTTCTGGATGAGAAAGAGGGGAATAGTCTGACGGCGTATCGCGACGGCGGCGGACTCTGGACTATTTGCCGTGGCGCCACGATGGTTGATGGTAAGCCAGTAGTTCAGGGCATGAAGCTGTCTGCTGAGAAATGCGCCCAGGTAAATGCCATTGAGCGCGATAAGGCGCTGGCGTGGGTTGAGCGAAATATCAAGATACCGCTGACCGAACCACAGAAAGCCGGGATCGCATCTTTCTGCCCATATAACATCGGCCCTGGAAAATGTTTCCCGTCTACGTTCTACAAACGACTCAATGCAGGTGACCGTAAAGGCGCATGTGAAGCGATCGGCTGGTGGATAAAAGACGGTGGCCGCGACTGTCGTCTGACCAAAGGTCAGAAGAATGGTTGTTACGGTCAGGTAGAACGACGAGACCAGGAAAGCGCGCTAACGTGCTGGGGGATAGACCAGTGAACAGAAGCATCGTTGTTGTTGGGATGGCAGCTATCATCTTCATCGCGGTGCTCTGTGTGCTGCTGACCCGCAGTAATGCTGCGCTGACCACGTCCGAGAGCGACAACCGGGTACTGCGCAGCGATAACGCACTACAGGCGACGGTAATAACCACGCAGGCTTTCAACTTCAACCGGTTTAACCAGATAGCGGAAAACGCCAACCGCCTTAACTCGTTGATAGATGCTGGCACCGAAAAGACAGTTATCGAATACCGGGAGATTCTTCGCCGTGAAAAGACCTGTGATCTGCCTGTTCCTGCTGATGTCTCTAGTGGGTTGCTCAACTACGCGAACCGTTTACGTACCAGCGCAATGCGCGCCGATTCCGGGAACGCTAACGGAGCCGATGATAGTGCCTCTGCCGCCAGCTCAATGACGTATTGTCAGGCCGTCCTCTGGATTGAGCCGCTGCTGGCCATCATTGAGAAGGGGAACAACCAACTGGCAGGAATACGGGAAATTGAAAACACCAAAGCCTCGCCATAAAAGAGATAGTTATTGCCATGTGAATGTTGTCGTTTCTGGGTTGAAAGTTATAGTTGCTTGGCCCCAGTTAGTTCCAGCAAGAATTTGCTCTATGCAATGTGTAGCGTAAAGATCATCGGGCGGAGAGAAAGAAGTGTATTCGCTTTCTATAGTCAACTTGACGTCATGTATTGAGGCGATTGCAACACGTCCTTCATAGTCAGTGTTGCGGAAACAGGAAATTCTCGCTTCGTAAAACTCGTCCGGCAAACCTTCTAACATGCATCCAGTAGCCCACTGAAGAAGCTGTTCGGTTGAATGTTCCTGCGGTACTTCTTGGGTGGTTTGTTGATTGATGAGTCTATTGAGTGTTTTGAGAAAATTAAACATTTCATCTCCTTATAGTTATATTTGGAAACATATCATTTAACGAACCCATCTCACAGAGCATTACAGAAGCCCTTCATTGATGGGATTCGATAATGGATTATAAAGTTTCTAATAAGATGGCCGATTACTTCATGTGAACACAAAACACAAGGAGATAAAAATGGCAAAGGCAACAGTTGCGTGCCCGCATTGCGGTGGCACATCAACCTATGACGTAGGCATTTCAGAGGGTGATGGTTCAAGCAGTCGTAAATGTCCGCAATGCAAAAGGCAGCTAAGAATTCATTTTCGGAAAGGATCTGTTCATAAAGTAGAAAGAACATAAGTTCTAACTAGACCGCCTCCGGGCGGTTTTTTATTGCCATTACAATTGGTAGACCCATCGTAATGGCATTCATAATTAACCTCTGCGGTACAGGCGGCCTAAAGCTTTTGTTGCGGCGACGGCAATATCTGGGTTCATAGAGCGGGACATATCAATCAAACGGGATAGTACTGCTGGGGCTGCAGCGGACCCACCCTCGCCGAGTGCATAAGCTGCAGCGACAGCAATATCTGGATTTATTGAGTTCGATTGTTCAATTAGACGAGCTAAAGCAGCTGGTGACATTGCAGATCTCCTGTGGTGAAAAAACAAATATCACTGTGATCGCATTTTAAATCAACGAGTAAAGCATTCGTCAGAACTTAGTTTTGATGTACTTAACAGAAAGCTGAGGAAATTAGGGCAAAACCGGTCCGGGGCGAGCTTCAGAAACGGTTCCTGTCAAATCGTCAAGAAGTACTACTAGTGCGAGAGCGAATCGAAGCGGTCATGTCAAAATGCTAGTTTTAAAGGGCTTGATTTTTGATGCTGTGGGCATATATACAGGTTGTGGTATGTCACCACTCATTTAGGGTAATGAGTATGAATCAGGCTATTGAGCAAGTAATTTATAATGCCATGAAAAGAAATGAAATCGGTGCTGGCGTTGGTTCTTCTGCCACAGCTAATGAAATCATTAAAGGGATAAAACCTTATTATCAGGCAGCGAGTGAGACGGAAAGGAATGCTATCATCGAAAGGCTGAACAAACTAAAAGCAGAGCCTGGCGTACCAGTTCCATCTAACATCGAAAAGCTATTAAATAATTAATAACAGCCGCCTTAGGGCGGTTTTTTGTTACTCCCCACTTATTACAGTAAATGGTAATCATTATTATTTAATGGGGCCTCCTGGCAGGGTAGCCTGCCACGGGGCGGGAGCGGCGCGGGAAACGATTATTTTTTCGGTTCTAAGGTCATCATCATTCACGCAGGTTATTGAACTCGTCAGAGGTGATTTTGTGCAGATGTTGAGTCGGTCTGCTGTCTTCAGAAGCATGACAGCTGGAGCCGACGCCGCAATGCTCGCTGACATGCTCGGAAGCCTTGCAGAAGAACCTTGTACTATGCTGACCGCTCTGATGAAGGCTACCCGGCAGGATTGACATTGGAGCACCCTTACGACTCGGTTAGAGAATCTAACGATCAGTAGTTGAAACTTGATGCATAAAAATGTCGAATTTCGATTACACCATGGTTAGTCAGTTAATGTAAGATTGCTTTTTGAAATTATGAAATTGAGATCATATGTTATGGTTTATGACTATATATCGTACAAATCTTTGTTAGTTGCTCAGGATGCTCTTTTCTGGAGTAAATTTTCTGCTCTGATAGGTTTAGCTAGTGTGCTTGTTACTTTTTTTGCTGGGGTAGTGGCTTTTCGTGCATTAGATCAATGGAAATTGCAATATAATGAAGATAAAAAATTAAAGCTAATAGATGCAATCATTGAGTATAATAACACCCTAATTTCTATACCCAAGACATTAGATGATGATCCTAAGCACGTGAATAGAAAGTTGATTATAGCTGCATTTAGTAATTTACAGGCCAGATGTACTATTTATCTATCTGCAAACCCTAATGAAGAATTGTCTGAGAATATGAGCAAGTTACGGGATCGTCAATTTTGTTTTTTGGCGGGGAAAGTATATAAATCCGAATTGGCTTTGCTCATAGGGGTGATGTTATTCATGAATCTGAAATAGTTAGCGTGTTTGTTAATGCCTGCGGGTCCTTTCCGGCGATCCTGCGCGTTACGGGGCGGCGTCCGCGCAGACTCTCGCTCATCAGCAAGAAGTTTTTGTGATCACTTATCTGATATACATGGCCTTCTAGAGCAAACAGCATCTTAAGTCACTGCAGCTTAAAATTTTTGTGGAATTATCCTCTTGCCGAAATAAACACGGCTTTAATGGGGAATAGAAAATGATCGGAGAGGTGACAATTAACAGTGTAAGGTTAGGGGCAGAACATCGTGCCAACTTACCTGAGAGTGGAAAGTACGAGGCTCCAGAAGGTCACGTAATTACAAAGGTTGATACTGAGAATGGTGTGATTACTTGCAAGCCATTGCAGATGGAGATCGAAATGAATGGTTCGCTGCAGTGGGTAACCATTTCAACCAAAGATCTGTGATACATCAAGTAAGGCTGCATACCAATGCAGCCTTTTTAATGGAAGGTATGACATGCCACCACGAACACCGAAAGCCTGCCGTGTTCGCGGCTGCCGTTTTACTACTACCGATCCTTCTGGTTACTGCGAAACCCACAAAGGCGAAGGCTGGCGCCAGTACAAACCAGGGCAATCCCGTCACCAGCGTGGCTACGGGACGAAGTGGGAAGTTATCCGGGCCCGCATTCTTAAGCGTGACAAAGGGCTGTGTCAGGAACATCTCCGGCGGAGCGTGGTGAAGCAGGCCTCCTGTGTCGACCACATCATCGCCAAGGCTCACGGCGGCACGGATGATGACCGCAACCTCGAAAGCCTGTGCTGGTCGTGTCACGCCGCGAAGACAGCGCGTGAAAGGCTTAAATTATAATAACTATCATCTGAATCCACCCAGGGGAGGGGGAGGGTAAATCCCTGCAGCTCGCATCCTTCCGGACTGCCCGCCTCATCGGTTTTTTATACCCGCGAAAAATCAAATTTAACCAGGAGCATTGCCCATGGCTGGAAAGGCGGGGGCTTCCGGTCGTCGTCCCAAGCCAACGGCGCGGAAAGAGCTGGCCGGAAATCCCGGTAAACGGGCCCTGAATAAAGACGAGCCAGTCTTCACTCCGATACAAGGCGTCTCGCCGCCGGACTGGTTTGCCGAAGACGATCTTCCGCTGGCATTAATTATGTGGGAGCTGACAACCAAAGAGCTTTGTGGCCAGGGGCTGCTGTGCGTTACCGATCTGGCAGTGCTGGAGCGCTGGTGTGTTGCCTATGAGTTCTGGCGCCGCGCGGTAAAAAATATTGCGTCCGAGGGGAACACCATCATCGGAGCTATGGGGGGGAAGATCAAAAACCCTGAACTGACCGCCAAGAAAGAGCAGGAGTCGGAGATGAGTTCGACTGGCTCCATGCTGGGGCTCGACCCCAGCAGCCGGCAGCGACTTATCGGTCTCGCTGGCCAGAAGAAAACCTCAAACCCCTTTCTGAAGATGATTAACTCATGAGCCGGAAATCGTACCCCAACGTCAACGCCGCGAACCAGTACGCCCGCAACGTTGTGCGGGGCAAGATCCCGGCGTGTCAGTTTGTTATTCAGGCCTGTCAGCGTCATATCGATGATATGGCGGCCGAAAAGAGTAAAAAGTTCCGGTACCGCTTCGATAAGGATATGGCAGAAAAGGCGGCGAAGTTCATCCAGTTGCTGCCGCATACCAAGGGCGAATGGGCCTTTAAACGAATGCCGATCACCCTGGAACCATGGCAACTATTCATCGTCTGCTGCGCGTTTGGCTGGGTGCAGAAGGGGTCTAAGCTGCGGCGTTTCCGGGAGGTGTATACCGAAATCCCGCGCAAAAACGGCAAATCGGCTATCTCTGCCGGTGTGGCGCTGTACTGTTTCACCTGCGATAACGAGTTTGGCGCGGAGGTTTATTCTGGTGCCACGACCGAGAAGCAGGCATGGGAAGTGTTTCGCCCGGCTCGCCTGATGTGCAAGCGCACTCCGCTGCTGGTGGAAGCGTTTGGCATTGAGGTGAATGCCTCCAACATGAACCGTCCTGAAGACGGCGCGCGCTTTGAACCGCTGATCGGAAATCCCGGCGACGGTGCATCCCCGCATTGCGCCATTGTGGATGAGTATCACGAACATCCTACGGATGCGCTTTATACCACGATGCTGACCGGGATGGGGGCCCGGCGCCAGCCGCTGATGTGGGCGATCACCACCGCCGGTTACAACATCGAAGGTCCCTGCTACGACAAGCGGCGCGAAGTTATCGAAATGCTGAACGGTTCGGTACCGAATGAGGAGCTGTTCGGCATTATCTACACCGTGGATGAAGGTGATGACTGGACCGATCCAAAGGTGCTGGAGAAGGCCAACCCGAATATGGGGGTGTCGGTCTACCGTGACTTCCTGCTCAGCCAGCAGATGCGTGCAGTAAACAATGCCCGTCAGGCCGGGATATTCAAAACCAAGCACCTCAATATCTGGGTGGCGGCCCGCGCCGCGTTCTTCAATCTGGTGAGCTGGCAGAACTGTGAAGACAAAACGCTGACCCTCGAGCAGTTTGAGGGGCAGCCCTGCGTACTGGCATTCGACCTGGCGCGCAAACTGGATATGAACAGTATGGCGCGGCTGTTTACCCGGGAGATTGACGGGAAAACGCATTATTACAGTGTGGCGCCGCGCTTCTGGGTGCCGTATGACACGGTCTACAGCGTGGAGAAAAGCGAGGATCGCCGCACGGCTGAACGTTTCCAGAAATGGGTGGAGATGGGGGTTCTGACCGTTACCGACGGTGCCGAGGTGGACTACCGCTACATCCTGGAAGAAGCCAAAGCGGCGAACAAACTGAACCCGGTCAGCGAATCGCCGATCGACCCGTTTGGCGCAACGGGCCTTTCGCACGACCTGGCTGACGAAGGTCTGAGCCCGATCACCATCATCCAGAACTACACCAACATGTCAGACCCGATGAAAGAGCTGGAAGCCGCCATTGAGTCCGGCAGGTTTCACCATGACGGGAACCCGATCATGAGCTGGTGTATCGCGAACGTCGTTGGGAAATGTATTCCTGGCAATGACGATGTGGTGAAACCCATCAAAGAGCAGAACGAGAACAAAATCGACGGCGCGGTGGCGCTGATTATGTCGATCGGACGTTCGATGCTTTACGAGAAAGTAGACACCTTGTCTGACCGACTCGAGTCTCACGGTATCCGTTCACTTTAACCGAGGCGTTTATGATCCTGAAAATACTCACCCCACTGGTCGGGGTGCTGGGGGCACTGTTGCTCTCATTTGGGGTATGGATGATTTATCCCCCTGCAGGCGTTATCGCTGGTGGTTTTCTGTGTCTTCTCTGGTCCTGGCTGGTGGCTAAAGCACTCTCCATTTCGGGCAGTAAACAATCAGGGGGTGACTGATGTTTTTCTCTGGCATGTTCGCCAAAAGTAACCCGCCGGTAACCACGGCATCAGAGCTGGCGCAGGAAATAGGTCTGACTTACGACACCTATACAGGAAAGCGGGTGAGCAGCGGGCGCGCAATGCGTCTGACCGCTGTTTTTGGTTGTGTGCGCGTCCTTGCTGAATCTATCGGCATGCTTCCCTGCAATATTTATAAAACCGTTGGCAGAGGTAAAGAAAAGGCGACCAGCGAGCGTCTGCATAAGCTGGTATCCATAAAACCGAATGGTTTTATGACACCACAGGAGTTCTGGGAGTTGCTGGTGGTTTGCTTATGTCTTCGCGGAAATTTTTACGCATATAAGGTCAAGGCCCTGGGTGAGGTGGTTGAGCTTCTCCCTCTGGACCCAGGCTGTGTCCAGCCGAAACTTAACAGTCAATGGGAGCCGGTTTACCAGGTCACATTTCCTGACGGCAGCACTGATGTGCTGGGGCAGGAGGACATCTGGCATGTACGTATTCTTACCCTCGATGGCCTGGTGGGTCTGAACCCCATAGCTTATGCCCGTGAGGCAATTTCCCTTGGGCTTGCCACGGAAGAACACGGTGCCAGGTTGTTCAGTAATGGTGCGGTCACTTCCGGTGTGTTACGGACAGAGCAGGAGTTAAGCGATCTCGCTTACCAGCGACTAAAAGAGGATTTTGCCGAAAAACACCAGGGGCTGGGTAATGCTCATAAACCCATGATCCTCGAGATGGGGCTGGACTGGAAATCGATGGCACTGAGCGCCGAGGACAGTCAGTTTCTGGAAACGCGTAAGTTTCAGCTTGAGGAAATCTGCCGCCTTTTTCGAGTACCGATGCATATGGTCCAGAACACGGATCGGGCAACGTTCAGCAACATTGAAGAACTGGGCCTAGGCTTTATCAATTATTCATTAATCCCGTACCTCACTCGTATTGAGCAGCGCATCAATATCGGCCTGATCCGGGAATCGAAACTGGGCACGTACTACGCAAAATTTAATGTCGGCGCGCTGTTGCGAGGCGATATGAAGTCACGCTTTGAGGCATATGCCACTGCCATCAACTGGGGCATGTATTCCCCCAATGACTGCCTTGAACTTGAAGATCGCAATCCTCGTCCGGGCGGGGACGTCTACCTGACGCCAATGAATATGACCACGAAGCCGTCAGACGGCAGCAAAGCGAAACCGCAAGAGGATAAACCCCATGCAGAATAAGCAGCGACTGGATATGCCGCTGAAACTGAAATCCGTCAGTGACAGCGGTGAATTTGAGGGCTACGGATCCGTATTTGGTGTGAAGGACAGCTACGACGATGTGGTCGTGCCTGGCGCATTCAGTAAATCACTTCAGTCGTGGCGTGAAAAGAACACGATGCCCGCCATGCTCTGGCAGCATCAGATGGATGAACCCATCGGCATCTATACCGACATGAAAGAGGATGACGTCGGGTTATACGTTAAGGGGCGACTCCTTATCGATGACGATCCCCTTGCCAGACGCGCACATGCTCACATGAAGGCCGGTTCTTTAACCGGCCTTTCTATTGGCTACATGCTGAAAGACTGGGAATACGACAGGACCAAAGAGGTGTTTCTTCTGAAGGAGATTGATCTCTGGGAAGTCAGCCCGGTGACGTTCCCGTCGAATGACGAGGCTCGCATCAGTGATGTTAAAAGCGCGTTTGCCCGGGGCGAGATGCCGTCCCAAAAAAGTATCGAAAGAGTCCTGCGCGACGTTGGGCTCTCACGTACCCAGGCCAAGGCATTCATGGCCGGGGGTTATAGCACACTGAATCAGCGCGATGTTGATGGCGTGGGCACTGCACTGGATGCACTTAAAAACATCAAATTTTAATCCGGAGTAAAAAAACATGGCAGTCGAAATTAAAGATGTAGAACAGGTCGCGCAGGAACTGCAGGCGAAGTTTGATGACTTCAGGGCCAAAAACGATAAGCGAATTGACGCCCTCGAAAGTGAGAAAGGCAAGTTAGCCGGGGAAGTCGACACCCTGAACGTCAAACTGACCGAACTGGAAAATCTGAAATCCGATCTGGAAACTGAGCTGGTGTCGCTCAAACGCCCTGGCGGCCCACAGCAGCATTCCAAAGCGGCGACCGAGCACAAGACCGCTTTTATGCAGTTTATGCGTAAAGGTGATGATGACGGCCTTCGTGAGCTGGAGCGTAAAGCATTACAGGTGGGCACCGATGAAGATGGTGGATATGCCATTCCGGAAGAACTGGATCGCAACATCCTTACCCTGCTGAAGGATGAAGTGGTGATGCGCCAGGAGTCCACGGTGATCACCGTAGGGGGTTCTGAATATAAAAAACTGGTGAGTGAGGGTGGCACGGCATCAGGCTGGGTGGGGGAGACGGATGCGCGCCCGGCAACGGACGCATCCAAACTGAAAATGATCGAACCTTTTATGGGGGAAATCTACGGCAACCCGCAGGCGACGCAGAAAATGCTCGATGACGTGTTTTTTAATGCGGAAGACTGGATCAACAGTGAACTGGCCACTGAATTTGCTGAGAAGGAAGAGATTGCCTTCACCACCGGGGACGGTACCAAAAAGCCAAAAGGGTTCCTGGCTTATGCGTCCAGCCTCGACGACGACAAAGCACGCGCTTTCGGTACTCTGCAGCATATCCTGTCCGGTTCAGCCGCAGCAGTAACGGCGGATGCCATCATCAAGTTGGTATATACCCTGCGTAAGTCACACCGTAGCGGCGCCAGGTTCATGATGAACAACAACACCCTGTTTGCGATCCGCATCCTCAAGGATTCGGAAGGTAACTATCTGTGGCGCCCGGGGCTGGAAGTCAATCAGCCATCCACGCTGGTCGGCTACGGTATCGCGGAAAATGAGCAGATGCCTGATATTGCGGCTGATGCCAAAGCCATCGCGTTTGGTAACTTCAAACGCGGTTATACCATTGTCGATCGTATCGGCACCCGCATTCTCCGTGATCCGTACACCAACAAACCGTATGTCGGTTTTTATACCACCAAGCGTACTGGTGGCATGCTGACAGATTCGCAGTCCATCAAACTGATGCAGATTGGCGCGCCAGTTGCTCCATAAGTGCCGGGGCTTCGGCCCCTCTTTAATGAAAGAGGTGAATACCATGCCTGTATTGAAAACGAGCCTGAAGTGGTCTCCTGATGGTTGCCGCATCGAGGTTATCCCGGCGGGTGAACATCCTGAATTACCGGGCCGGGCTCTGGAAATTGCCAGTCAACTGGGGATCCTTGACGTTGACTACCCGCCGCCTGACCCACAACAGGATCCGGTAAAAACCGATAAAAAAGCCAAAAAATAACCCGCTATTGGCGGGTTTTTTACAGGTGTTTCTCATGATCCTGACGAATGAAGAGATAAAGCGGCAACTGCGGCTTGAGGACGATGACACCTCTGAAGATGTGTTGCTCAGTGCTCTAGGTGCCGCAGCGGAATCCAGGACAAGCACTTTCCTTAATCGCCCTTTATATGCCAAAGCAGACGACATTCCTGATGGGGATACGCGCGGGCTTGTCGTGTCGGATGATATCCGCCTCGCGATGCTGATGCTGGTGACTCACTTCTACGAGAACCGGTCAGCGACCTCTGAGGTCGAAAAGCTTGAAGCGCCGCAGGCATATAACTGGCTTGTATCTCCATACAGGTTTTATCCGCGATGAAAATTCGGCAAGCGCAAACCAGCGCGACATACCTGCTTCCGGACCCTGGCGAACTGGATAAACGTGTCCGGCTTCGTCTGCAGGTTGATACCCCGTCAGCCGATTTCGGTGTTGAGCCGGACTATCCGGTTTCATTCCTGGCATGGGCAAAGGTGGTGCAGACCAGCGCCACGACTTACCAGGAAACAGCGCAGACTGATGAAGCAGTAACACATTACATCACCATCAGGTATCGCCGGGGGATCACGTCAGATTTTGAGGTGGCCCACGACGGTAAGGTGTACCGGGTGCGGCGGGGGCGTGATCTTAACGGTAAGCGCCGTTTCCTGTTACTCGAATGCACTGAGTTAGGTAAGTTTCCTGCAACCCACGGAGGTGGCAGCAATGGCGGAACCCTTTTTACACGTTGATTTTCAGCAGCCCAATGAATTGCGCTTTAACCGCGCGCGCGTTCGCCGGGCATTCATCCGCATCGGTCAGGTGCATATGCGTGATGCCCGCAGGCTGGTAATGAAGCGCGGACGTTCTGAGCCCGGTGAAAGCCCGGGGTATCAGACGGGGAGACTGGCCAGATCCATCGGATTTATGGTGCCAAAGGCAAGCAGTCGCCGCCCGGGTTTTATGGTCCGCATAGCTCCAAACCAGAAGAACGGACAGGGGAACCGGATGATCAACGGTGACTTTTACCCCGCGTTTCTCTTCTACGGGGTGCGGGGCGGTGCGAAGCGTAAACGCGGTCATCATCGCGGCGCATCCGGGGGAAGTGGCTGGCGGCTGGCGCCGCGTAATAACTTCATGGTGGAAACCCTGGAAAAGAACAGCAGCTGGACACGCTATTTTCTGGCAAGCGAGCTCCGTAAATCCCTGAAACCGGAGAAACGTCGCCGATGAAACTCACTCCCGTTGTGGCCGCCCTGCGGTCCAGGTGCCCGTATTTTGAACACCGGGTGGCAGGGGCTGCACAGTTTAAAAATCTGCCCGATGTCGGGAAACTGAAACTCCCGGCCGCCTATGTGGTACCCGGAGATGACTCGCCCGGTGAAAATAAAAGCCAGACCGATTACTGGCAGGATCTGACCGAAAGCTTTTCCGTTATCGTCATGTTGAGTAACGGGCGCGATGAGCGTGGCCAGTTTGCCTCTTATGACGTGGTGGATGAGGTCCGCCAGATGTTGTTCAAAGCGCTTCTTGGCTGGAATCCGGACGAGCGCGGCAATCCGATCACCTACGAGGGTGGAACGCTGCTGGACCTGAACCGGCATGAATTGATCTACCAGTTCGATTTCAGCGTGGAGACTGAACTGACAGAGGATGACACCCGCCAGCAGGACGATCTCAACAGCCTGGATGAGCTACGCACACTGGCGATTGACGTCGATTTTATCGATCCCGGCGAAGGTCCCGACGGCAATACTGAGCTCCACACTGAAATAACACTCCCTTCCTGAGAGGTCCCATGTTTGTAAAACCTGTAAAAGGGCGGTCAGTTCCTGACCCGGCCCGGGGTGACCTTTTGCCCTCAGAGGGGCGAAAGGTTGAAGAAGATAACTACTGGCTGCGACGTGAAGCGGCCGGTGATATCCGGCGCGTTAATAAAAAGGTGAAAACCAATGACGATTAGTATGAATACCATTCCCGCGAACACGCTGGTGCCGCTGTTCTATGCGGAAATGGATAACTCTGCGGCGAATACCAGTCAGGACAGCGCGCCATCGCTTCTGATAGGCCACGCCAACAATGATGCAACCATTGCGACGAACAGCCTGGTGCTGATGCCATCGGCAGATTATGCCCGCCAGATTTGCGGTCCTGGCAGTCAGCTGGCGCGTATGGTTGCCGCTTATCGTAAAACCGATCCGTTTGGTGAGCTGTATGTCATCGCGGTACCCGAATCCGCCGGGGCAGCCGCAACGGTGGTTATGACGGTGACCGGTGAGGCGACCGAAACCGGCACGGTGAATCTGTATATCGGACGCACCCGCATCCAGGCTGTCGTCATCAACGGTGATGATGTGGCCACGGTGGCCAGCAGCATTAAAGATGCCATCAATGCCGATCTGACTCTGCCGTTGACGGCGACCGCTGCGGCGGGTGTGGTGACGCTGACTGCGCGACACAAGGGGCTATGTGGCAATGAAATCCCCGTCACCCTGAATTATTACGGTTTTGGTGGGGGAGAGGTTTTACCTGCTGGTGTTCAGATTGCGATTGCAGCCGGTACAGCCGGCAGTGGTGCGCCTGTGCTGACTGGCGCGGTCGCCGCGATGGCGGATGAACCGTTTGATTATATCGGACTGCCGTTCAGCGACACCGCGTCCATTAACACGCTGGTGACCGAAATGAACGATACCAGCGGTCGCTGGAGCTATGCGCGTCAGCTCTACGGTCACGTGTATTCGGCGAAGATCGGCTCGTTGTCGGAACTGGTGACCGCAGGTGATCAACTGAATCAGCAGCACATCACCCTCGCGGGTTACGAGAAGGATATGCAGACCCCGGCAGACGAACTGGCGGCAAGCCGGACGGCGCGGGCGGCGGTGTTTATCCGTAATGATCCGGCGCGCCCGACACAGACGGGGGAACTGGTGGATATGCTACCTGCCCCCAAAGGGAAGCGTTTTACGATGACTGAGCAGCAGACGCTGCTGTCTCACGGCGTGGCGACGGCGTATGTGGAAAGCGGCATCCTGCGCATTCAGCGCGATGTCACCACCTATAAGAAAAATGCGTATGGCGTGGCGGATAACAGCTATCTCGACAGTGAAACGCTGCATACCAGCGCCTACGTGCTGCGGCGTCTTAAATCGGTGATCACCAGCAAATACGGGCGCCATAAACTGGCGAACGACGGTACACGCTTTGGACCCGGTCAGGCCATCGTGACTCCGGCAGTTATCAAAGGGGAATTGCTGACAACGTACCGTCAGCTGGAGCGGGCGGGCATCGTGGAGAACTACGAGTTGTTCAAAACGCACCTGATTGTTGAACGTGATGCCAGTGACCCGAACCGTCTGAACACGCTCTTCCCGCCAGATTATGTCAACCAGCTGCGTGTCTTCGCGGTGGTTAATCAGTTCCGTCTTCAGTACCAGGAGGAGTCCGCATAATGGCGCGTATTGGGGGTACCTGTTATTTCAAGATTGATGGTCAGCAGCTCTCGCTGACCGGTGGCATTGAAGTGCCAATGAACACGAAGGTTAATGATGATCTCATTGGCCTGGATGGCTCGGTGGATCGTAAAGAAACGCACCGGGCTCCCTACGTCAAAGGCACGTTCAAGGTACCGAAAAATTTTCCGGTCAACAAAATCACCCGTTCCGATGAAATGACCATCACCGCCGAGCTGGCGAATGGTCAGGTCTATGTGCTGTCGTCTGCCTGGCTGCATGGTGAAGCAAACCATAATGCGGAAGAAGGGACAGCAGAGCTTGAATTCCACGGTGAAGAGGGGGATTACCAGTAATGAAAGAGCTTGAGTTAAAGAAACCGATTATCGCGCACGGCGAAACGCTGTCGGTACTGGAGTTTGAAGAACCCACAGGAAAGGACGTCCGGGAACTGGGGTATCCGTATCAGATGAACCAGGACGAGTCCGTGAAGTTGCTGGCCCACGTCGTATCGAAATACATCGTGCGACTGGCTAAAGTGCCGCAAAGCTCTGTGGATCAGATGTCTCCCTCCGATCTGAATGCAGCCGCCTGGCTGGTGGCCGGTTTTTTCCTCCAGGCCTGACGGCGGAATTCCTCACTGATCGTTATTTTGACTGCGCCAGTTACTGGCGCATCAATCCCTTCGAGTTACTGAATATACCGATCAGTGATATCCCTCTGCTGGTCAGTCAGGCGAACCGAATAGAGCAGGAGAAACGCACTCATGGCTGAATTTGAGCTGAAGGCGCTCATTACCGGCGTTGATAAGTTAACGCCCACGCTCACGAAGATGCAGAAAAATATCCGTGGGTTTAAGCGCCAGGCGGAAGATGCTTCGAAAGGTGGGCTTGCACTGGCGGGAGGGCTTGCCGCCGGGTTAACGCTGTCGATGAAGAGTTATGCGGATCAGGAAAATGCCGCGATGGGGCTGAAAGTCGCCATGATGGAGGCGAACGGCGAGGTCGGTAAAAGCTTTGATGGCATTAATAAACTGGCTGTCGGGCTGGGTAATCAGTTACCCGGAACCACGGCTGATTTTCAGAACATGATGCAGATGCTGGTCCGCCAGGGGATCCCGGCAGAAAACATCCTGGGGGGCGTCGGGAAAGCCACGGCGTATCTGGCTGTGCAACTGAAAAAGACCCCGGAGGCAGCGGCTGAGTTTGCGGCGAAAATGCAGGATGCGACGGGGACCGCCTCCGATGACATGATGGGACTCTTCGATACGATACAGAAGGCGTTTTACCTGGGCGTTGACGATACCAATATGCTGTCGTTTTTTACGAAGACCAGCTCTGTTCTGAAAATGGTCAACAAGGATGGTCTGGAGGCAGCGCGCGGTCTGGCCCCGATCAGCGTCATGATGGATCAGATGGGCATGCAGGGGGAATCCGCAGGTAACGCCCTGCGTAAAGTCATCCAGTCCGGACTGAATGTCAAAAAGGTCGGTGCGGTTAACAAGGTGCTGGCTCGCCAAAATCTGGATATCAGCCTCGACTTTACTGACGGCAAAGGCAGCTTTGGTGGCCTGGACAACATGTTCAGGCAACTGTCCCGGCTGCGAAAACTCACCGATGTGAAGCGTACCGGGGTGCTGAAGGAACTCTTTGGCGATGATGCTGAAACACTGCAGGTCGTGAATGCACTGATCGACAAAGGCAAGGATGGTTACGATCAGGTGCAGCAGAAAATGAACAGGCAGGCCAGCCTGAACAAGCGTGTGGAGGCTCAACTGGGCACGCTTGCCAACCTGTGGGAAGCGATGACTGGTACGGCGACCAATGGTCTGGCGGCTATTGGCGGGGCGTTCTCCGATGACACAAAACAAATCACCACCTGGCTGGGCGATCTCGGTGAACGATTCACAACGTTTGCTGATGAAAATCCCAGAGTAATCCGCGGTGTCTTTGGCCTTGCAGCAGGACTGACGGTGCTGAAGCTGGTATTTATGGGGGTGGGTGGCGCCATCAGTATGGTCAGCCGGATTATGGCGATGACACCCATCGGCATGATAGCAACAGGTATTGCGCTGGTGGCGGGCCTGATCATTTCAAACTGGGATGTTGTGGGACCGTACTTCAAAGCATTATGGGACTTTGTTCAGCCGATATTTTCTGACTGGATGCGCTGGGCAAAAATGGTTTTTGACTGGTCCCCTCTGGGAATTGTCATCAATAACTGGGGGCCGATCGTCCAGTGGTTTCAGGAACTGTGGGCTATGTTGCAGCCGATATTTGCTGACTGCATGAGCTGGACGAAGATGGCATTCGACTGGTCCCCTCTGGGCATGGTGATTAATAACTGGGGGCCGATCGTTCAGTGGTTTCAGGATATGTGGGCGAAGGTAAAGCCGATCATTGAATGGTTCTCTGAGGGGGCCAGCGATACGGTGACCGCTGCTAATGCGGCTCAGTGGGGGGCGGGGGGGTACGGTGCATACGGTACCGGTGTTCCCGCTCAGGGATATAACCCGTATCAGATAACCCCGGCCGCGCCAAAAAAAGCGGAGGGCGAAATTACGGTCTCCTTCAAAGATGCTCCACCCGGGATGCGGGTAACAGATACCCGCTCCAGTGGCATCGATGTAAATCACGATGTTGGCTACACCCGCTTTGGTATGGGGGGCTGATAACCCGCTCCGGCGGGTTTTTTTATGTCCGGAGTTTATATGGCGTGGAAAGACAGGTTACAGGACGCATCATTTCGTGGCGTTCCGTTCAAAGTCGAGGAAGAGAGCAGTGGTGTTGGTCGTCGGGTGGAAACCCACGAATACCCGAACCGTGACAAACCCTATACCGAAGATTTGGGTAAAGTTTCTTTTCGTCCCTCTCTTACAGCCTATGTTGTCGGGGAAGACTGTTTTGACCAGCGTGACAGACTGATTGAGGCTCTGAACAAATCCGGTCCGGGGGCGCTGGTTCATCCGGTCTACGGGGAAATGAGTGTTTGTGTGGACGGTGAGGTTCGCGTCAGCACATCCAGAAGCGAAGGGCGTGTCGTTCGTTTCGATCTTAAATTTGTTGAGGCTGGCGAGCTGTCTTATCCCACAGCCGGTGCCGCGACTGCTCAGAACCTGACGTCTTCCTGTTCGGCGCTTGATGACTGTATCAGCAGCAGTTTCAGTGATTTCAGCATTGAGGGTGTGGCGGACTTTGTTCAGAACGACGTCATCAGTAACGCCACATCGATGTTGGGATATGTCTCCGGCGCCATGAAAGTGGTGGACTCCGCCGTCTCTGATGCCGCCAGATTGCTGCAGGGTGACATTTCAGTGCTACTTCCGCCCCCCTCATCCGGGAAAACCTTTGTCGACGATTTGCAGAAAATGTGGCGGGCAGGCAACCGCCTGTACGGTAACTCCAGCGATCTCTTCACGATGATTAAAACCTTTTCCGGGGTCAGTCTCGGGAGCGATTTGCAGCCCCGGGGCGTCTGGAAGACTGACAGCGTCACCACCAGGACCACCACGCAGCAGAGTAACACTGTTGCCAGTGCCATTCGCACCACGGCCATCAGTGAAGCAGCACACACGGTAACGCGTCTGCCGGCACCCGCTCCTGTGCCCACTGATAGCCAACCCGGTACCGGCTGGCCAATGGTGACTCACCCTGCGCTGAATACCACTCCGGAAGAACCTGTTGTTACCGATCTGCCCACCTGGGAGCAGCTTGTCGATATCCGCGACACACTGAATGTTGCTATCGATAAGGAGATGGCGCGCACCACCGATGACCGCTTATTTCTGGCGTTACGTCGGGTAAAAACCGATCTGAACACGGACATGAAAACCCGCCTGGAGCAGGTACAAAAAACTGTACAGCGCGTTCCCGCTGAAGTTACCCCCGCACTGGTACTGGCAGCGTCCTGGTTTGATAACGCGGCGAGGGAAAGCGACATCATCCGGCGTAATGCCATTTCACATCCCGGCTTCGTGCCGGTTGTTCCACTGAGGGTGCCGGTACGATGAATGATAACGTGACATTACGAGTGAACGGGCGGGAATGGGGCGGCTGGACGTCGGTCAGGATCGGCGCAGGCATTGAGCGGCTGGCGCGCGATTTCAGCGTTGAAATTACCCGTCAGTGGCCGGGGGATGACGGTACCGCCACGCTCCAGCCACGTATTAAAAACGGCTCCCGGGTGGAAGTGCTCATCGGTGACGACCTCGTCATTACCGGCTGGGTGGAAGCCACTCCCGTCAGGTACGATGCCCGCTCCGTCAGTACCGGCATTTCCGGGCGGAGCCTGACCGCTGATCTGATTGACTGTACGGCAGAGCCGACACAGTTCAATGGTCGATCTCTGGTACAGATTGCTCAGGCTCTGGCGCGTCCCTTTGGCATCGAGGTGGTGAGCGCCGGGGCGCCCGCCAGCGTTATCCCCGATGTTCAGCCCGATCATGGCGAAACCGTCATCGAGGTCATCAACAAAATACTGGGTCAGCAGCAGGCGCTGGCGTATGACGATCCCCGGGGCAGGCTGGTGATTGGCGGTATTGGCGCAACCCGTGCTCACACCGCGCTGGTTCTCGGGCAGAACATCCTTTCCTGCGATACCGAAAAAAGTATCCGCGAACGCTTCTCCGTCTATCAGGTCGCCGGACAGCGTGCCGGGAATGATGACGATTTCGGGTCTGCCACCACCACGGCGCTGCGGGCCAGGACGGAGGATGCGATGGTATCCCGCTACCGCCCGATGTCTGTGAGGCAGACCGGACAGGCGACGGGGGCGAGTTGTATTGCGAGGGCGGAGTTTGAAGCCCGGCAGCGGGCCGCGAGAACCGATGAAACCACCTATGTGGTGCAGGGCTGGCGGCAGGGGAACGGCATGTTATGGCAGCCAAACCAGCGGGTCATCGTCTTCGACCCCGTCTGCGGTTTCGATAATGCGGAACTACTGATTTCGCAAGTGACCTTTACCAAAGACCAGAGCGGCACACTGGCGGAAATCCGTGTGGCGCCGCCGGATGCCTATCTGCCTGAACCGGATGATCCAAAAACCAGAAAAACGAAAACGCGTAAAACCCGGGAGGATCCTTTCTGATGAGTGCGTTACCCGGTTTGCAGCGACAGCTCCTCAGCCTGATTGGTCGGGCAGTCGTGAAAAGCATTAATGCTGCGGCGAAATGTCAGATGGTGGATGTTTCACTGATCGCGGGCGAATCCAAAGGCGGCATAGAGCATCTCGAACCCTATGGATTTACTGCGCGGGCCACACCTGGCGCTGAGGCGATTGTGCTCTTTCCCGATGGCGATCGTTCTCACGGTGTCGCCATCGTGGTTGCCGACCGCCGGTACCGGCTGAAAGGTCTGAAAGGCGGAGAGGCGGCACTGTATGACGACCTCGGACAGAAGGTTCACCTTACCCGAAATGGCATTGTCGTTGACGGTGCGGGAAAGACCATCAGATTCATCAACGCACCAAAGGCCCGTTTTGAAATGGATATTGAGGCGACAGGTCAGATTAAGGATCTCTGTGACTCTTCTGGCCTGACGATGACCGCCATGCGTGTGGCCTATAACGGCCACCGACACCGGGAAAACGGGCAGGGCAGTAACACCAACACACCGGATAAACCGATGGAGGCGTAATGGAACTGTGGCTGACAGTGAACGGGCAGCGGGTGAAAGCGAATGCGTCGCTGGATCCCCTGACCCGATCGGTGGTGATTTCCCTTTTTACCTGGCACCGCGCCGATCCGGATGACCAGGCTGATGTGCCGATGGGGTGGTGGGGGGACACCTGGCCTGCGGTACAGAATGATCGCATCGGTTCAAAACTCTGGCTTTACCAGCGCAGTAAGCTGACCAATCAGCTGGTGAATAACATCAGAACCTGTATTCGCGATGCGTTGCAGTGGATGCTGGATGACGGCGTGGTTTCCCGAATCGATTTGGATATCCGGCGAACAGGCATCAACGAACTGGCAAACAGCCTCACCCTCTGGCGCCGAAGTGGGCCGGTCACCCTGATTTTTGATGATTTATGGAGCGTAATCACCCATGGCGGAGAGTGAATTCCGGCGCCCGACGCTGGCAGAGAATATCAGTATGCTCCGCACCGATTTATTCGCCCGGCTGGATGTTAACGATGCGCTGAGGCGGATGGATGAAGATGTGCGGGCGAAAGTGTATGCAGCAGCGCTGCACACCGTGTACGGCTATATCGATTACCTGGCCATGAACATGCTGCCAGATCGGTGTGATGAAGCCTGGCTGGCGCGCCACGCCGCCATGAAGCGCTGCCCACGTAAACCTGCAACAACCGCGACCGGGTATATGCGATGGGAGGGGGTCAGCGACGGGTTGAAAGTCACTACCGGCAGTGTGATTCAGCGTGACGATCTGATCCAGTACACGGCCACGGCGGACGCCGTCAGTGCGGGTGGGGTGTTGCGTGTGCCGGTTGCGTGTTCAGTTGCCGGTGTCAGTGGTAACGCGGATGACGGTACTGCGCTCATTCTGGTCACGCCGGTGAACGGACTTCCCTCTTCAGGTCTGGCCGACACACTGGTGGGTGGATTTGATACTGAGGATCTGGAGACCTGGCGCGCCCGGGTCATTGAACGCTACTACTGGACACCGCAGGGCGGTGCCGACGGAGATTATGCTGTCTGGGCAAAAGAGGTCCCCGGCATTATCCGGGCCTGGACTTATCGTCACTGGATGGGGACCGGAACGGTTGGGGTGATGGTGGCCAGCAGTGATCTGGTCAATCCGATCCCCGATGACGATACCGTGACGTCAGCCAGAACGCATATTATGCCGCTTGCCCCGGTGGCCGGCTCCGATCTCTATGTGTTTAAACCGGTAGAACATACGGTGAATTTTCACGTCAGAATTACGCCGGACACACCGGAAATTCGTGCGGCGGTCACGGCGGAGTTACGCGCCTTCCTGCTACGCGACGGTTATCCGCAAGGGGAACTGGAGCTGTCCCGTATCAACGAGGCCATTTCGATTGCGACCGGGGAATACAGCCATCAGCTTATTGAGCCAGCCGCCACTATTCCTGTCGCGAAAAATGAACTGGCGGTGATGGGGGACATCGCATGGACGTGACAAACGACGATTACATCAGCCTGCTGTCTGCCTTGTTGCCTCCGGGACCCGCATGGTCAGTCAGCGATCCGGCAGTGTCCGGCTCCGCACCCTCATTGTTGCGGGTGCATCAGCGGGCAGATGACCTGATACTTGAGCTTGACCCGCGCACCACCACCGAACTGCTTAATCGCTGGGAACGATTGTGCGGCCTGCCTGACGAGTGTATCCCCGCAGGAACGCAGACACTGCGCCAGCGTCAGCAGCGCCTGGACGCAAAGGTCAATCTGAGTGGGGGTATCCACGAGGATTTCTTTCTTACCCAGCTTGCCGCGCTGGGGAAACCGGGCGCCACCATTACGCGCTATGACAAAAGCACCTTTACCTGTACCTCAGCCTGTACCGATGGCGTGTATTCGCCTGACTGGCGTTATTACTGGCAGGTGAACATGCCATCTTCCACCAGTACCGCCTGGATGACCTGTATTGATCCCTGCAATTCTGCATTGCGGATCTGGGGAGACACGGTTGTCGAGTGTGTTCTGAACAAACTTTGCCCTTCTCATACTTACGTTATTTTTAAATATCCGGAGTAACTCATGCACCGCATAGATACCGCAACCGCGCAGAAGGATAAATTCGGCGCGGGCAAGAACGGCTTTACCCGTGGAAACCCTCAGACCGGTACACCTGCTACCGATCTGGATGACGATTATTTTGACATGCTGCAGGAAGAGCTGGTGGGGGTGGTTGAGGCATCAGGCGTCACCCCGGACAAGGAAAAACGCGACCAGTTGCTGACGGCATTAAAAAAACTGCTCCTGAGCCGTTCAAATCCCTTTGGGGATATTAAAGCTGACGGCGCGGCGGCCATCGCCACTGCTCTCGCAAACCTTGGTTTGGGAAACCTCGGTTCGGCGTCAGGGCGAAATATAGGAAATGTAAACTCCTACGATATCCCTGACATGAGCTATTTCACCTTAACTGGAAAGGGTACCGACAACCTGCTTGTTAAAGGACCTAACGGTCTTATCATTCAGATATTCCGGCGTACTCTACCGAACAGCACCACTATCGGTATTCCGCAAACCCTTGCTGTTACATATCCAACGCCGTTCCCGGTAAATGTATGGGGCGTGTTTTGCACCAAAAGGACCTATGCACAAATTGTCACTTCGTGCGAAAGCGCCAATAGCACCGGATTTGATGCCGTGACCTGTCTCACCTCAGGGACAAGCCCGGATTCAAACAATTCTCAAGCCGTATTTCTGGCATTTGGATACTGATTATGACCGATAAAACCGAGCAAATAGTCAACCAGCCCCCAATACGTATCGATGGATATATCTGGGACGCAAAGAATATTCGTTTCCTGGCCTATCTGCTGAAACCTGAATACCAGGAAAGCGGTATGTGGCCTGAGAATGGCATAGATGTTTCTGATGAAGTATCAGCCGAATTTATCGGACAGCCGCCTGAAGGGAAAATACTTGGTGTAAACGGTAATGGTATGCCTGCATGGGTGGATATCCCTCCACCCACAGCAGAAGAGACTTTATCTGTAAATATGCAGAAAAAAAGTGCTTTACGAATTACTGCTGACACTGAAATTAGTTGGCGTCAGGACGCCGTTGATGCAGGGATTGCGACAGCTGAAGAGACTGCCGCCCTAGTTGAATGGAAAAAATACCGGGTACTACTGATGCGCGTTGATACCGCAAAACCCGTATGGCCTACCGCTCCGGGGGGACAGGCCAGTTAATATCTGGCGCGCTGGAAGTATCAATGGCGTCCAGTACATCCAGGTAATCCAGCATCAAATTGTACTGAGTTAGTTCATCGCCCTTAAGACGTCCAATCGCTGCTTTACCAGGCCACTGCTTACTGTTTATGTAATCATTGGCCTGAGCGATAAGCACCTGTCTGACTTTTTCCGCTTCGGCGATAAGTTCCTCTGTGCTCTTTAATGGCGCATCAATCCAGCAGGGCATCCCGTTAGCATCGGAACGTCTTATTTTCCCCTCAGGCGGTATTCCTGAATATTCAAAATATATTACGTCACTTACGCCGACAGGATCGGCAGGCCAAGACGACGCTTTTTCATAATCTGCCCGCAAAGCAACAGGATAAAATAGATTACTGGTCGGGCTAAAAACGTAATTAAATGTTTTATTCATAGTTTTATCTCCCGTACGCGATAAATCCATAATCGGCAATTGCCTGTGTCATTGATGAGTTATAAAGCGTGATCTGGTTTTTTCCGGTCCATTTAACTCCTACGCCAGCACCAAAGCCGGGAGCCAGCGCACCGGTATAAGGTACTACGGCAAGAATGCCGGAAGGGAACGGGAAAGGAAGTTCAATCACCTTTGCTTCACCCGCCGCCATTCCTCCTGTATTGCCTCCAATCCATTGTCTGATTAAACCAGAGGGTTCTTTGGCATAGCCGCTAAGGGACAACTGAGCCTCAAACGCTGACATATCAGGTATCTGATTTGCATCCGTACCAACATCACGTTTCGCCGCTTCTCTCAATTGAACCTTTTAGAAAATGCAGTTATTCCGCTCAGATGGCATGATCCCGGCTTTTTACAGGGGTATTTCTCATGCTCATCGGTTATGTACGTGTGTCAACAAATGACCAGAACACCGCATTGCAACGAAACGCACTGGAGTGCGCAGGATGTGAACTGATATTCGAGGATAAGATCAGCGGCAGAACGTCTGACCGACCGGGGTTGAAGAAAGTACTCAAGACTCTGTCTGAAGGCGATACGCTGGTGGTCTGGAAGCTGGATCGCCTCGGGCGCAGCATGCGGCATCTTGTTGGGTTAGTGGAGGAATTGCGGGAGAAAGGTGTTAACTTCCGGAGCCTGACGGATAGCATCGATACGAGTACGCCTATGGGGAGATTCTTCTTTCATGTAATGGGCGCACTGGCAGAAATGGAAAGGGAGCTTATTGTCGAACGCACCCTGGCCGGTTTAGCAGTCGCACGAGCAGAAGGGCGTATTGGTGGCAGGCGCCCAAAGTTTAGTGATGATGGGTGGGCCCAGATGGGGAGATTGATAAAAGGTGGCATGGACAGAAAGCAGGTAGCAATCATATTCGATGTTGGTGTTTCAACGCTGTATAAGAAATTCCCAGTAGGTGGTTCATGATTCCGCTACAGCACTTTTTAACATCAAGCCGTAGCGGACAGAATTTTATTCACTGACTAACCAGAACTCAGCCTCTTCAAACATTTCCTGAACCGTTCGGCTTATCTGTTCTTTCTCGTGCTTGCTGGCGTCAGTATTGATCGCCGGCAGTGTCATCATCGGTTTAACCCGAACATCAGCATCGGGGAAAATCCGGTGAACCCTCTTACTCAATTCGCCCAGAATGATATCTTTTGCACCGGGCAGACCATCAAAATTCCTTTTGTCATAAACGAGTTCCACGAACATTGCTCATTGCCTCTTTACTGGGTGGATATACAGTATTTATACTGTGTTTTTATCCAGTATTCAAGAGGGGGCGTAATGATGCCACGACGCAGCGATATTGAAATGGCCTGGTATGCTTCGATACAGCAGGAACCGAATGGCCGGAAGACAGTCACCACGCAGCGGTTTGTTCAGGAACTGGGCAAGGTTAACTGGCACTGGACGATGAAGCAGGCTAACGAATGGATCGAATGGTATGTGACAACATTCCGAGATGTATCAACGCAGGAAGGTGAGAACCGCACCTTTCAGCTGTTCAATCCAAACGGAGGACTATAGACATGGGCTTTCCTTCACCTGCGGCAGATTACGTTGAAACAAGGATCTCCCTCGATCAGCAGCTAATCAGTCAGCCCGCAGCGACTTATTTCATGCGGGCATCGCGTTCACATTTCAGGGAAGGGATAATCCAGGGGGGCGCTGCTTGTTGTGAACGCATCTCTTTCAGCCTGTGATGGCTCGCTGCTGATATGTGCGATAGATGGGGAATTCAGGATTAAGCGATATCGTACTCATCCCCAACCCCACCTGATTAATCTGGAGAACGGGAGGAGGGAGCTGCCCCCTATTGATGAGGATGGTTTCACGTTATTCGGAGTTATCACGTACATCATTAATGATGCCAGGAACGCGGAGTTTGATGACTGTCCTGTTATTTGATACAACTAAAATGTGTTTGCTTTTTGTTCAAAATGCATCAATTCAGTTAGCTGTAATGTTGTTTATTTCGACGAAAAATTAAGCTATCTAAGTTAAACATATGTAATTATTGATGAAAAATTCTTCCAGTTATAACAAAAAGTAATCACTGAAATGATCAGGTATGAAAATGACAACAGGAGAAAGAAATAATCAACGTTAAATTGAAGCACTTGAGGGGCAAACATTGAGATTAATGCGGATAAACATCCAGCGATTAAGGTGTTACCTGTGGAAAACAATCCTTTGATAATACCTTGTAGCACATTATTCTTTTTTAATGCCCCTATCAAGCCTTTTGAACTATCAAAGCTTGTAAGTAGCGTTAATGATGCCAAAATAAAGCCGAATAAAACACCAGCCACTGTAGAAAGAACACCTGCAGCTGAGATTATGGCAGTATGATCTAATTGGTAAAGATGCTTCCCGCCGAACACAGCAACAGCTGCAGCGATAATTGTCTTCAACAAAAAAACCATCCATTGACCCATTTTATGAATCCTATTAAATCAACTAGTTAGAAAATATCTGATAAGGTATTTACTGTTTTCTATTTTGGCCTGTAGCATGGCTGTCTTTACATCTGCATCAGTCGGATAGCCATCTTTCTGAATACTTACCATTTTTCTTACAGTTAACACTTCATCAACTAGATTCTTTTTTTTCCTTTCGCCTTGAGCAACAACATCAACTTTCTCAAATGATAGACCACCATTGCCTGATGGGAATTTTTCTAACAATTCCTTTATACTGGCTTTAACATCTCCTGTCAGCCATCCCCCCATTTTCTTTTTAAGTGGCGAATGTCCCCGGAGTGAAAGTGTTAAATGACTAGAGTCAGTCCCCTTAATCATGTTGATCATCTGTTGGGCAAGCATACCATCTAACTGGTAGTTAGTTTCATTGAAGTTTCTGGGGATAGCCAAAGAAATCTCACAGCTTTTTAGGTTTGAACCTGTTTCCAGTAATTCCTTAACGCTTTCCTCTTTCCAGATAGCTTCGAACGAAATTGAGGTTTGAACTGTGTTACAACTGAACAGTAAAAACGCTAGATCGCTATGTTTAGGACCTAAATGGTTTAGTGAAAGAACTAGGATGTCAATTGAAGGATAATAGATAAAATATGTCCTTTCTGACAGTGACTTAGCTCCTGCCAAAGGGATTTTTTCCTCTACCCATTGAGTGTCTGTGATGTATGCCAAGTTTGCGCTTTTGCGGCGTCTCGACATGAACCCAAAATAGTAATCGCCATCAGTTGGCTTTTCTATAAACTGAATTTTGAGTTCACGCTCTCTGAATTCTGCGTAATGAGCTTGACCTAATCCCTGAGCGCATTTTTGAAATAAATTCTCAAATGCACCTGCTGTCACACCTTTGTTGCTGGAACGGATGTTTTCAGAGCTGGTATAAAATCCTACTCTGATTGATTTGACATGATTCTCTTTCGCAGCCACAACCATTCCAAAACTCCGTGTAATAAAACATAACTTGGACTAAGCAAAACAGCGCAACCTTCCAGAGCTGCTTTGAACTTGAAAAAATATATCGAACTCAAGCCTACTGGTATTGATGATAACCATTTGTTTTCTTGAGTGTATCTACAATATTAGATCGGATAAGTGAAAGACGAAAGCTGTGTATTTATCAGGGACTAAAGCTAACTATTAATGCACTAACATAAAAAAGCCCGCATCAGCGGGCTTTCATGTCACTTGGGAGCCGCGGCTCCTTTGCGTATCCTTTTTTGTCTCCTCACCGTCTGGTCGGTGTCCTGCTGAGACTGCTAACTTCCTGTTTTTGCTAGTACTGTCCTAGCACTGTCCAATCATGATTGGTGGAGCTGGCGGGAGTTGAACCCGCGTCCGAAATTCCTACATCCTCGGCACTACATGCTTAGTCAGTCTTTACATTCGCCTGGCACCTGCGGACAGACACGCCACTACCAGACTAGCCTGATTAGTTTTAACGCTTCAACCCCAGGCAGGGCCTCCACGCGATCTCTTTTGGGTTTGACCTCTCTTTGATCCCCGTCTTAAGAGCGGAAGCTAGGGAGAGAGGGCTCAGAGCAGGTTATTAAGCTGCTAAAGCGTAGTTTTCGTCGTTTGCGACTATTTTTTTGCGGCTTTTTACGAGGCCAACCGCCCCTCGGCATGCACCTTGGGTTTCGCGAATCCCGTCGAATCCAGAATCAGCCCCAATGTGTTAGAGCAAGTATAACAGACTTGTGACACGCGTGACCAGCCCCCGCGACCCCTAATCCTCAAGGATTTAGCGTTCTCGCAGCGCTTCTTTTGCGCGATTAAACGGTTTGATTAAATAGTCGACGATGGTTTTTTCACCTGTTTTTATATCCACTGTGGCAATCATGCCAGGTACGATGGAGAAATGGCGTCCCAGTTTGTTCTGTAAGAAGTCCTGATGCGTGCGGATAAACACGCGGTAATAGAAGATTTCCGGTTTCACTTTGTCCTGAATGGTGTCCGGAGAGATGGTTTCGACTATGCCTTCCAGGCCGCCGTAAATGGCGTAGTCATAGGCGGTTATCTTCACCAGCGCCCGCTGGCCGGGATGGATGAACGCGATATCACGCGGCGACAGGCGGGTTTCAATCAGCAGATGATCGTCCAGCGGCACAATCTCCATCATCTCGCCGTTGGGCGGGATAACGCCGCCGATGGTGGTGACCTGGATGTTTTTCACAATACCGCGCATCGGCGCGCGTACGGTCAGGCGGGTGACGGAATCCTCGCGTCCTTTTAAAATCGCCGCCAGCATATCCACTTCGGCGTTGGCCTTTGACAGCGCTTCCCGCGCCTGCACGAAATATTGCGAGCGCAGGTCGGTGATTTTTAATCCCAGATCGCTTTTTTGTCGTTGTAGGCGCAGCACTTCTACGTGGCTGGCGGCACCGCTTTTCTCCAGCCGTTGGGTGATGGCCAGTTCTTTATTTACTGAGACCAGTGCATCTTGCAGTTCCACCATTGAATCCGCAAGCTGCGCGCGGCGGCTTTTATACAGGCGAGTTTCGGAGGCGATGAGATCCGGCCAGGCGCGCAGTGAATCGGGAAAGACCAGCGGCAGATCGTTAACTTCGGCATTAAGCCTTGCGCTGGAAGCCAGTGAGGCGCGATAACGGGCTGCACTCTCCCCAACGTTGGACTCAGAACGGGTGGGGTCGAGGCGGGCGACTATTTGATTGGCCTGCACTTTATCTCCCTCGCGTACCGTAAGCTCGGCGAGAATGCCGCCATCCAGCGACTGCAAGACTTGCTCTCGCGAGCTGGGGATCACTTTTCCGCTGCCGGTTGAGACTTCATCCAGCTTGCCGAAATATGCCCAGATACCCAGGACGGCAAACAGCAGCGTGCTGAGCAGAATAATACGGCTGGCCCCGGAAAAACGATGCTCGCGGCGGATATCGAGGTCGTCCATGGCGGCATCATGCGGATTGGTTTTCATTTTTCCACTCCCGACCGTGAGTTGGGGCGGGTGCCCGGCTCGCATTTAATGCCTGCGCTTTCGGGGCATCCATAACCAGTTGGCCTTCTTTTAATACCACCACGCGTTCGACCAGCTCCAGAACCGGTACGCGATGAGTGGCGACAATCAATGTGCGGTTGCCCAGCCACTGGTTCAGGCGCTGAATAAACTCCCGCTCGGTATGTTCATCCAGCGAGGCGCTGGGTTCGTCGAGCAGCACGATATTGGGCGATCGCAGCAGCATTCTTGCCAGCAGGATCGACTGCCGTTGTCCACCGGACAAACCGTTGCCGCCCTCCATAATGGGATGCGCCAGCCCTTTGGCGAGCTGTTTTACGAAAGCTGCCGCGCCGCTGACCTCCAGCGCTTCGAAGATCTGCGCGTCGCTGGCATGCGGTGCGCCGAGGGTCAGGTTCTCGCGCAGGGTGCCGAAAAACAGCCGCGCGTTCTGGCTAAGAAAACCGATGTTACGGCGTAAATCAGCCATATCGATCTGCGCCAGACTCAGGTTGTCGAGCCGGACATCGCCCTGGATAATCTCCACACCACCCGCCATGGCCTGCAGCAAGGTTGATTTCCCGGCACCGTTACGCCCGAGGATTGCCACGCGCTCGCCGGGCATGACCTCCAGGCGCGAGATGCGCAGCGGAACGCGCTGATCGTCGCTGTGGTAGCGAAAGTGTGCGTTCTCAAACAGATAATGGCCGTGAAAAATCTCCTGATGCACCCGGTCTTCGTCGTACTGCGTTTCGGTGGGAAGCTGCATGATGCTGTCTAACCCCATCTTCGCCGCCTTGACCTGTTGCCAGCGGGCCAGCACGCCGCACAGATTAGCCATTGGGGCAATCATTCTGGAACCGAGCATCGAAGCGGCCACCACGGCGCCGGTGGTCATCGTGCCTTCAATGACCATCGGCGCGCCGAACATAATGATCGCGGCGTAGACCAGGCTTTGTACCGACATGCCCCAGCCAATCAGCCCCTGAGTCAGCCTGCGCGTGCGCAGCCCGGACTCTCCGGTAATGCGGATGTAGCTGTTCCACTGCTGTAAAAAGCGGTTTTCCGCCTGCATCAGCTTGATGTCTTCCAGCCCCTGAACGCTCTCGACCAGCACCGCGTTGCGCAGGGTGGATTCATGGGCAGCCTGGTTGGCGAGCACCGCCAGTTTCTTCTGTAACAGCAAACCGGGCAGGATCATCAGCAGGGCAGCGACGGGAGCTATCCATGCCAGCGGCGGGGCGATAAAAGCCAGCACCACGATAAACAAAAAGAAAAACGGTAGATCGACAATGGTCGACATGGTTGAGGAGGTGATCATCTCGCGAACCTGTTCCAGCTCGCGCAGTTGAGAAATGAAGCTCCCCGTCGAGCGGGGGACGGCGCTGTTGCGCAGGCGCAATGCATGGCTGAACACGCGATCGGAAATGCGCATATCGGCACGTTTTCCGAGCAGGTCCATTATGTGGGTACGCGCTTCGCGCAGCAAAAAGCCAAACAGCACTGCCACCAGAACGCCAGTGGAGAGAACATACAGCGTTGGATAAGACTGGGCGGGGATCACCCGGTCATAAACCTGCATAGAAAAGATAATCCCGGCGAGCGACAGAAGGTTAATCAGAAAGGCGGCAATCATGACCGGCAGATAAGGACTAATGTCTTTTAACACCAGTTCGCGCATCCAGTCGGGCTTGAAGCGCGAAATATAGCGGTCTACCCGACTGTCCTTCAGCGCCGACAGCGGGCGTAGCGCGGTAATACTCACGATCTCCGGCAGAAGCTCTGCGACCGTGAGCCGGTTACGCTGGCCCTCTTCGGCGATGATAAACACATCCAGTGCATCTTCGCCGTTGAAATGTTCTATCACCATTAGCTGGCCGTCGCGCAGTTCCGCCACCACCGGCAGACGCCACTGACCGAACACCTGCGTGGCGGTATCCAGCGCATGAAATGACAGTCCCGCCTGACGCGCCAGTTGCGACAGGGCCGTTGCCCGGCTTTTTCCCGCAAACCACGGGGCGTTGGCCTGGATTGCGCCGGGAGAACAGGCCACGCGATAGTGATTGGCAATATGCGTCATCGCCTGCGCCCAGTGGCTAAGAGCGTGTTCGCTAATCGCATCTTTTGCATGTGAATCGAGGTCGCTCATAGCTTGATCTCCACCGATTGAATGCTGCGATTATTTAAGGCGAACGCCTGGCGAAGCGAGCCAGTGTTATAGAGGCAGTTCAGCTGGAGCTGGCGCAGCTGGTTTTGAGTCTGGAGTTCGGCAAAACGGGCCTGATACACCTCTTGCTCGGCGTTAAGCACGTCGAGCAGCGGGCGCGAACCGAGGTCCAGATACTGCTGTTGATAAAGCTCGCGCGTTTGTTCACTCAGTCGCTGCTGGCGGCGCAGAATCTGCAGGGCGGTGGCGAGGCTCATTGCCTGGCTGCGGGACTCCAGTAATTTTTGTCGTACTTCGAGTCGGGTGCGCTGGATGGAGTATTGTGCAGACTCTACCGCATGGCTGGCGGCGTTGCGCCTGGCGGTGAGTCCGCCCCCCTGATACAGCGGCATCTCAACTTTTACCCACGTGGAGTACTGGGTTTTGTCGAGCACCTCATGGCTGGGGTATTTGTCGTTGAGATAATGCTGCACCGACGGTTCCAAAGAGATGGTGGGCGTCATCTGCGCGTTGGCGTAATCGAGATTTGCCTGTGCCACATTCGCTTGTGCCCAGGCCGCCAGAACCGCGGGAACCAGTTTATCTTCCGGTTTGACCACATCGCAGCTGCTGTCCAGTTTGGCCGGGAATTCGTTGCTGATGCCGTTAAGTGAGTTCCAGCCGAGGTAACTCATCAATGTGGCCTTACTGCTGTCGAGATTGGCCTGATACTGCGCCAGCTGAGAACGTGCAGACTCGATACGCACATCGGTTTGCACCACGTCGGACAGCGAGGTTGCCCCTTCATCATTGCGTTGTCGGGTCAGTCGACCAATGTCGTTTAAGGCGGTGAGCTGTTCTTCGGCGGCGTCCACCATTTGCTGCCACGTCTGCACCTGGACTATCGCGTTGGCGGTTGCGTGGGCGATGGTATCAATACTGAGTAACACATTCGCCTGCTGTTGTGCGGCTCCGGCGGTCTCGGCGCGGACCTGGCTTGCGACTTTGCCGAAGTCGTACAGCATTTGTGACACCGAAATAACCAGCGCCGGGCTAAAGCCGTGGTCGGTATAGGTATTGCTGTAACCGTTATTCATTCCGGCAGAAACCTGCGGGTAATATTTCGATTTCGCCACGTCGATCTGTTCGTTTTGCGAAAGCAGTTTGCCGATCGATTCACGAATAGAAGGATGCCAGCTCACGGCACGACTTACCGCGTCGTTGAGCATCAGGTTGCCGGGGGCGGCAGCGCTCAGCGGCAGATCGGCAACCGCGCCGTCCAGCGAGGGAAGCATCTGGCTGGTGGCCAGTCCTTCCGGCGTAATAATTTGCGGTTCATCTTCGGCATTCACCCGCAGGGTACAGAGCGTTAATGCCAGAAGTAATGCAACAGGCGCGACATTTCTCATAGTTTATCCCTTACAAAATACGGCAGCGACGACTGTTATTGCCCCGGACGTCATGGCATCCGGGGCTGTAGTTATGGCGCTTTAACGCATTGCGTTAACGTCAGGGCACGATGTGATTTTGTTGCACCAGCTCATCGAGCGTGGTGTGTACGTTCTCCAGCGTTATGAGATTGGTTGAGTGATATGTGTTGCCCGTACCGTCGCGGTCGATGGCAATCACCGTGTTGTTACCGCTGGTGGTTACGGTGAGGTAGTTGCCGAGCGTAGCGTTCTGCCCGTTCCAGCCCACCAGCAGGTCGCCGATATCGATTTTGTCACCCTGGGCCAGTGAGAAGTTGGTCCAGGTGTCGGTAGCACCATTGCTAATGTTGCCGCCGGTAGCGTCGTTGGCGTTGAGCAGGTGATAAATCAGCGTATCGCCGTAGGCGCTGCCAGTCAGGCGATCGGCATCGACGGTACTCACCACTTGCGGATTCATATTGATGGTCAGCGTAGCGGTATCGGTATGGCCATTCTGGTCGTTAAGGGTGTAGGTAAATGTCTCTTTGGTGACGATGGTGGAGAGCGAGACATCGCTGTTGAGGGCATAGGTGTAATGACCATCAATGCCAATGGTCAGTTTGCCGTACAACCCGTTAATGATGGCGCTGGTCGTGCTACTCAGCGGATCAAGTGTGACGGTACTGCCGCCCGTGCCGTTCACCGTCAGCAAGGTATGCACGCTGGCAATATGGTCTCCGTCATAAATATTGCCGGTGACGCTGTTCGCTGTGGAAGTCTCGAAGTTTTGCAGGTCGATTATCGTACCTTTCACGCTGGGGGTGATGGTGATATTCCCCAGCCCCAGCCCCCCGACGCTTCCGGTATAGTCGAGGCGATAGTTGCCGGGGTGCAGTACGATCCCGCTCAAGGCTATATCTATATTGCCACCAACCAGCAATCCGCCATTGAAAGAGTTACCGGCAATCTTGATGTTGTTGCTGTCATACAGCGCCCAGGTGACGGTCAGCCCGCCCAGCGTCAGACCTGACGCGACGTTAAAATGCAGTATGGCGTTTTGCACCGCCGTTCCCGTAGCGATTTCAATGACGCCAGTACCACTTTTTGAGGTGGGTGAAAGGAGTTGGGCACTCCAGCTGGCGTTCCCGACGCTGTCGTCGGTAAACGACCGGGAAGTATCTGCCTGGGTACTAACCGCCATCGTGCTGCTGACGTCATTTACTGCATCCAGCGCCTGTGGGGTTGGTTTGATATTCAGCGATGCACTGCCGGTATCGCCGTTTGGCGCTTTGACCTTATACACGAAACTGTCCGGCGTATTGATACCGTCTGCGCCCAGTCCGCTTCTCAGCGTGTAGGTATAGTTCCCTTTCGCATCAATAGTCAGCGTGCCGTACTGCCCGTTAATGGTGGTAGTGCCCGTTCCGTTTACGGTGACACCGTTAACTTCGGTGATAACGGTATTGGCCGGAGCTGAGTCGTTGACCAGCAGGTTTCCATTGGTTGTCGCACTCAGGCTGTCGACGGCGTAGGTGTGATCGGCCTGGATATTCAGGGTATAGCTGGTCAGCAGCGTCAGACCGCCGGAGGCGTTAAGCAGGAACAGATAGTCACCGCCAGGCAGGGTGATGGTGTAATCCGTTGAGCTACCTCCTAGCAGCGCCGTGACCCAGTTGGGCTTCACGCGGAACTGCTCATACTGCTGAATGGACTCGTTGAAGCGATAAACATAGAGGTCAAAACCGCCAACCGTGACGCCGAGAACGCTGGCCTTGACGGTCAGCGTGCGGGTTGCGCCATCATCCACATTAAATTTGATCGGATTGGTTAAACCGTTAACCAGACTGACATCCAGCACATTACCCAGTCCGACGTTGGCGAGGGTGAAGCCGGTTTGCTGTGATGTGCCATGATCAACCGCGATGACCTGCGTCCCGTAAGTCAGCGCAGCCACATCGTCTGCCGCGGTTACCGTACTGGTGGTGGGCGCCTGACCGAGCGTTACCACCAGTTTTGCCGAGGAGTGATCGCTGCCATGCGTCAGCGTGTAGGTGAAACTTTCGGAACGGCCATACACCGAGATTGACGTATTGGTCAGGGTATAGGTGTAACTACCGTTCTGATTGATATGCAAGATGCCGTATTTCCCCTGCACATCAATGCCGCCCGCCGGGATGTTCACGACGTTGCCGTTACCGTCGGTGATGGCGGTGACCAGCGTGCCGGAAGGGGCATTATCCTGCCCGTTGGCGGGATCGATATCGGTGATGATATTGCCAGTCTCAGTAGTACCGCCGGTGATGGTTCCTGCGCTGGCTTTTACCACTGAGACATCAAGGCTGGTGTATGCCCCGGTCGCCAGCAGGTTGGTGTTGTAGCTGACCACGCGGTAATCACCACCAGTCAGTCCGCTGTAATTGAGCGTTACGCCTGAGGCGCCCAGAGTGAGGAGGCTGGCAAAGTCTGGTTTTCCGGTATCCACCACCGTCACCCAGGCATTCAGCGCGGTGTCAAAGCGCTGGATGACGACTTCAAGTGTGTTTAACAGCGACAGCACTACGCCGGTCGCTGCGGCATTGATTGTAATGGATCCGCTGCCACCAGAAGCGATGCTGAAATTCACGCTTGCCGTATCGTTCCCCAGCACGTTGGCGACATTTCCCAGCGCATTGACCAACAGGAAACCATAATCGCTTTGATGCTCGGTGCTGACGGTGACATCGGTTTGTAGCGGTAGACTGGTGATATTGTCTTCAGCCAGCAGCGGCAATACTGGTGCGAGAGCGCTTGTCGGCGATGAGGTATTTCCCGCCGCATCGGTCGCCGTGGCGGACAGCGACTGCCCTTCAATCTGGCGAACCGGCAGGTTGACGCTGTAGACACCGCTGCTGTTGGCGATTGCCGTCACGCTGGTGCCGCCGGGCAGAGAAATGGTGACCGTGCTTCCCGCTTCGGCGACGCCGCTGACGGTACCGCCATCGGCGCTGATCAGGAGCGTTGGCGCGGTCGGTGGCGTGGTGTCCACGATCACGCTGAACGAACCGGACAACCCACTTGCGCCGTTGGCGTTGGTTGCCGTGGCGGTAAACGCATGGTTACCTTCGCTGAGTGCACCGGATGGGGTAAAGCTCCAGATCCCGTTACCGTCTGCGGTCGTGAAGCCCATTAGCACGCCGTTGTTGTACAGATTGATGACGGCGTTAGCCTGCGCCGTTCCGCTGAGCGTTGGCAGGGTGTCATTGGTGGTTTTACCGGGAGCGACGGGTCCCATGATAGTGCCGACGTCATCGAGCACGCTGGCAATAACAGGCGCAGGCGGTACGCCGGTAAACGGTGCCAGCACGTTACCCGCCGTACCGATGTTGCCTGCGGCATCCTGTGCGCTGGCCATCAGAGTTTGCCCACTGATTTGCGGTGGGTTCAGAGTGAAGGTGAAATTACCGGAGGCGTTGGCGGTTGCCGTGCCGAGCACCGTTCCGCCGCTGGAGGTAATAATGACCGTGCTGTTTGGTTCGGCAACGCCGGTGAGCGCGGTGCCGTTGGCGTTTACCGCCAGCCCGGTTGGGATGCCCGGGGCAACGGTATCGACCACGATCGCTGCCGCAGACGATATGCCACTGGTATTACCCGCACTGTCCGTTGCAGTGATGGTAAACGAGTGGGTACCTTGTGCCAACGCGGTAGTCGGGGTGTAGCTCCAGTTGCCGCTGCCGTCCGCCGTTACGCTGGTGACAAAGCTGCCGTTATCATAAATATCAACTCGCGCGTTGGCTTCCGTGATGCCGTTTAACGTTGGGCGCGCGTCGTTGGTCGGCTGATTGCTGCCAATCGGCCCGGTGTTTGGCCCGACATCGTCAATAATGCTGCTGATTGAAGGCTGCGTCGGCGCCGTGGTGTCAACCACCACGCTAAAGCCTGCCGTCGCGCCGCTGGTGTTGCCCGCCGCATCAGTGGCGGTGACTGTGAAGGTGTGCGATCCATTAGCCAGCGGTGTGGTTGGGGTAAACGACCAACTGTTATTGCTTTGCACCAGCGCGGTACCCAACAGGGTGCTTCCGTCATAGATGCTGACGGTACTGCCTGCCTCGGCGGTGCCGTTCAGCGTCGGGCGTGCATCGTTGGTCAGCTGTCCGTTGCTGAGCGCTGCATTGAACACGCCGCCTGCGATATCATCCACCACAGAGACCAGCAGCGGGATGGATGGTGCAATGGTGTCGACATTAATCGTAAACCCACCTGAGACAGGACTCACGTTCCCGGCGGCGTCGGTGGCGATGGCGGTAAACACATGCTGACCGTTGCCAAGTGTGGTGGTCAGATATTCCCAGGTGCCGTCTATCGTCGCAGTCACCGTTGCCAGCAGCGCGCCATTATCGTAGATGGCTACCCGGGCACCGGCTTCCGCTGAACCGCTGAGTACGGGACGGGTGTCGTTGGTAGAGGCTCCGTTCGATAGCGTTCCGGTTCCCGGCTGCACGTCATCAAACGCCTGGATAATCGTTGGCGCAAGCGGGGCGACGGTATCAACAACGATGTTAAATCCCGCAGACGTCGGGCTGACGTTTCCAGCCGCGTCGGTGGCTGTTACCGTCAGCGCGTGGTTACCGTTGCTAAGTGGGGTTCCCGGTGTGAAGGTCCAGGCGCCCGTACCATCTACAGGAGCAGATCCGATCAGCGCTCCGTTATCGTAAATTTTCACCATGGAATTGGCTTCTGCCGTACCGCTAAGCGTCGGAAGTGGATCGTTCGTGGCCTGACCGTTGTTCAGATTTCCAATCAGTGGGCCGACATCATCCGCAACCTGAGTAATCACTGGTGCTGTCGGTGCCAGAGTATCGACGGTGAAGGTAAAGCCACCAGAAGGCAGGCTGGTATTGCCTGCGCTATCTGTAGCCGTGACGGTCAGAGTATGCTGGCCGTTACCCAATGCCGCAGAGGGCGTAAAACTCCAGCTTCCGCCTGCGCCGACGATGGTGGTGCCAATCGGCTGACCATCGCTCAGCACGGTAATGGTCGCGCCAATTTCACCGGTACCGCTGAGCGCCGGGCGACTTTCGTTGCTGATTTGCCCGTTGGAGATAGGCCCGGTTGTCGGCGCAGTATTGTCCTGCACCGAACTGATGACCGGTATTGACGGGGCAATAGAGTCCAGCTCAATAGTAAACGATGATGATACTCCGCCTGTGTTTCCCGCCTGATCTGTGGCAACGACGGTGAAATTATGTTGCCCCTGTCCCAGCGGAGCATCCGGAGTGAAGCTCCAGTTACCTGACTCGTCCACCTGAGTTGTACCTATTTCAGCGCCGTTATCACGGATCGTGATGATGGCGCCAATCTCGCCTTTGCCGTTCAGGGTAGGCTGCGCATCGTTTGTAAGCTGTCCGTTGGTCAGCGCGGTATTGCCGGGCTGATCGTCAATTACTGAGGTAATGCTCGGTGCGGCTGGCGCCAGCGTGTCGACGACGACCACAAATGGTGGTGTTGTCGGGCTAATGTTACCCGCGTTATCTGTAACGCTGGCAGTCAGCGAGTGGCTTCCTTCTCCGAGAGCAGGGGCAGGCGTAAAGCTCCAGTTGCCATTTTCGTCGCTGGTGGTTGTGCCGATTACCGTGCCATTATCGCGGATGGTAACAACCGAATCCGCCTCGGTAACGCCAGCAAGCGTTGGGGTATTATCATTGGTCAACTGCCCGGAGGTCAGGGGCTGGATCGTACCAACGTTGTCCGTGACCGTCACAATAGATGGCGCATTCGGTACCAGGGTATCGACAATGATCCGGAAATCACTGGATGGATCTCCCTGGTTGCCAGCGGCGTCCGTTGCGCGGGCGGTAAAGAGATGATCGCCTTCTCCCAGCGGTGCTGTCGGGGTAAAGCTCCAGAATCCGTTACTGTTTACGGTCGTTGTGGCATAAGCGACACCGTTATCGTAGAGGGTAATGGTTGCCCCGGGTTCGCCAGTTCCGTTGAGCGTCGGACGTGAATCATTTGTAATTTGCCCTTTATCCAACGATCCAGTGCCGGGGGCAACATCGTCGATAATGCTGGTGATCGTTGGCGCTTGCGGTGCCGTCGTGTCTATGGTGATAGCGTAGTTGGGGGACTGACCGCTGGGTATGCCACCGACGGTTTGCGACACAGTGAAGTTATAGGTTGCACCGTTAGTTAGTGGGGCGGGTAACTGATAACTCCATGCGCCAGAAACAACGTCGGCTATTACCGATGGAACTTGCAAAACACCATTTACATAAATATTAACAGTCGCTCCTGCAGTGGCAGTCCCTTGCAGTAGTGGTAAGGTGTCATTGGTGGTTTTACCGTTGCCAATCACCCCCATGATGGGCGCGATGTCATCAACGATCTCAAGTGTTGGTGGATGAGGAACGCTGGAGGTAGCAGCGCTAAACGTTGTCGGGTCGCTTTGATTTCCGGCGGGATCCTGAGCGATGGCGTTGAGCGCCTGACCGGTTGTTTGCGCTGGCGAAATTGTGACAGAGAAGTTACCTGAATCGTCAGCGATCCCTTGGCCGAGGATCGAAGTACCGCTGCGAATGATGACGGTACTGCCTGGATCGGCAGAGCCGCTAACCAGCGTACCGTTCGGGTCTACGCTGGTAACCGTAGGCGTTGCAGGCGGCAGGGTATCGACAATCAACGTCAGCGGGTTATCTGCTGCCAGTGAGTTACCTGCGTCATCCACAGCGCCGAAAGTCAGTGTGTGAGTGATATTGGGCGTGAGGGGGACATCCACACTCCAACTGCCGTTAGCAGCAACGGTAGCTGTCGCAATGGCGATGGGATTGTTACCATCGAAAATCAAAACCGTACTGCCCGGTGTGCCGGTACCGCTAATGGTTGGCGTTGTATCGTCCGTGACGCTGCCGCTGGTTAGCGAACCGGTAAAGACGCCAACGTTATCCTGGATATCCGTGACCTGCGGCAACGTTAACTTCGTGTTGTTAACCGTAAACGAAATGCTGTTTGAATTATCGCTGACGTTACCTGCGGGGTCTGTTGCGGTAGCGCTTAATGTGTAGCTCCCGTTTGCCAGCGCAGTCCCGGGGGTAATACTCCAGGTACCGCCTGCCACCGTTGCAGTACCGATCACCGTACCGCCGTTATACAGAGTGATGATGTCTCCATTGACACCTGTACCACGAATGGTTGGCGTGGTGTCATCGGTCACGGCGTTGGGTGCAAGGTCACCCATGATATCGCCGACGTTATCATTGGCGGCGATAATCACCGGCGGCGCAGACGGCGTCGTGTCGATGTTCAGTGTTATAGCTGTTGATGGCTGGCTGACGTTGCCTGCAGGATCGGTTGCGGTGAGGGTTACCTGGTAAGTACCTGGAGTAACCGGTGCTGGCGGAGTAAAGCTCCAGGTTCCGTCTGCACCTACTGTTGTCGTTCCCTGCAAAGGGGGAGTGCCGTTCAGATAAACGGTAATCAAATCTCCGACGTTCCCCGTGCCGCTAAAGGTTGGCGTGGTATCGTTGGTGTTGCCGTTAGTGACCACACCTGTTACTGGAGCGACATCGTCGGTAATGATTGGCGCGGCTGGTTGTGCGGGAGGTGTGTTGTCTACCGTCAAGGTAAAGCTGGCCGATAGGATCCCCGTGTTGCCTGCAACGTCAGTCGCTGTAGCGGTGAACTTATGCGGCCCGTCGGCGAGTGAGGTTGGGGTAAATGTCCAGGTGCCGTCTGGCTGTACGGTGACGGTACCAATGGAACCGCCATTATCATAAATCGTAATCTTCGCGCCGGGCTCGCCGGTTCCGGAGAGTTCGGGATTCAAGCTCTTGGTACTGCTGCCGTTACTCAGCGTTTGTAGATTTGTGCCAATCAGACCTTCTGCGGAGCTGATAACCGGGGCTGCTGGTGGGGTGGTATCAATCGTTAGCGTAAAGGTCCCGGCATTGCTGGCGTTGCCTGCAACGTCCGTGGCAATAGCGGATAAATTGTGTGTGCCTTCACTGAGCGGTTGGTCGAGTTGAATACTCCAGGTGCCTCCGGGCAAAACAGTCGTGCTTCCAATTGGCGTAGCTCCATCATAAAGAGTGATCTTAGAACCGTCTGTTCCGGTTCCTTTCAGCTCTGGCAAGGTATCGTTTGAACGGCTTCCGGTAGGCAGATCGATCGGTGCATTCCCAACGTCGTCGGTAGCAGCCAAAATGACAGGAGCGCCTGGCGGTTGGGTATCTACGGTAACGCTGACCACTGTGGGTGAGGTGATGACATTACCGGCGGCATCAGTTGCCGATACCGTAAACTGATGGGTGCGATCGCTGAGCACCTGATTCCCCGGAACGGTATAACTCCAGGTACCCGAGCTGTCGACAAGAATAACCGTCAATAACTGAATGCCATCGTACAGGTTTACCAGTGAACCTGGCTCACCGGTACCCGAGATGGTTGGCGTATTGTCGTTGGTGACCCAACCGTTATTTGCAACGCTGCCCGTAATGCTGCCAACGTCATCGTTAACCAACGTTATCACTGGAACAGTTGGCGCAATGGTATCGACAATTATTTTCCAGCTTGCCGCGCTGCTGGTGTTATTCGCGGCGTCTGTGGAGGTCACCGTGAAGATGTGAGCGCCCTCGCTTAGTGCCGAGACTGGCGTATAGTTCCAGTTACCGTTGATATCTGCGACAACGGTCGTCAGCAGGGTGCCGTTATCGTAAATTTTGACCTGAGAACCTGCTTCGGCGGTGCCTTCCAGCTTAGGTTTGCTATCGTTGGTGACATCGCCGTTATTGAGAGGGCCCTGATACATGGGCTGGTCATCCGTCACGGCGGTGATGATGGGCGTTCCAGGGGCGGTAATATCCGGAGCCACCGCGGAAGTTGGCTGACTCTCGTTATTGCTACTGTCCGTTGCGGTAACTTTTACCGTTTCGCCGTTCATTTTCGACGGCGTAATCGACACCGTGAAGTTGCCGCCGCTGTCTGCCTGGCCTGTGCCGATCTGAATACCATTGCTGTCTTTTACAGTGACGGTGCTTCCCGCTTCAGCATGTCCGCTTACAGAACCACCGTCCCCGGCGACGGTGACGCCGGTTGGCGCGTCAGGCGCCGTGGTATCCGGGGCGGTAATCGCGCTGTTGCCGCTGGTATTGCCAGCAGCATCCGTCGCGTTGGCGACAAGATGTTCTCCGTTGGTCTGCGGCGGAACCAGCGTGGCGGTGAATTCTCCGTTCGAGCCGGCGGTTACTGTTCCAATTATCGCGCCACCAGGATCCAGAATATGTACCGTACTGTTGGGTTCCGCCATGCCGGTAACCTGATCGCCTGTAGGATTAATCACCAGATTAGCTGGCGGCAGCGGGGCCGTGATGTCTGGCGCGAGCGCGGTTTCCGGTAGGCTTGGGTTCCCGGCAGGATCGGTGGCGATAGCGGTAATGGTTTCACCATTGGTCTGAGGCGGGTTAATGGTGATGGTAAATGAGCCATCCGTTCCGGCGACGCCGCTGCCGATCTGAAGACCGTTATTATTATTGATGGTCACGGTACTTCCTGGTTCGGCTGTACCGGTGACGACAGAGCCGTCGGCAGATACGTTCAGATCGTCCGGCGCTGACGGTGGCTGAGTATCGATAGTGATATTGAATGCCGCTGACGTTCCTCCCGTGCCCAGGTGGTTGGTTGCTGTGGTGGTGAAGGAGTATGAGTCGTCCTGCAAGTTGGTGTTGGAGGTCCAGGTCCAGTTGCCGCTGGAATCGGCAAGCACGCTTACAACAAGCGCGCCGTTGTTATAAATGTTAACCGTGCTGTTGGCGTCTGCGGTACCCGAGATCGTAGGCGTTGGGTCGTTGGTGGCCTGATTATTGTTCAATGGCCCAGTTGAGGGGGTAACATCATCCACAATGCTGATGATAACAGGCACGCCCGGGTAGCCAGAGTTGGTGGCATTGAAGGACGTGTCTGGCCCGACGTTGCCTGCCTGGTCCTGAATCTTCGCGATCAGCGCTTCACCGTGCGTCTGTGAAGGTGAAATCGCGATGACGAAATTGCCGGTTTGATCAACGGTAGTTGAACCCAAAACCTGATTATTACTACCGATGATAATGACCTGGCTTCCTACCTCAGCACTACCGGTTACCTCGGTGCCTTGCAAGTTTACGGAGGAAATGACCGCGCCTTCAGGCGGGGTAGTATCGACGGTGAATGTCGGTACACTCGTTTCCGCGCTCACGTTACCCGCATCGTCAGTTTGCGTCAGCGTCAGATTATGAACACCGTCGCTAAGCGGCGTGTCAGGTGTAAACGTCCAGTTACCATTGTCATCCACCTGAACCATGCCAATCAGAATGCCATTATCAGAAATGCTGATGTAAGAGCCCGCTTCACCAGTGCCTGTGAGTGTTGGCGTGGCATCGTCGGTTACACCGTTATTACCTATCAAGCCTTTAATGGAACCTGAATCGTCAGTTACTTCTGTGACCACAGGGGCGTCGGGGGCAAGCGTATCGACAATAATCTCCCAACTGTCCGACATGTCGCTGCTGCCCGTACCGTCTGATGCACTGACGGTAAACTTGTGGGTACCGTCTGCGAGTGGAGAGGATGGCGTAAACGACCAGTTGCCGTTGGCATCGATAGTGACCTGGCCTATTTCGACGCCGTTATCAAAAATATGCAATGTGGCATTTGCGGGGCCGGTGCCCTGAAGAGTGGGCGTATTGTCGTTGGTGGATTCCAGCTGATTAACAGGGCCAGTAATCAGCTCCTGGTTATCGATTACGCTGGTGATAACGGGTACGTCAGGCATGTTAGGGGTTGTTGTTGGCGGTGAACCACCATCCCCATTACCACCGTTGCCATTACCGTTGCCATTTCCGCCATTTCCGTTGCCGGCGTTATTATCACTCCCGCCGCCACCACCGCCGCCACCTCCACCACCCGCCGCGAGGCCAATTCCGCCTGCGACCGCGATCCCACCAAGAACCCACGGCCAGACGGCGCCGCCTTCATGGCTTCCCTCGGCAGTCATTAGCGGAGTGAGATCGTCCAGATGCTGGAAATGGAATGCCCCATCAGTATCCTGAACCCACCACAGCGCGCCATTACTGTCTTCCAGAACAAGCTGGTTTTGCGCATCACCTTTTCCGACATAGAAGTTCTTAATGGTGATGGTTTCACCTGAGCGGAGTGTGACAACCAGATCCTGATTCACGCGAGTCAGTTGACTTACCTCCTCACGTGACACCGACAGTTTCACGATAGAAGGCGAACTGAGCGTAACTTCAGAGGATTCAACATTTGTGGAAACGCCAGTTAATTTTGATACAACGGCGAGTAGACGCATATGTTCACTCCTGATGGCATGTCGGGAGTATTAATCCGCAACAGCGCGCTGGGAAAATGAGCAGACAGGGGCCCCGTTCACCATAAAGATGAATTTACACAGGTAATTACATTGATTAGATCATGCAGAGGTTCATTTACTTATCAAATACGTTCGGGCCCTGTTAGCTGAATAGTTCTTTCGTATTAGATGATATAGTCAGAAAGAATGTATTCTGCAACTTATCCATATATAAAAATATATTTGGCTAATTGAAAAGTATACTTCCCGGTGTGTATTCAATGATTTGTCTTTAGTTAACTTATTGTATTTAAAGGTTTACTCATTTAATTGAAATGGACGGGGATATAATAAACAACAGTAATAATAGTGTTATTAAATAAGTTTGAATATATGCGATATGGTCTTGAAGTTTTATTTTATTAGACTATGGGGCGCTACGGTAATGCCAGGGGAGTTTATTTCATACCTGAACGATTCAGCACAAATAAACCATAAACCTGATGAATGTATTGGGTGGGTTTCAATAACTAAAAAATAAGAACCAGTCTCAGGATGAGAGACTGGTCACAGGAGAATAGCGTTTAGCGACCAGCATTTTTCATAATACGCGCTTTATCTAACTGCCATTCGCGTTCTTTCACATCGGAGCGCTTGTCGTGCTGTTTCTTACCTTTCGCGACGCCAATTTTCACTTTGCACCAGGCATTTTTCCAGTACAGTGAAAGCGCAACAACGGTATAACCGTCACGATTCATTCGACCATACAGGGAGTCGAGCTCACGTTGGTTTAACAACAGCTTACGGGTACGGGTGGGATCACATACCACATGCGTTGAGGCAACAGCCATTGGCGTGAAGTTGGCGCCAAACAGGAACGCTTCGCCGTCTTTAAGGATGACGTAGCTGTCGCCGATGTTAGCTTTACCCGCCCGCAGGGATTTGACTTCCCAACCTTGCAGAGCGAGTCCTGCTTCGAACTCTTCTTCAATAAAGTATTCGTGTCGTGCGCGCTTGTTAAGCGCGATTGTGGCTGAGCCAGGTTTGTGTGCTTTTTTCTTCGTCATAATGCCGCTCAGTATAGGTAATCTGGAATCGAAAAACACCCCATTTCATCCAGCGGGGCGCAAGGCGCTATCTTAGCACGAGTTAGGCTATAGCGTTTTTTTTAGCGGGGGATAAATGGTATTATTTGTGTGATTGATATTGATGGAAATTGTTATGCCTCAGATTAGCCGGACCGCTTTAGTACCTTACAGTGCGGAACAGATGTATCAGCTAGTGAATGATGTTAAATCCTATCCCCAGTTTTTACCGGGATGCACCGGTAGCCGTGTGCTGGAGTCGACTCCGGGACAGATGACCGCGGCGGTGGATGTCTCGAAAGCAGGGATTAGCAAAACGTTCACTACGCGCAATCAACTGACCAGTAACCAGAGTATCCTGATGCATCTGGTCGACGGACCGTTCAAGAAACTCATTGGCGGATGGAAGTTTACGCCACTGAGTCATGAAGCGTGCCGCATTGAATTTCATCTCGATTTTGAGTTTACCAATAAGTTAATCGAGCTGGCATTTGGTCGTATCTTTAAAGAGCTGGCTTCGAACATGGTGCAGGCCTTCACGGTCCGCGCGAAAGAGGTTTACAGTGTCAGCGTCAGCTAAAATTGTTGTTGAAGTGGCGTATGCGCTACCCGAGAAACAGTATCTACAGCGCGTGACGCTGCAACAGGGCGCTACGGTGGAAGAGGCTATCCGCGCTTCCGGGCTGCTGGAATTACGTACCGATATCGATCTCAGCAAAAATAAAGTGGGCATTTACAGCCGTCCGGTAAAGCTTGCTGATGTTCTCCAGGACGGTGATAGGGTGGAAATTTACCGGCCACTGATTGCCGATCCGAAAGAGCTGCGCAGACAGCGAGCAGAGAAATCTGCTAAAAAATAGCAGACAATAAAAAAGGTGCTCATTGAGCACCTTTTTTTAATCTGTTAATCCTACTTGTTGTCGGTCAAAGCAGGTTTGTTATCAATGTTCGTCAAAATGCCGCTGCTGTTAAAGGTCAGCGTCAGTGTTTGCTGGGTTACGCCTTCATGACCAGGTTGCTGACGGAACACATAAAACCAGGTGTTAGTGCCAAAAGGATCGGACATCATTGGTGTACCCAGAGCATAAGCAACCTGCTGTTGCGTCATACCCGTGCGCACTTTGGCGACATCGGTAGGTGTCAGATAATTTCCCTGGTTGATGTCAGGGCGGTAAACCACTCGCTCCAGAGTGGAACAGCCTGCAGTCAACATCAGTAGTACTGCTGCAGCAGCAGTCAGCGTTTTACAGCGCATAGTGATTTGATTCCTTTTCGGGCCCGAGCAGTACGCGGCTCATATGTAATATGCCGATGATAATAGACCTTTCACCACTTTAAAACCTTTTGCTGTCGGGTCGGTCGGCGATTTTATGTTGAACTCAGACCTTAACAAGGTAAAAAAGTTTATGCCGCCAGCAGTTCTTTTGCATTTGCGAGGGTATTGCGCGTCACTTCGCTACCGCCAAGCAGGCGGGCTAATTCCTGCAGGCGAGCGCGTTTATCAAGCGGCTGCATGTGTGTTTCGGTCATCGCGCCATCCGTTTCTTTGCTGACGTAGAAGTGTTGATGACCACAGCCAGCAACCTGCGGCAAGTGAGTAACGCACATTACCTGAGTTGACTCGCCCAACTGACGCAGCATTTTTCCCACTACCGCAGCAGTCGGGCCGCTGATACCGACATCCACTTCATCGAAAATCAGCGCCGGTGTTTCCATTTTGCGTGCGGTAATAACCTGAATAGCCAGCGCAATGCGCGACAGTTCCCCACCTGAAGCCACTTTCGCAATCGGCTGCAACGGCTGGCCTGGGTTAGTGGTCACTTTAAACTCTACGCGATCGGCACCGTCTGCGCTCAAATGATGTTCCTCAAATTTCACATCAATGCAAAAGACACCGTGCGGCATTGAGAGAGTATGCATGCTCTCTGTAATCAGTTGTCCCAGCTCCTGAGCATAATGCTGGCGCTGTTTGTGCAGCATTTTTGCCGTTTCCAGAGCCTGCTGGTGGTGATTGTTCACCGCCAGGGTTAAGGTTTCGAGCGAGTCGGCCTGATCGTCTAACTGCTGTTGTTCATCCAGCAATGACTGATAGAACTGTGGCAGCGCTTCAGGGGCAACATGATGCTTGCGGGCCAATGAGATTTGTTTGGAAATACGCTGTTCAAGTTCGAACAAACGGTTAGGGTCCAAATCCAGACGATCGCAATAGTGGCGCAGCTCGTCGCTGGCTTCGCTGAGTTGGATCGTGGCCTCTTCCAGCATATCCAGGATACCGGAAAGTTTGCCGTCCATGCCCGCCAGTTCAGTGACCAGTTGCTTTGCAGTGTACAGCTGGCTTTGCAGGTTGATGTCTTCGCCATCCGCCAGGATAGCCAGCGCCTGTTGGCTGGTGGTGAGCAATTGCCCGCTGTTAGCCAGACGCTTGTACTCTTCATCAATTTGCTCAAATTCACCTGACTGCGGGTTGAATTCGTTCAGTTCTTTTAACTGGTATTGCAACAGTTCCGCCCGGGCTGCGCGTTCCTGACTCTGTTGTTGATGATGCGCCAGGTCACGGCAGCTTTGGTGCCACAGCTGGTAGCGCGCAGCCATTTCCTGAGTCAGGGACGCTTCATTGGCGTAACCATCCAGCAGAGACTTTTGGTGTTCTGATTTTGTCAGGAGCTGATGCGCATGCTGACCGTGGATTTGAATAAGCAACTGGCCCAGCTCGCGCAGCTGTGACAACGGTACGGCAGTGCCGTTAATGAAGCCGCGTGAACGTCCATCGCTGCTGATAACACGACGCAGCAAACATTCACGGCCTTCCTCAAGCTGGTTTTCTTCCAGCCAACGCAGAGCCGCGGGGGTGTCTTTTAAGGCGAATCGCGCGCAGAGGTCGGCTCGCGTGGCGCCTGAACGTACCATGTCGGCGTCTGCGCGTCCGCCCAGGCACAAACCGAGAGCATCAATGGCAATGGACTTACCCGCACCGGTTTCACCGGTAATAACGGTCATTCCGTTCTGGAAATCGATCTCAAGTTCACGAACGATAGCAAAATTGCTGATGGTCAGTTGTGCCAACATAGCTGTTTTCCTGTATGAAAAACCATAACTGTAATTACATACAGTATAAACTGGTTTTTTATACAGTAAAGAGGTTGGCGTTAAATTAAAATAATTTTTTTGACCAGCCTAGTTTAGTGCTTAATGTGTTGAAATAGCTGTAATCTTTTGGATGTATCAGATTCAGATGATAATCACAGCGGCGAATTAATACGTCTTCACCTTCCTGTATAGGCAGGGCTATTTGGCTGTCACAGCTGATCTCGAGATCGTTCCGGCGATGAGAAAAACGCAGGCGTATAGTGCTGCTACTGTTGATCACCAGCGGTCGCGCGGAAAGCGTATGCGGAAACATCGGAACCAGCGTAATGGCATCCAGAGAAGGTGTCAGAATTGGGCCTCCGGCAGAGAGCGAGTAGGCGGTAGAGCCAGTTGGTGTGGAGATAATTAACCCATCTGAACGTTGAGAGAAGGCAAAGATTTCATCGATATAGACTTCGAATTCAATCATGTGCGCCACTTTCCCGGGGTGCAGCACAACTTCATTGATCGCAGTGCTAATGCGCTTCTGGCAATCCTGTTGGCATACCTGGGCTTCGAGTAAAAAGCGCTTTTCGCTGATGTAGTGGCCTTCCAGCACGTCAGCTAACTGTTGTTGAGCATTGTCTGGGTCAAGGTCGGTCAGAAAACCGAGATTACCGCGGTTAATGCCAATAACCTTGATGTCATAACGTGCCAGGGTGCGTGCGGCGCCCAGCATATTGCCGTCGCCGCCGACTACCACGGCGAGGTCTGCCTGCTGGCCAATCTCTGCGAGCGTACCGGTTTTCACATTTTTCAGCTGCAGCTCGTGGGCGATTTGTTGCTCAACGATAACCTCATAACCTTTGGCGCACAGCCAACGGTAGAGCATTTCATGTGTGGTCAGTGCAGTGGGGTGACGTGGATGCCCCACAATGCCAATACACTTGAAATGTTTGTTCATTTTCTCGAGGTCCTTGTAACGAAGATTAGTGACAATGTGAGTACTTCCCTTGAATCCCTGAATCTGATCCCCATAATAAGCCAAGTTAGCGAGATGAATGCGAAAAAAACGCGGAGAAATTCATGAGTAGTAAAGAACAGAAAACGCCTGAGGGGCAAGCCCCGGAAGAAATTATCATGGATCAGCACGAAGAAGTTGAGGCGGTTGAACCAGACGCTTCTGCTGAGCAGGTGGATCCGCGCGATGAAAAAATTGCGAATCTGGAAGCTCAGCTTGCTGAAGCCGAAACGCGCGAGCGCGACAGCGTGTTGCGTATCAAAGCGGAAATGGAAAACCTGCGTCGTCGTACCGAACTGGACGTAGAAAAAGCGCATAAGTTTGCACTGGAAAAATTCGTCAACGAACTGCTGCCGGTGCTGGATAGCCTGGACCGTGCGCTGGAAGTTGCGGACAAAGGCAATGACGCTATGGCGGCTATGGTCGAAGGTATTGAGCTGACCCGTAAGTCAATGCTGGATGTCGTGGCGAAGTTTGGCGTACAGGTGGTTGCAGATATCGACGTGCCGATGGACCCGAACGTGCACCAGGCGATTGCAATGGTAGAGTCTGACGACGTTGCTGCCGGTAATGTGCTGATGGTTATGCAGAAAGGCTATACCCTGAACGGACGTACCATCCGTGCGGCGATGGTCTCTGTGGCGAAAGCCAAAGGCTAATTAGCCTCAGACCGGGTAATGCTGATGCGCTACCCGGTCTGGATTACTCTCACTGGTCCGATACGCTTTCCCGCAGCGGTTTAACGGGCAACACCTGCACCTGTTTAATCATATTATCCTGCACGTCGAGAATATCGATATCGTACTGCCCAATACGCACACGTGTGCCGGCAACCGGGATCTCTTCCAGCGCTTCAAGAATAATACCGTTCACGGTACGTGCGTCATCTTCCGGCAGGTGCCAGTTAAACGCCTTATTGATTTCACGAACGTTGGCGCTACCGTCAATGATCACCGAACCGTCATTCTGCGGCGTGACTTCTTCGGCAAGCGTGGGTGACATTGAGGTCGTGAAGTCACCAACAATCTCTTCCAGAATATCCTCGACCGTAACCAGTCCTTGAATATCGCCATATTCATTAACGACCAGGCCCACTTTCTTCTTATTGCGCTGAAATTTAATGAGCTGGGTGCTGAGTGGTGTGCCTTCCGGAACGTAATAAATTTCGTCGGCGGCGCGTAACATGGTCTCTTTGGTGAACTCTTTTTTCTCGGCCATCAATCGCCAGGCTTCACGTACGCGCAGCATACTGATGGCATCGTCGAGCGAGTCGCGATACAGCACAATACGACCGTGCGGGGAGTGCGAAAGCTGACGCACGATTGATTTCCAGTCATCGTTAATATCAATGCCGATGATTTCATTACGCGGGATCATGATGTCATCGACGCTGACTTTTTCCAGATCCAGCACTGACAGCAGCATATCCTGGTTACGGCGTGAGATTTGCGAGCGCGATTCATTCACCAGCGTTCGCAGTTCATCTTTACTCAGCGAACCGCTCACTACGATATCCGTTTTGATGCCCATCATGCGCATCAGAAGCCGCGTGATGGTGTTGAGTAGCCATACTAACGGCATCATCAGAATCTGCAGCGGAGCCAGCAGGACGCTGCTCGGATAGGCAACTTTTTCCGGATATAGCGCGGCAATCGTCTTTGGCAGCACTTCGGCAAAAACCAGCACCACAAACGTCAGTACCCCGGTGGCAATGGCGACGCCAGCATCGCCATACAGGCGCATACCGACAATGGTGCCGAGTGCGGAGGCCAGGATATTCACCAGATTATTACCGATGAGCACCAGGCTTATCAGGCGATCCGGCTTGCGAAGTAACTTTTCAACCCGTTTTGCCTGACGATTTCCCTGTTTGGCCCGATGGCGTAGGCGGTAGCGATTCAGGGTCATCATTCCGGTTTCAGAACCGGAAAAATAGGCGGAAATGACCACCATGATGAGGAGCGTGATAATGAGCGTGGTGGTGGAGATGTGTTCCACGTAGGGTTCCTTAAAGATTTAACTCACGAACTGCTGCAGGATACGGCTGCCGAAATAGGCCAGCGTCAGAATGCCAGCGCCTGCGACGTTAAACCATACGACGCGACGTCCGCGCCAACCTTCATGGTAATGCCCCCACAACAGAACGATATAGACAAACCATGCCACGATAGAGAGAACGGCTTTATCAATGTTCTCGGTACTGAACAGGTTATGCATGTAAAACAGGCCAGTGCACAGGGTGAGCGTCAGCAGAACCACGCCAATTTGGGTGATATGAAACATCTTCCGCTCAATACTCATCAGTGGCGGCATCTCATTGCTGAAGGCCAGTTTTTTGTTTTTCAGTTGGTAATCGATCCATGCCAACTGTAGCGCGTAGAGCGCGGCGATAATCAGCGTGGCGTAAGCGAACAGTGATAGCCCGATGTGAATCATCATGCCTGGCGTAGCTTCGAGATGGGTGATGAACTCGTTAGGCATAAACGTGGCGAAGGCCAGGTTTATCAGCGCAAAGGCGTAGACAATGGGCAGCAATAGCCAGCCACGATTGCGGGACGCGACGATGGTCATTACCGTACAGATCATCAGGCTTACCAGCGAGCCGACGTTCAACAGACTCAGGTTTTGTCCGCTTTCACCGCCGGGTAGGATACGCGCTTCCAGGGCGATAGCATGGCTTACCAGCGCAACGACCGCAGAGAGAATAGCCATACGCCGCCAGCCGCTGTTTTTTTGCAGCAGAGCGGGAATAATCAGCGCGAGGCTGACTGAGTAGGCGACAAGGGCGAGCAGAGCAAAAACGGGCATATAGGTGTCGACAGTTGGCCAGTGATAAAGAAAAGCAGTATAGCGTTACGTGACCGCTGCTCCAACCGTTGCATAACAACAAAGGCGGCTTCATGTTATACTGCGACAAATTTCTGTTGATGTGTCGCTGTCGCGACCGACCGTTTCCACCCCAGGCGAGAGACAATGTTTGATAATTTAACCGATCGTTTGTCGCGCACGCTGCGCAATATCAGTGGCCGTGGACGCCTTACTGAAGACAACGTTAAAGAGACGCTGCGCGAAGTGCGCATGGCGCTGCTGGAGGCTGACGTAGCGCTGCCGGTAGTGCGTGAGTTTATCAATCGCGTAAAAGAGAAAGCGGTTGGTCATGAAGTTAACAAAAGCCTGACGCCGGGTCAGGAGTTCGTCAAGATTGTCCGTAACGAACTGGTTGCGGCAATGGGCGAAGAAAACCAGACCCTGAATCTGGCTGCGCAGCCGCCAGCCGTGGTGCTGATGGCGGGCCTGCAGGGTGCGGGTAAAACGACCAGCGTCGGTAAGTTGGGTAAATTCCTGCGCGAGAAGCACAAGAAGAAAGTGCTGGTGGTCTCTGCGGACGTTTATCGCCCGGCGGCGATCAAACAGCTGGAAACGCTGGCCGAGCAGGTCGGTGTTGACTTCTTCCCGTCGGATGTCGGCCAGAAGCCGGTCGATATCGTTAACGCCGCGCTGAAAGAAGCCAAACTCAAATTCTACGACGTGCTGCTGGTGGATACCGCCGGTCGTCTGCACGTTGACGAAGCCATGATGGACGAAATCAAACAGGTCCACGCTTCTATCAAGCCGGTAGAAACGCTGTTTGTGGTCGACGCCATGACCGGTCAGGATGCCGCAAATACCGCAAAAGCCTTTAACGAAGCGCTGCCGTTAACCGGCGTAGTGCTGACAAAAGTTGATGGTGATGCCCGTGGCGGTGCGGCGCTCTCTATTCGTCATATTACCGGTAAGCCGATTAAATTCCTCGGCGTCGGCGAGAAAACCGAAGCACTGGAGCCGTTCCATCCGGACAGGATTGCTTCGCGCATTCTCGGCATGGGTGACGTGCTGTCGCTGATCGAAGATATCGAAAGCAAGGTTGACCGTGCGCAGGCAGAAAAATTAGCCAGCAAGCTGAAAAAAGGCGATGGCTTCGATCTCAACGATTTCCTTGAACAGCTCAACCAGATGAAAAACATGGGCGGTATGGCAAGCCTGATGGGCAAGCTGCCGGGCATGGGTCAGATCCCTGACAATGTGAAATCGCAGATGGACGATAAAGTGCTGGTGCGTATGGAAGCCATCATCAACTCGATGACGATGAAAGAACGCGCTAAGCCGGAAATTATCAAAGGTTCCCGCAAACGCCGTATCGCTGCCGGTTGCGGTATGCAGGTACAGGACGTAAACCGCCTTCTGAAACAGTTCGACGACATGCAGCGCATGATGAAGAAAATGAAGAAGGGCGGAATGGCGAAGATGATGCGTGGTATGAAGGGGATGATGCCCCCAGGATTCCCAGGCCGCTAATCGGCCTGGCTTGTTTGCCATTTCGGCACCGGGGTGTGCTCGCCATCCTCACGTACCGCGTGTACGCTCCGGTGGCTGCGCGCACGCCGGCACCGAACTGACGGCACCGCCAACGGCCTTTTATAGCAGAGTTATCAACTGCTGATTGCATTTTCCCCAGAAATCAGTAAAATTTTCGGGCTTTTAATATGACACCCGGGCTCCGTTCCTCGATGGGGCCTGGGTGTTTTATTCACACAAGAGGATGTTATGGTTACTATTCGTTTAGCTCGTCACGGCGCTAAAAAGCGTCCGTTCTACCAGGTTGTTGTTACCGACAGCCGTAATGCACGCAACGGTCGCTTCATCGAGCGCGTTGGCTTCTTTAACCCAATCGCTAGCGAAAAAGAAGAAGGCACTCGCCTGGATCTGGATCGCATCGCTCACTGGGTTGGCCAGGGCGCGACTATTTCTGATCGCGTAGCTACGCTGATCAAAGCAGCAAACAAAGCAGCTTAATCTGTCACGGTGGTCATGATGAGCAAGCAACTCGCCGCACAGGCTCCTGTGGAACCCATCGTTTTGGGGAAAATGGGGTCTTCTTACGGTATCCGTGGTTGGCTCAGAGTGTTTTCTTCCACTGAAGACGCCGAAAGCATTTTTGACTATCAGCCCTGGTTTATCCAGAAGGCGGGTCAGTGGCAGCAAGTACAGCTGGAAAGCTGGAAGCACCACAATCAGGATCTGATCATCAAGCTGAAAGGCGTTGACGATCGTGATTCGGCGAATCTACTGACTAATTGCGAAATTGTCGTGGATTCCTCGCAGTTGCCAGCGCTGGAAGATGGTTCCTACTACTGGAAAGACCTTATGGGCTGCCAGGTAGTGACTACTGAAGGCTACGATCTCGGTAAAGTCGTCGATATGATGGAAACCGGTTCGAATGACGTCATCGTCATCAAGGCAAACCTGAAAGATGCGTTTGGTATCAAGGAACGTCTTGTGCCGTTCCTCGATGGGCAGGTTATCAAGAAAGTCGATCTCGCTACTCGTACTATCGAAGTAGATTGGGATCCTGGTTTTTAAACCACCGGATAAACGGTAAAAGTCGGCGTTATGGGGATTGGCTTGTGTTTATAGGTATCGTTAGCCTGTTTCCAGAAATGTTCCGCGCAATTACCGATTACGGGGTAACTGGCCGGGCAGTAAAAAATGGCCTGCTGAACATCCAGAGTTGGAGTCCTCGTGACTTTACTCATGACCGGCACCGTACCGTGGACGATCGTCCTTACGGCGGCGGGCCGGGGATGTTAATGATGGTGCAACCTTTACGGGACGCCATTCATGCAGCAAAAGCTGCGGCTGGTGAAGGCGCAAAGGTGATTTATCTGTCACCTCAGGGACGCAAGCTTGATCAAGCGGGCGTCAGCGAACTGGCCACGAATCAAAAGCTGATTCTGGTATGTGGTCGCTATGAAGGAATAGATGAGCGCGTGATTCAAACCGAAATTGACGAAGAATGGTCAATCGGCGATTACGTACTCAGCGGCGGTGAGTTACCGGCAATGACGCTGATCGACTCCGTTTCCCGGTTTATTCCGGGAGTTCTGGGTCATGAAGCTTCGGCAATCGAAGATTCTTTTGCTGATGGGTTGCTGGATTGCCCGCACTATACCCGACCTGAAGTGTTAGAGCAGATGGAAGTACCGGCGGTGTTACTGTCGGGGAACCACGCTGAGATACGTCGCTGGCGTTTGAAGCAGTCGCTGGGCCGGACCTGGCTTAGAAGACCTGAACTTCTGGAAAACCTGGCTCTGACTGAAGAGCAAGCAAGGTTGCTGGCGGAGTTCAAAAAGGAACACGCACAACAGCAACATAAACATGATGGGCAGGCGTAAGCCCCCAATATCAGTTTACCCAGGATAAGAGATTAAATTATGAGCAACATTATTAAGCAACTTGAACAAGAACAGATGAAGCAGGACGTACCTTCCTTCCGTCCGGGTGATACCGTGGAAGTGAAAGTATGGGTTGTTGAAGGTTCCAAAAAACGTCTGCAGGCATTCGAGGGCGTGGTTATCGCTATTCGTAACCGCGGTCTGCACTCTGCATTCACTGTTCGTAAAATTTCCAACGGCGAAGGCGTTGAGCGTGTCTTCCAGACTCACTCTCCGGTAGTTGACAGCATTGCTGTTAAACGTCGTGGTGCTGTTCGTAAAGCTAAACTGTACTACCTGCGTGAGCGCACTGGTAAGTCTGCTCGTATCAAAGAGCGTCTTAACTAAGATTCGCGCAAGCGACATCCTGTTAGAAAAGGGCTGGCCGAAAGGCTGGCCCTTTTTTATTGATGCTGCCCATAATATGTCGAAATATTGTGGAGTGTGGTTAATAAATAAATTATCCGATATTTTGGCGGGAACTGAAGTTCAGAAAGCATTGTTTATTGTTGTTACGGTTGTAATGGTGGATGCAGTGCAGTTGATTACATGTTGATGGTGATTATAATAAAAATAATTATATTGATTTGGTTGCATCGCCTTGTTTTTACGACATATTAGAAACGGATCACAAACGGTAAACATTGTTTTGATAGTATGTGGTCTGTAATTGCGAAACCCAATGCTTCTATATTTACCAAGATTATTGTTTGGGTGATTACGCTGGGTTTGGTCCTGTAGCTGGCTAGTGCTCGATAAGGATTTTAGTACCTAACTGGTGCTAAAGCGTGCGAGGAATGTCAGGCAGCAACAATAAAAATCATGAGTAATATTTGATGTTCTCTATTTAAAGGATAATACTAATGAAAGTATGTTTTTCTTTTCTAATAATAATACTGCTCTCAATTTCATCTTCTACTGTATCTGCAAAAAACTACCCATGTTCTAAATCTAAAGGTGGAGTATCGCATTGCACCGCTGACGGAAAATTTGTCTGTAATGATGGTAGTATTAGTCGCTCTAAGAAAAAGTGTTCTTAAATATTGTCTTCTGAGGCTAACTGGATTATATGAAGCCGAATGTCTGACTCATTTACAGCTAGCTGACTTTCACGAAAACGGAGGGAAAGAAGAATCGTACGGTTCCGATCCCTCAGTGGCTCTGTTACGAGCTGGATCCTTTGCAGGGAAAAATGTACCACCCCTGCTATCAGGAGTTCAAGAAAATGCTGGCTCTGACCGATATACAGTTGGCTGAAGGACAAAAAACTCATGTATTACGACATACTTTTGCTAGTCATTTTATGATTAATTGTGGGAATATTCTGGTACTCCAGCAAATACTTGGACACGCGAATATTCGTGAGACCATGCGGTACGCACATTTTGCTCCAGACCATCTTGAAGAAGCTGTAATATTAAACACATTAGCTAATTTTAAAAATGGATTATTAAAATGGAAAAAGAAGAATTGACGTATGATGTTTATGAACGAAAGTTCATGGGGATAGCGAATCTCTCTGAAGTTATTATTTTTATTATAATAGTTTACTGTGTGTTATCAGGAACATCTTTAGTTAAAATTTATACCTATGTAACCAAAAATTATAATACGGAGGTATTCACGCCTGGTATTTGGTTTACAACACTTGGATTAACATTAATTCCTATATCATTCATAATTGTTAATGGGATTTCACCTGTCCAGAATGCCTTGCTCAGTATTTGTAAATTCAAACCAAGAGTAAAGCCTTCAAGTAGAGAAAGTGAGGTTGTGTATGACGATTGTATGGAGTATATGTCATTTCTTGCGGTGAGTTCTGGGAAATTGGCAAAAGATGTATTTAATCGAGGGATTATTTACCTTTTAGTAGGGATCTTTTTTTCAATAGCTGGAGTGTTATTTTTTTACAATCGTGTTAACTTTATAAAAACACCTGATGATTATAAAGAAATTCTGGTAATACTCGCTCCAAACTTTGGTGTTTTGTTTTTTATTGAATTGGTTTCATTTTATTTTCTCAAGCAGTATAGATCAACTATGGATGAGTTTCGGTACTATGAAGCAATAAAAAGATCCCGAGAAGAAAATTTGGCTACATTCAAAATTTTGATTGAAAAAGGTAAACCAGAGGAAGCAAGTACTATTATCGAAAAGATTAGTGTTAGATCGCAAATCGAAAAATTAAGAGAAGGCGAGACGAGTGATATTATTGAATCTAAAAAATTAGAAAAGGGCGAGTTAGAGGTCTTAGTGAAAGCGATCGAAGCGCTAAGACCCAAATCTTGATGACCACATTCTGCCCACATAACATGTTTTTGACCGCATTTGGTTGTAGCAGTGATACATAAAACTAACTGTTTGTAATGAAAATGTATGTTTATCAATAGTGTCATGTAAAAGCGTCTTAACTAAGATTCGCGCAAGCGACATCCTGTTAGAAAAGGGCTGGCCGAAAGGCTGGCCCTTTTTTTATCCCGACGTTTACTCTTTTGTTCTTTATGGCAATGGAAGGACTGCGCGGCGCGCAGCCAGTTGGGGGACGATTATGGTGTCGTGATCACGACCGCCACGCGGCGGTTTTCAGCGCGACCTTTTGATGTCTGGTTGCTGGCAATGGGATATTTCTTCCCGAGTCCCTGAGTAGTCAGGTTGGTGCGGGGAATATTAGCGCCCTGCGCCCAGGCATCGGCAACGACATTAGCGCGTTTGAGTGACAGAGCTTCGTTATAGCTGTCTTCACCGTAGTTATCAGTATGACCATCCAGGCGAGCATGATTTAGCCCGGTAGCTGCCAGTTTGGATGCCATTTCCTTGATCTGTTTTTCACTTTCAGGACGGAGTTTATAGTCATTTTTGTCAAACAGGATGGTGTCAGACAGGCCGAGAGACCAGTCTCCTGATGCTTCAGTAAATCCGTATGATTTCATGGCTGCAATTTGCTCTGGGGTAAATTTTCCCTGAGGTGCCTGACAGCCAGCCAGAATCAGTAAAAGCAGAAGAAACGGGGATAATAAACGTTTTAGCATGTGTGTAATTCCTTATTTTTTAATAATGCGTTCAGAACGCAAATGTTTAGCCTGATACATATTTTGATCGGCAAGTTCTTGTAATTTTTCGGCAGAGGCATGTTCCCACGTCAGCGCAAACCCAATACTGAGCGTCATGCTTGCCAGATGACCATTATGCAGGTCAAAAGGTCGGTTAAACTCTTGTGACAGTGCCGCGCAGATCCGCTGAACCTCATATTCAGAATGAACGCTGTACAGCACCATAGCGAACTCATCGCCGCCAAGTCTATATGGGTAATGGCGACTCCCCCCAAACTCGGATAACCTTTTTGCGACTTCAATCAGGACCCGATCCCCCGCTGCGTGGCCCCAGGTGTCATTAATAAATTTAAAATTGTCGCCATCAAGGAATAACAATGCCGAGCTGCTGTGGGCGGCATCATCATTCATTAGGGCATTTATGCTGCTGCGAAATGCGGCGCGATTTGCCAGACCCGTCAGAGGATCATGTAGTGCAGTACGCAACAGCTGAGCGTTTTTTGCCTGCAGTTTAAGTTGCCACTCCTCCATCTCGTCCAGCAGACTATTAAAGTCCAGGGCGAAGAGATGAAACTCTTCAATGCGTTCCTCTGATACGCGCCGTGAAAAGTTACGGTTGGTACGAACATCATGTACCACCTCGGTAATGTTTTGCAGTGCATCCACAACGCCATTGTGTAAATAGCGAGTGAGCATTAATGCAATTCCGGATGCCAACAGAATGCACCCGGTAAGGACGGCCAGCGACAAATAGATGAAATGACTGATAACGCTATCGCGCGCAGTCAATCGTACTTCGCCGATGACGTTGCCATTATGCAAAATCGGCTGAGTGACCGGTTGTGGGAACAGCCAGTGGCTGATCATCCCGCTGATCTTTTCAGTGGTATCCTGCGCGTTATAGCGCCAGGTGGCGATCACCTTCTGGTTTTTATTACGAACTTCTGCAACGGAAAATTGCCCCTGCTGACCCAGTGCCGCCAGCGTTTCAGTTGCTGCAACACTATCAGAAAAGACTAATGCAGCTTCGAGCGTACGGGTCATGGTAGCGGCAGTCAGATCCAGATTCTTTTGCGCATACTGTCTTAATGCCAGCACGGAAGAAATGCTGAGCAGCAGCCAGATCAGCATCATGGTTACCAGAACGCTGATTATGCTGATACGCCGTAATGTTCGCTTAAACGTCGGGCGTGCTATGGGAGAATGGCCCTTATCCATGCTTATTATTCCGTGCAAGCATCAATACGTCTGGACTGACCCTTACGCCGCTGCGTGAAAGGGAATCCATATTTACGGAAAATCTCACATCTTCGTCTTTAATTATGAGGCAAAAGGCGCTGCCAATAACGCATTCAGGGTTCTGTTCAGCAATTAATAACAATGCCTTAGTCGGATATTTATTCTTTAATTCCACCTGATAAGTAGGGGATTCTTTTCCAAAATAAAAACCGTCACACTGCGAAACTAATATTTCTTGTTCCGTACGGATGATGACGGGAAGATAGGGTAATGCGCCTGCACTGGTATCTTTCAGGACACTGGAAAAACGCGATGAAGAGAAAATACACAGTTTTGGGGGCCCGGAAAGTGCAGGCCAGCGTGTATAACTGACGATGCCGGAAACCATAGCGCGTACCGATTTTGCTTCTTCCGTAACGCTTTGGGCATACAGCGGTAATCCGGTCAGGAGCAGTGCCAGTAGAAGTATGAGTCGGTAAGAATAGCTCATGAATAGTTACCTACCAGCGTTTGCTGTAAAACGTCGAAATACATTCAAGATTGTTTGCAACAAAATAACATTATTTTCCTAAGCCGTCATTATTCCTAGAATAATGCTATTGGTGATTTAAGTTAAATCCTAATGGTTTATAAAATATAAACCATTGTTTAATTTAACCTTATCGAGGCAGCACCCTCGTTTGCCCCTTGCTGCCAGGCGCTGTGTAACTGGTCAACATTTTCGACAGTATCGCAACTGGGCGGAAAAGTTTTCCCGGTCAGGCCTCTGGCATAAACAAAATCCTGCTGGCAGGTTTTACGTTGTCCCTCGGCGTAACCCTTAAGGTATTCCGTACGATCGACGTCGGGGTCATTGTAGTTGTCGGCAAGCGTTTCATTATCTTTAACGGCATAACCCGAAATGGCATCTTGTATCCCGGCGTCGTACCAGTCGGTACCAGTCCAGGTAGGGGCATGGGTGTAGGGGTCTATCTGACATCCGCTAAGAAGTAATAGAAACAAGATGCTGATGAGTTGCTTCATTGCCTGTGCTCCTTCGTTTTTTTAAGCATAGTGGATCTGAAAATTCGGTGATGTAAATTTAAATGTACATTTGCAAGGGCTGTTTTTGCCTTGAAATAACATCATGTAAATTAAAATTTACGGATTGTGGATTGAAATCTTTACCTATTGTGATATCGTTATTTCCTCCTCGCTGAGGATCAACTATCGCAAACGAGCTAAACAGGATCACCATCATGCAAAAAGACGCGCTGAACAACGTACATATTACCGACGAACAGGTTCTGATGACTCCGGAGCAGCTGAAAGCTGAATTTCCGCTGAGCCAGGAGCAAGAGGCGCAAATCGCCCAGTCGCGTAAAACCATCTCAGATATTATCTCCGGTCGCGATCCGCGCCTGCTGGTCGTATGTGGCCCATGCTCCATTCACGATCCTGAAATGGCGATTGAGTATGCTCGTCGATTTAAAGCCCTTGCCGCAGAGGTCAGCGATAGCCTCTACCTGGTGATGCGCGTCTATTTTGAAAAACCCCGTACCACTGTCGGCTGGAAAGGGTTAATTAACGATCCTCATATGGATGGCTCTTTTGATGTTGAAGCAGGTCTGAAAATTGCGCGTCAGCTGCTGCTTGAACTGGTAAATATGGGACTGCCGCTGGCAACTGAAGCGCTGGATCCAAATAGCCCGCAATACCTGGGCGATCTGTTTAGCTGGTCCGCAATCGGTGCCCGTACTACGGAATCGCAGACTCACCGTGAAATGGCTTCCGGTCTTTCGATGCCGGTTGGCTTTAAGAATGGTACCGACGGTAGCCTGGCGACCGCCATTAACGCCATGCGTGCGGCTGCGCAGTCGCACCGCTTTGTCGGTATTAACCAGGCCGGGCAGGTTGCACTGCTGCAAACACAGGGGAATCCGGACGGTCACGTGATCTTGCGCGGGGGTAAAGCGCCGAACTACAGCCCGGCAGATGTCGCCCAGTGCGAAAAAGAGATGGAGCAGGCGGGACTACGACCTTCTCTGATGGTAGATTGCAGTCATGGTAATTCCAATAAAGATTACCGCCGTCAGCCTGCCGTGGCTGAATCCGTGATTGCACAAATCAAAGATGGCAATCGCTCGATCATTGGCTTGATGATTGAGAGTAATATTCACGAAGGCAACCAGTCTTCCGAACAGCCGCGCAGCGAAATGAAATACGGCGTATCCGTAACTGACGCCTGCATTAGCTGGGAAATGACGGATGCGCTGCTGCGTGAAATTAGCCAGGATTTAAACGGCCAGCTGTCGGCGCGTGTAGCATAAGAGGTTGGTTATGGTTGCTGAATTGACCGCATTACGCGATCAAATTGATGAAGTCGACAAGGCGTTGCTGGATTTACTGGCACGCCGCCTGGAGCTGGTTGCCGAAGTAGGTGAAGTAAAAAGCCGCTTTGGGCTGCCGATCTACGTGCCGGAGCGGGAAGCCTCTATGCTGGCCTCTCGTCGCGCGGAAGCGGAAGCCCTTGGCGTGCCGCCGGACCTGATTGAAGATGTGCTACGCCGCGTTATGCGTGAGTCCTACTCCAGTGAGAACGACAAAGGGTTTAAAACGCTTTGTCCTTCTCTGCGGCCGGTGGTGATTGTCGGCGGCGGCGGTCAGATGGGGCGTCTGTTCGAAAAAATGCTCACCCTGTCAGGTTACCAGGTGCGGATCCTGGAACAGCAGGACTGGGATCGCGCGCCGGAGATCGTCTCTGATGCCGGCATGGTGATCGTCAGCGTGCCGATCCACGTCACCGAGCAGGTGATCGCCAAACTACCACGTCTGCCGTCTGACTGCATCCTGGTGGATCTGGCTTCGGTGAAAAATGGTCCTTTACAGGCGATGCTGGCTGCACATGATGGCCCGGTGGTGGGGTTACACCCAATGTTTGGTCCGGATAGCGGCAGTCTGGCCAAACAGGTCGTCGTTTGGTGTGACGGACGTCAGCCGGAAGCTTATCAGTGGTTTCTGGAACAGATTCAGGTATGGGGTGCGCGACTGCATCGGATCAGCGCCGTTGAACATGACCAGAACATGGCGTTTATTCAGGCACTGCGTCACTTTGCGACCTTTGCTTACGGTCTGCATTTAGCGGAAGAGAACGTTCAACTGGAGCAGCTGCTGGCGCTCTCTTCGCCGATTTACCGGCTTGAGCTGGCGATGGTTGGCCGTCTGTTTGCCCAGGATCCGCAGCTCTATGCCGATATTATTATGTCGTCTGAGAGCAACCTTGCGCTGATTAAACGCTACTACCAACGTTTTGGCGAGGCGATCGGTTTACTGGAGCAGGGCGATAAGCAGGCGTTTATCGACAGTTTCCGTAAGGTGGAGCATTGGTTTGGCGATTATGCGAAACGCTTCCAGAGTGAAAGCCGTACTTTGTTACGCCAGGCGAATGATAGCCGTCCTTAATTAAGATGCCGGATGGCGGCTTCGCCTTATCCGGCCTTCAAAAATCGTATGAACCGTAGGCCGGATAAGCGTAGCGCCATCCGGCATTGTCAAACGTTAGCTCGGATCGACTGGCACCACGTTCTCACTTGGATAGCATCCCAGTACTTTCATCGAACGCGTAATCTCACCCAGCTCTTTCAATGCTTTTTGCATCTGGGGCGACTCCAGGTTGGCCTGGATATCAAGATAAAACATCTCTTCCCACGGATTGCCGTGAATCGGGCGTGACTCCAGTTTAGTCATAATCAGATTATGGTTACGCAGTACCAGCAGCGCCTCAACCAGCGCACCGGCTTGTTGCCCCGTCGCCATCAACAGGGTTGTTTTTGCCGGAACCTGATCGGAAACATTGATTGCTTTGCGTGCCAGCACCACGAAGCGGGTGATGTTTTGCGACTGGTTAGCCTCAATATGCTCGAGAACCTGCAATCCATACAGTACGCCTCCGGCTTCGCTCCCCAGGGCCGCCACACGCGGTGAGTTAGCCTGCGCAACTTTTTCCATCGCCGCAGAGGTGCTTTCAGTGTACTCAATCTTCCAGTGCGGGTAGCGATTCAGGAACTTGCTGCACTGCTGGAACGGCTGCGGATGGCTATATACCGTTTCAATGGTCTCAAGATCCGTCGTGCCAGACACCAGTACACAGTGGTCTATCGTAATGGTCATCTCGCCAACGATAGACAGGCTGGTGTGCTGCAGCAGGTCGTAAACGTCGTTAATCCCACCGGAGCTGGTGTTTTCAATCGGTACCACAGCATAGTCAGCCTGTCCGGTTTCGACCTGATTAAAGATATCGGCAAATTTTGCGCAGCCGCTTTCAATAAATTGTTCAAAATGGCGAGCGGCGTACTGACGTGCGGCTAGATGGGAATATGACCCTTTTGGCCCAAGGAAGGCCACGCGCGCGGAGTGTGGGTTAATTTTGTTCAGGTGCTGCTGGAGCAGTGCCTGTTGAGTCAGGACGGAGTCTTCGATTATGAGCTGGAACAGGCGAGTAATGTAGTGAGCATCAAGATGATGTGCTTTGCCAAGCTGAATGAGTCGGTCCAAAAGGTCACGTTCACGGTCGATATCACGAACCGGACGATGCGAAAGCAGTTTGGCTTTACCAACTTCTACGGCCAGTCCACGTCGCTCAGCCAGCAGGGCCAGTAATTTTTCATCCAGCGTGCTGATCTTATCGCGCAGCGCCAGCAATGGGTTTTCCGATGTCATAGTGTTGCCTTTCTTGTTATCAATAAAAAAGGCCTCCCGTTGTGGGAGGCCTTATTGTTCGTCTTCGCATTCTTTATCACACGACGAAACGCCTCCCATTCAGGGGAAGGTAAAAAAGAATGCGAAGAAGAACGGGACAAGTTTCATGTAATTTTCCTTTGGCTACGTCAGTAAAGTACCCGTACTGTTTTCACCCTGTCAACAAAAAACGCGCCCGAAGGCGCGTTGGCGATACACTCAATGTAAGGGACTACTCTTCTTCTGCTTCGACGAAGTTGGCGTCTTTGACTGAAGTTGTTGCACGACGGGCTTCGCCTTTGTGCTGCACTTTATTGAGCTGCCGTTCCAGCTTGTTGATCAAATCGTTAATTGCTGTGTACATATCCTCGTGTTTTGCGCTGGCGACCAGATGTCCGTTCGGTGTATTGATGGTGGCATCAGCAATGAAACCCTGTGGCTCCTTAGACAGAATGATATGTGGATTAATCAGATGAGTTTGCCATTTTTCTAGTTTGGCGAGACGGTCTGCGACATGCTGGCGAATTGCCGGAGTAATTTCCATTTGTTTACTGGTAATGTTCATTGTCATAAATTTTACCTCTTGTCTTTCCCGTCTTGGTGATTCCAGCATACCGTTCCTAATGTCAAAATGTGTGATCCGAATCACATTATTTTGTCGCTTTTTGTCAAGAAAACCTTTTTGTGAGGCACCGCAGGAACAGGCGATTTTTTACTTGAGGAATACCTGAAAGCAGGCCATATTTGATGAGATGCGTCGGAGCTAAACCGCTTCAGTTGTGGCGTTAACGGATAAAAAAACGGCAGCCCTTGGGCTGCCGTTTTGCATTCTGAGGCAAATCAGGTATTGCTGCTGTTGGCGGCAATGATTTTCGCGACTTTTTCAGCCTGCGCATTCATCTGCATCTGGCGATAAGCGTTTTCCATCAACGGCAGGGCATTACGTGTTGCCTGGGTATCCGGGTAGTCGCGCAGCATGCCTTCCACACGGTTTACCACGGCAACCCATGCGCCGCGGGCAGTGTAGTATTCTGCAACGGAGTATTCATACTTCGCCAGGCGGTCTTTCAGGAACACCAGACGTTTGGTGGCGTCAGTGGTGTACTGGCTATTCGGATACCCACGCACCAGTTTGGAAAAGTCATTAAACGCAGCTCGGGCATGTTGCGGATCGCGATCGCTGCGATCAACACCAAAGAATCCTTGCAGTGCGCTATCATCCAACGCCATATTGGTCAGGCCACGCATATACATGACATAATCAATGTTAGGGTGTGTCGGGTTAAGACGGATAAAACGATCGATGGCAGCCTGAGCAAGTGGCAGATCGGCGTTTTTGTAGTAGGCGTAGATGAGATCTAATTGCACCTGCTGAGAATACGGTCCAAATGGATAACGGTTATCCAACGCTTCCAATTGCGTTATTGCCTGTTTCCAGTTACCGTCCTGCAGCTTTTGCTGAGCAGTCGCGTAGATTTCATTTGGCGGATTATCGGGCACCTCTTCCTTTGAACCAGAGCAACCCGCCAAAAACAGGCTCAACGTGGCTGCTGCCACCAGATATTTCATGCGCGTCATGACGTTTTGACTTTCCTCAAAATGTAATACGGGAGATTCTCTGTTCCTGCTCCCGGTTAAGACCAGCTACAATAGCACACTATATTAAACGGCAAAGCCGTAAAACCCAACGTTAAACGAAGAAGCAGTTTATGGCACAACGAGTAGAACTCACCGCAACAGTCTCCGAAAATCAGCTCGGTCAACGCTTAGATCAGGCTTTGGCCGAATTGTTCCCTGATTATTCGCGATCGCGCATAAAAGAATGGATCCTCGACCAGCGCGTACTGGTAAATGACCAACTTTGCGATAAACCGAAAGAAAAAGTGTTGGGTGGAGAGCGTGTCTCCATCAATGCAGAAATTGATGAAGAGGTTCGTTTTGAACCTCAGGATATCCCACTGGATATCGTTTATGAAGATGACGACATTCTTGTCATCAACAAACCCCGTGACCTTGTAGTGCATCCGGGCGCCGGGAATCCTGATGGTACGGTATTGAATGCGTTACTGCATTACTACCCGCCAATCGCGGATGTTCCTCGTGCTGGTATCGTGCACCGTCTGGATAAAGACACGACCGGATTAATGGTGGTGGCAAAAACGGTTCCGGCGCAAACACGTTTGGTGGAGTCGTTGCAGCTGCGCGAAATTACCCGTGAGTACGAAGCCGTGGCAATTGGTCACATGACTGCTGGCGGAACCGTTGAGGAACCGATTAGCCGTCACCCGACTAAGCGTACGCACATGGCGGTACACCCAATGGGGAAACCGGCGGTAACGCACTATCGCATTATGGAACACTTCCGTGTGCACACGCGTCTGCGGTTGCGTCTGGAAACCGGACGTACGCACCAGATCCGCGTGCACATGGCACATATCACTCATCCGCTGGTGGGCGATCAGGTTTACGGCGGTCGTCCACGTCCACCGAAAGGCGCTTCTGACGAATTTATCTCCGTACTGCGTAAGTTCGACCGTCAAGCGCTGCACGCGACCATGCTGCGTTTGTATCACCCGATTTCCGGTATCGAAATGGAATGGCATGCGCCGATCCCACAAGATATGGTGCAGTTGATTGAAGTGATGCGCGCTGATTTCGAAGAACATAAGGATGATATTGCCTGGCTATGAGTAAGCTAATTGTCCCGCAGTGGCCGATACCGCAAGGTGTCGCGGCGTGTAGTTCTACCCGTATTGGCGGAGTCAGTATGCCGCCTTACGATTCGCTGAATCTGGGCGCCCATTGCGGCGATAACCCGGAGCATGTTGAAGAGAACCGCAAACGACTGTTTGCTGCGGGCAATCTGCCGTCAAAGCCAGTCTGGCTGGAGCAGGTCCACGGTAAGGATGTCCTGAAACTGACCGGCGAGCCTTACACCTGCAAACGCGCAGATGCGTCGTACAGCAACACGCCGGGCACCGTGTGTGCGGTGATGACCGCTGATTGTTTGCCGGTGTTGTTTTGCAATCGTGCCGGAACGGAAGTTGCTGCGGCCCATGCGGGTTGGCGCGGATTATGCGCCGGCGTGCTGGAAGAGACGGTGGCGTGTTTTGCCGACAAACCTGAAAACATTATTGCCTGGCTAGGCCCGGCGATAGGTCCAAACGCGTTTGAAGTTGGACCAGAAGTCCGCGAGGCGTTCATGACGAAAGATCCGCAAGCGGACCTCGCATTTGTACCGCGTGGCGACAAGTATCTGGCGGATATCTACCAGCTTGCGCGCCAGCGTCTGTCCAGTGTCGGGGTAGAGAACATCCACGGCGGCGACCGTTGCACCTTCAGCGAAAGTGAGACGTTCTTCTCTTATCGTCGCGACAATACCACGGGTCGTATGGCAAGTTTTATTTGGCTGATATAACCTAAAGAATCAAGACGATCCGGTACGTGTAATTTTCTTTTCACATAATTCAGGTCATTCACCTTGAATAATTGAGGGATGACCTCATTTAATCTCCAGTAGCAATTTTGACCTGTTATGGGAGGAGTTATGCGTCTGGATCGTCTTACTAATAAATTCCAGCTTGCTCTTGCCGATGCCCAGTCACTCGCATTGGGGCACGACAATCAATTCATCGAACCACTTCATCTAATGAGCGCCTTGCTGAATCAGGAAGGGGGATCGGTACGTCCTTTATTAACGTCTGCTGGCATTAATGCTGGCCAGTTACGTACAGCCATTGACCAGGCGTTGAGCCGTTTGCCACAGGTAGAAGGTACCGGTGGCGATGTGCAGCCTTCTCAGGAACTGGTGCGTGTACTGAATCTTTGCGACAAGCTGGCGCAAAAACGTGGGGACAACTTTATTTCGTCAGAACTGTTCGTTCTGGCGGCGCTTGAGTCACGCGGTACGCTGACCGACTTATTAAAATCAGCAGGCGCGACGACCGCCAATATCACTCAGGCAATTGAACAAATGCGTGGAGGTGAAAGCGTGAATGACCAGGGGGCTGAAGACCAACGTCAGGCCTTGAAAAAATATACCGTCGATCTGACCGAACGTGCCGAACAGGGCAAACTCGATCCGGTCATCGGCCGTGATGAAGAAATTCGCCGTACCATTCAGGTGCTGCAACGTCGTACTAAAAATAACCCGGTGTTAATCGGTGAACCCGGTGTCGGTAAAACCGCCATCGTTGAAGGGCTGGCCCAACGCATCATCAATGGTGAAGTGCCGGAAGGCTTAAAAGGCCGTCGTGTACTGGCGCTGGATATGGGCGCGCTGGTGGCTGGGGCCAAATATCGTGGTGAGTTTGAAGAACGTTTAAAAGGTGTGCTGAACGATCTCTCGAAACAGGAAGGCAACGTCATTCTGTTTATCGACGAATTGCATACCATGGTTGGGGCGGGTAAAGCCGATGGCGCAATGGACGCCGGGAACATGCTGAAACCAGCACTGGCTCGCGGGGAACTGCACTGCGTAGGCGCAACAACGCTTGATGAGTATCGCCAGTACATCGAAAAAGATGCGGCGCTGGAACGTCGTTTCCAGAAAGTGTTTGTGGCTGAACCTTCAGTGGAAGACACCATCGCAATCTTGCGTGGCCTGAAAGAACGTTATGAACTGCACCATCATGTGCAGATTACTGACCCGGCGATTGTTGCGGCTGCTACGCTGTCTCATCGATATATTGCCGATCGTCAGTTGCCGGATAAAGCTATCGACCTTATTGACGAAGCGGCATCCAGCATTCGTATGCAGATTGACTCCAAGCCGGAGGAACTCGACAGACTCGACCGCCGTATTATCCAGCTCAAACTGGAACAGCAGGCATTAATGAAAGAGTCTGATGAGGCAAGTAAAAAACGTCTCGATATGCTCAACGAAGAGCTGGACGACAAAGAACGCCAGTATTCTGAGTTAGAGGAAGAGTGGAAAGCTGAAAAAGCTTCCCTCTCGGGAACGCAAACTATCAAGGCTGAGCTGGAGCAGGCAAAAATCGCCATCGAACAGGCGCGCCGCGTTGGCGACCTGGCGCGGATGTCTGAACTGCAGTACGGCAAAATTCCTGAACTGGAAAAACAACTGGAAGCAGCCACCCAGTCTGAAGGCAAAACCATGCGTCTGCTGCGTAATAAAGTTACGGATGCAGAAATTGCTGAGGTGCTGGCGCGCTGGACCGGGATCCCAGTTGCTCGCATGCTGGAAGGCGAACGAGAAAAACTGTTGCGTATGGAGCAGGAGCTGCACAGCCGCGTGATTGGTCAGAACGAAGCGGTGGAAGCCGTTTCTAACGCCATCCGTCGTAGCCGTGCGGGCTTGTCCGATCCGAATCGTCCGATTGGTTCATTCCTGTTCCTTGGTCCAACCGGTGTCGGTAAAACCGAACTGTGCAAAGCGCTGGCAAACTTTATGTTCGACAGTGACGATGCAATGGTGCGTATCGATATGTCCGAGTTTATGGAGAAACACTCGGTGTCTCGTTTGGTCGGGGCACCTCCGGGATATGTCGGTTATGAAGAGGGTGGTTACCTGACGGAAGCAGTACGTCGTCGTCCTTACTCCGTCATCTTGTTGGATGAAGTGGAGAAAGCACACCTGGATGTGTTCAACATTCTGCTGCAGGTGCTTGACGATGGTCGTTTGACTGACGGACAGGGGAGAACGGTCGACTTCCGTAATACGGTTGTTATCATGACCTCGAACCTGGGGTCCGATCTGATCCAGGAACGCTTCGGCGAGTTGGATTACGGTCACATGAAAGATATGGTGCTGGGCGTCGTGAGCCACAACTTCCGCCCGGAATTCATCAACCGTATAGATGAGGTTGTTGTATTCCATCCGTTGGGTGAGCAGCATATTGCTTCTATTGCTCAGATCCAGTTGCAGCGTCTGTACAAACGTCTGGAAGAGCGTGGCTATGAAATCCATATTTCTGACGAGGCGCTTAAACTGCTGAGCGCGAATGGTTACGATCCGGTGTATGGCGCGCGTCCATTGAAACGTGCTATCCAGCAGCAGATCGAAAACCCGCTGGCGCAGCAAATTCTGTCTGGTGAACTGATTCCGGGCAAAACGATTCGTCTGGAAGTGAATGACGATCGCATAGTGGCAGTGCAGTAAGTCACAAAACAACAATAAACGGGCCCTGCGGGGCTCGTTTTTGTTTAAAATCCAGGCGAAAATGGACGTATTGATTGAAAAGTAATCGCTTGATAAGTTTTTTATATTTTTAACTTGTCAGCCTGAAATAACTCCCTATAATGCGCCTCCACTGACACGGAACAACGGATTACAAGCCGCCGGGTCAGCGGGG